>CAUQSG010000011.1:0-31447 GCA_963520725.1 uncultured Flavobacteriaceae bacterium | reverse complement strand
ATCATATTGAGGCTTAATTTCTAAAACCACAGAATCTACTATTGGACTAGTTCCAAAATCAGGAGCATATTTAGACAATCTCACTTGAGTAACATATGCTGACTCTTGTGTACCAAACTGACCTTCAGTGAAAGCACCTAATGTAGCTCTTTGCAACGCATAAGAATCAGCTCTTACGGCATCTCCATTATTTATATTGTAGGCTATCAAATCATAAGAAACCTGATTTCCAGTAACTGAATTACCATCAAAAAGATTTTTCCCCAAGTCATCAGCATCAGAATTACAACTGACCATCAAACCTCCAAAAAGAAAAACTGATAATATTGACTTTATTTTACTCATCTGTTTCTTAGTTTTATTTATAAATTTCTGATATTCCCTCTTCATTAACTCCTTCTATTTTAGGCATTTTTGTATTCTTAAAGCCTTCCTCTAATACCTTATTTAGTTTTTTATCTCCTTTTACAATCAAATCTACTAAATCCATCCCTTCAACAACAAAATCTTGTATTGTAGGATTTTCAATAGCCTTCAGATCACTTATTCCATCGAATTTCAATTTCTCTTCTATTTCCTTTCCTAAACTAAAATTTTTCTCATTGTATACTGACAAAACAAGTTTAGTATCTTGAAAATATGTATCTGATTTATAGAAATTCTTCAAATATATCGCTACAAAAGAAGACATCCACCCATTAAGGTGTATCACATCCGGCACCCAGTTTAGTTTCTTGATGGTTTCTATCACTCCTCTTGTAAAGAATATAGCTCTCTCATCATTGTCCTCGAAAGGTTTTCCTTCTTCATCTGCATAGTAAGATTTTCTCTTAAAATACTCATCATTATCTATAAAATACACCTGTAACCTTTCCCCTGGTAAAGATGCCACTTTTACTATCAAAGGCTGATCCAAATCATTTATAATAATATTCATTCCTGAAAGACGGATCACCTCATGCAACTGATATTTCCTCTCACTAATCAGCCCAAATCTTGGCATAAAAACCCTCACATCATTTCCTTCCTGATGCATTTTCAGAGCCATCTTATTCACTTCTGAAGCCATATTTGTTCCCTCCTGATAAGGAAACATCTCTGTAGTGACATATAGAATTTTTTGATTTGACATACTGCTTATTTCTATTGACATAAGTCAATTCGTTCTGCAAAGTTACAAAATTAAATTCATTTATAAACAACAAAAGTCTTATCATTTTTGATAAGACTCTGATAGTATTGCACTTATATTTTTATTTTAAAATAGATATAATCTGTTCTGCTAGCGAAATACCGATTCTATCCTGCGCTTCATTAGTAGAAGCTCCTGTATGAGGAGTTAGTGAAATTTTCGGGTGAGACAGAACACTCTTAGCAGGTGTAGGCTCATTAATAAATACATCCAGCCCTGCAAAAGCTAATTTACCACTATCCAAAGCTTTTAGAAGCGCTTCTTCATCTACTACTCCACCTCTGGCACAGTTCACAAGTGCAGCTCCATTTTTCATTAAATCAAATTCTTTCTGACCAATAACAAATTCTTTTTGAGCTGGAACATGAAGTGTAACGAAATCTGCTTCTTTTAGAACTTCTTCTTTAGACTGTGTTTTGATTTCAAAATCTACTGACTGCCCATTGAAAAATTCTACTTTTAAATTCACTTTTTCAGCAAAATTATCCACCGCTAAAACTCTCATTCCTAGACCTAAAGCCATTTTAGCCACTTCCTGACCAATTCTACCAAAACCAATGATACCGATAGTTTTTCCTCTCAGCTCTACGCCTTTTGTATAAGCTTTTTTAAGCTCTGCGAATTTAGAATCTCCTTCTACTGGCATTTTTCGGTTAGAATCTGTTAAAAATCTACATCCTGAAAACAAATGAGCAAAAACCAATTCTGCCACAGATGCTGACGAAGCCGCAGGTGTATTAATTACATTGATACCTTTTTCTCGTGCATATTCCACATCTATATTATCCATTCCTACACCACCTCTACCGATGATTTTCAGAGAAGGACAAGCATCTATGATATCCTTTCTTACTTTGGTTGCACTACGCACTAGAAGCGTTCTCACTTGGTTTTCATTGATATAGTTTATCAATTCTTCCTGTGGAACTTTGGCAGTAATCACCTCAAAACCTGCTTTTTGCAAACCATCAATTCCAGACTGGTCTAAACCGTCATTTGCTAATACTTTCATAATAATAGTTTTAATAAATTCTAATAATAGTTATCCCACAAAGATATAAATTTGATTTTAAATATTTGATATTTCCAGACTAAAATAAATTGCTAAATTTGTACCTTATTGAACAAATGGAAGAAAAAGTAGTTTTAATCACTCCGAATGATGAATTTTTAGGCGTAATGAACAAGCAGGAAGCCCACGAAAAGGGAGTTCTGCATCGTGCTTTTTCTGTTTTTTTGTTTAATGAAAAGGGAGAAATGCTTCTGCAAAGAAGGGCTGGTTCTAAATACCATTCGCCCAATCTATGGACTAATGCAGTCTGTTCCCACCCACGAGAGGGAGAATCCTATAAAGAAGCCGCTCTAAGGCGTATGCAGGAAGAACTTGGGATTTCTGTTGACATAGAGGAAAAATTCCATTTTATCTATAAAGCTGATGTAGGGCAAGGGCTTTGGGAGCATGAAATGGACTATGTTTTCACTGGATTTTTTGAAGGTGATTTCAGCCTAAATTCAGAGGAAGTTTCGGAAGTACGCTATATTTCCGTAGAGGATTTGGACAGAGAAATGAAAGAAAAACCAGAAAACTTCACTGAATGGTTTAAAATAATACTCAACGAATACAAACAGCATTTATCATGAAAAAATTATTGTTTAAACTATTTTTTGCATTAGCCTTTGTTTCCATTTCCCTGCACGGACAGGAGAAAATACAGCAGGTAGAAGTCCATATATTTGGAGGAATGGCTCTTTATTCAAGCCGATACACTTTCAATTCTCTAAAAAAAGAATTTAGCGCAAAACCTCTAATGGGACAAAAAGAAGAACTCTCAAAGGAAGTTTCGCTACCAAACACACCCAAGAACTGGGAAACTTTCACTAAAAAAATAAATCTGAACAAATTCAAAAAACTGAGAGATTGTCCCAGCGAACAGGCTTTTGGTGGGCAGGACAAGGTCATTATCATCAAAACTAATAAAAAGACTTATAGAAAAATGAATGCTTACGGCAACGACCATGACAGGGAAACTTGGTACGATTTACTACAAATCATCGCAGAGGAATTTGAAAAAATATGAAAAAATTATTGTTTAAACTATTTTTTGCATGGGCTTTCACTTCTATTTCCCTGCACGGACAGGAGAAAATACAGCAGGTGGAATTTAGTAGTTTTGGAGGAATGGCTCTTTATTCAAGACAATACACCCTCAATTCTTTAAAAAAAGAATTTAGCGCAAAACCTCTAATGGGACAAAAAGAAGAACTCTCAAAGGAAGTTTCGCTACCAAACACACCCAAGAACTGGGAAACTTTCACTAAAAAAATAAATCTGAACAAATTCAAAAAACTGAGAGATTGTCCCAGCGAACAGGCTTTTGGTGGGCAGGACAAGGTCATTATCATCAAAACTAATAAAAAGACTTATAGAAAAATGAATGCTTACGGCAACGACCATGACAGGGAAACTTGGTACGATTTACTACAAATCATCGCAGAGGAATTTGAAAAAATATGAAAAAATTATTGTTTAAACTATTTTTTGCATTGGCTTTCGCTTCTATTTCCCTGCACGGACAGGAGAAAATACAGCAAGTGGAATTTAGTAGTTTTGGAGGAAGAGCTCTTTATTCAAGACAATACACCCTCAATTCTTTAAAAAAAGAATTTAGCAAAAAACCTCTAATGAGACAAAACAAAGAACTTCCAGAGGAAATTTCGCTACCAAACACACCTGAAAACTGGGAAGCTTTCACTAAAAAAATAAATCTGAACAAATTCAAAGAACTGAAAGATGGACCTAGCCAACAGGCTTTTGATGGACAGGACAAGGTCATTATCATCAAAACTGATAAGAAGACTTATAGAAAGATGAATGCTTACGGCAATAACCATGATAGGGAAGTTTGGTATGATTTACTACAAATCATCGCAAAGGAATTTGGAAAAAAAGGCATTTATGAATAAATAAATTTTATGAAAAAATTATTGTTTAAACTATTTTTTGCATTGACTTTAACTTCTATTTCCCTGCATGGGCAGGAGAAAATACAGCAAGTGGAATTTAGTAGTTTTGGAGGAAGAGCTCTTTATTCAAGACAATACACCCTCAATTCTTTAAAAAAAGAATTTAGCAAAAAACCTCTAATGAGACAAAACAAAGAACTTCCAGAGGAAATTTCGCTACCAAACACACCTGAAAACTGGGAAGCTTTCACTAAAAAAATAAATCTGAACAAATTCAAAGAACTGAAAGATGGACCTAGCCAACAGGCTTTTGATGGACAGGACAAGGTCATTATCATCAAAACTGATAAGAAGACTTATAGAAAGATGAATGCTTACGGCAATAACCATGATAGGGAAGTTTGGTATGATTTACTACAAATCATCGCAAAGGAATTTGGAAAAAAAGGCATTTATGAATAAATAAACTATTTTTATGAAAAAGTTTTTCTTTATTTTCGTTTTGTGTTGGCTTCATTCTTGTAATGGAACAGAGAAAGCAATGGCTACCAGCCCAGACACTCAGAAAACCAGCATTTCTGAAAAACAAAATGCTGAGAAAATAGAAAGGATAATTTATTCTCAAACAGGAGGAGATACTGGTGGTAAAAATGTACATTTAGTGATAACCAAAGATTCTATTATTTATCGTCTTACAGAAGGTGTAACTGATGAAAAAACCATAGCAAATTTGTCATTAAATAACAATAATAAAGACTGGGAGGCGTTCATTGATAAAATTGATTTAGAGGATTTTGAAAACGGAAAACCAAGCAAAGAACTGATAATGGATCTCCCTACCACAAAAATCATAATAAAAACCAACAAAAAAGAATATTCTAAAACTAATATTCAAAACAATACAACTTGGGATTACATTACCAAACAAATTATAGACATAAAATACTCACAATTATATAACCATTTAAATTTAAAAAAATGAAAAAAACAGCACTTTATAACAAACATGTAGAACTCGGCGCTAAAATGGTGCCTTTCGCTGGTTTTGATATGCCTGTCCAGTATTCTGGCGTGACGGAAGAACATTTCGCTGTGAGAGAAAAAGCAGGAATGTTTGATGTATCGCACATGGGACAGTTCATCATAGAAGGCGCAGGTGCAAAAGACCTTCTGCAATATGTAACTACCAACGACCTAAATACGCTGACTGATGGAAAAGCCCAGTATTCCTGCCTTCCAAACGGACAAGGAGGAATAGTGGATGACCTCATCATCTACAAAATGGCGGACGAAGTATATTTCGTGGTGGTCAATGCTTCTAACATTGAAAAAGACTGGAATCATATTTCTAAATTCAATGAAAAATTTGGAGCAAAAATGACCAACATTTCCGATGAAACTTCTCTAATCGCTATCCAAGGACCTTTGGCAACACAGATTCTGCAAAAGCTAACCAGCACTAATCTTTCCGAAATCCCTTATTATCATTTTACTATAGGAACGGTGGATGGCGTGCAGGATGTAATCATCTCAAACACAGGCTACACAGGAAGTGGCGGATTTGAGATTTATTTTAAAAATGAAAATGCCGAACAGCTTTGGAACGCCCTCACAGAAGCGGGAAAAGAGGAAGGCCTCGTGCCATGCGGGCTAGCAGCAAGAGATACGCTGAGATTAGAAAAAGGATTCTGTCTCTATGGCAATGATATTGATGATTCTACCTCTCCACTGGAAGCAGGTCTGGGCTGGATTACGAAACTTGGAAAAGGTGATTTCGTGGATGCTGAATTTTTCAAAAAACAAAAAGAAGAAGGCGTTTCTCGAAAGTTAGTTGGTTTTGAATTACTAGAGAAAGGCGTTCCAAGACACGACTACCCTGTGGTGGATGCTGAAGGAAATGTCATCGGCAAAGTAACTTCTGGAACATCTTCGCCAATGAAGAAAATAGGACTTGGACTGGCTTATGTAAAAACTGAGTTTTCTAAACCAGAATCCGCTATTTTCATCCAAATAAGAAATAAAAACATTCCTGCAAAGGTGGTAAAAACGCCTTTCGTTTAAGATTTTTAATTAAATTTTTTAGATTATATTTATGAAAAAAACATTTGCACTTATCTTGTTGAGCATCATTTCATTAGCAAAGGCTCAGCAGACTGACATTAGATACATTCCTGTAATTTCTACCGATACCATTTCTACCAAGGCTAATCTTTATCCTCATGTATTGAGCAAAAACAAATTCAATCCATTAGTTTTTGAAAACGGCTTTAAAGTCGGCGAAAGAAGAGAGGCGGTGAGGCTTTGGGACAAGGATATTTTTTACCTTGAATTTACCGATAGAAAAATGAACAAAAGAGTTTTCCGACAAATGCCAGAGCTAAAGAAAAACGGAAAATTATTTGAAATCATGCTGCAAGGAGATGTTTCTTGGTACAGAAGATATTTCAGCTACAGAGCTGACACTTGGGATGCCAACTACGAGCACGAAGACTATTTCGTAAAAGGCAATGAGATTGTAAACATCCCTGTAAAAGGCCGATACAAGAAAAAACTAAAAGCTCTACTTTCTGACAAACCAGAAATCGCGAAGGAAGTAGACCGTATGGTGGGCGACCGTGACATCAGAGAAATTTTAGAAAAATACAACAGCAAATAAGAAAAAATCCCTCTAAATTATAAGAGGGATTTTATTTTTTGCCAATCACAAATCGGTCATTTTCTGATAAATCCTTTATAAGTTCTGATTTTGTGAGAACATCTTGAAACAGCTGTAATGTTTCTTTTCCTAATTTTTGGTTGATTTCCAAAAAAACATAACCTCCTTTTTTCAAGTGGTTTTCAGAGTCTTGGGCTATTTTTTCATAAAATGCAAGAACTCTGTTTTCAGGAGCGAAAAGCGCTATATTTGGCTCAAAACCTTTCACAGAATGCGAAATTTCTTCCTTTTCTAAAACATCTATATACGGAGGATTGCTCACTATGATATCGTAAATTTCATCCAATTTCCCAGTCAAATAATCTTTCTGAATAAAATTGACTTTCACTTTATGAAAATCGGCGTTTTTTTGGGCTATATTTAGTGCTTTTTCAGAAATGTCGATACTGCTGACCTCTGCATTTGGAAATATTTTTGCCAAAGAAATACTGATGCAGCCGCTCCCTGTTCCTACATCCAGAATTTTTAGTTTTTCTTTTTTCAAATGGCTTAGTTTGTTTTCTATCAATTCTATCAGCTCCTCGGTTTCAGGGCGTGGAATAAGGACATTTTCATCAACGAAAAATTTATTTCCATAAAAATAAGTTTCACCCAAAATCTGCTGATAAGGTTTCCCTTCTTTTAGTATGGATACGGTTTTCAAAAACTCATTTTGGTTTTCGGCAGAAATAGAATTTTCGAGCTGTGAGCGAATATCTATCTTATTCAGATTCAATATTTTTTCACAGAAAATAAAAAATAATTCCACGCACTCTGCCGAAGTATAAAGGCTTTGAAGCTCCTCGGAAAAAAGATTTTTGACTTGAATGATGGTCATTGAAAAAATTTTATCCACAAAGATAAGAAATGTGTGGATAAATTTACGAATAGATAATCTTTTGATTTATAAAGATTTACAGAATTATTGATTTTTGACATACCGTGAAACATTAAAATAATTGTATTTTTGGAGCCTAATATTTTGAATATGGGTAAAATTATAGGTGTTGCCAATCAAAAAGGAGGTGTAGGAAAAACTACCACTTCGGTAAATCTAGCCTCTGCATTGGGCGTTTTAGAGAAAAAAGTTTTATTAATAGATGCAGACCCACAGGCCAATGCTACTTCTGGTCTGGGTGTAGAGGAAGTTACATATTCCACATATGACCTTTTGGAACATCATGCCAAAGTTCGTGAGTGCATCCTCCCTACTTCTTCACCAAATGTAGATATTATCCCATCTCATATAGATTTAGTAGCGGCGGAGATAGAACTAGTGGACAAGGAAAACCGCGAATATATGCTGAAAGAAGCTTTGAAGGAGATAAAAAACGAATACGACTATATCATTATAGACTGTGCGCCAAGTTTAGGACTTATCACTATCAATGCACTTACTGCTGCGGATTCGGTCATCATCCCTGTTCAGTGTGAATATTTCGCATTAGAAGGGCTTGGAAAACTTCTAAACACCATCAAAAACATACAAAGTTTCCACAATCCTAACTTAGACATTGAAGGGCTTCTTCTAACAATGTTTGACTCTCGTCTAAGGCTTTCTAACCAAGTGGTAGAGGAAACCAACTCACATTTCCCTGAAATCGTTTTCGAAACTATCATCAGCAGAAACACTCGTCTGAGCGAGGCGCCGAGTTTCGGGGAAAGTATCCTAAAATACGATGCCGAGAGCAAAGGTGCTGTGCAGTATATACAGCTGGCAGAGGAAATTTTGCTAAAAAATGAACAAAAAATTCCGAGCAAAAAGAAGGAAAGTAAAAAATCAAAAAAGTAAATCGCTCTGATAATAATTAAGACAAAAAGAGCGTTCGTAAACATACAAAATCTATGAAAGATAAAAAAAGAGCTATGGGGCGTGGTCTCGGAGCTATTCTAAGTGCTGAGTCCAAGGCTGTGCAGTCTGCGACAGATGCAGGAGCAAAGGATTTGGTAGGAAATATTGTAGAAATTCCTATTGAGGATATCTATCCTAATGCCAACCAGCCGAGAACTCATTTTGATGAAAAGGCATTGCAGGAACTTGCCGAATCCATCAAGGTTTTGGGGATTATACAACCCATAACCGTAAGAAAAGACGGAGCTAAATTTGAGATTATTTCTGGGGAAAGAAGATACCGCGCTTCCAAAATGGCTGGTCTAAAAGAAATCCCTGCCTATGTAAGGCTGGTAAATGACCAAGAACTGCTGGAAATGGCTTTGGTGGAAAACATCCAGAGAGAAGACTTAGACGCCATAGAAGTAGCCCTTACCTATCAGAGATTATTAGAGGAAATCGGTCTTACGCAGGAAGCACTCAGCCAGCGTGTAGGAAAAGAGAGAAGTACAATCACCAACTCTATCCGACTTCTAAAACTAAGCCCAGATGTTCAGCAGGCTATTCGAAATGGTGACATTTCCGCTGGACACGGAAGAGCGATTTTAAGTTTAGAAAACCCAGAACACCAGCAGGTTTTATTTGAACAAATTGTAAACAACAGACTAAGTGTAAGACAGGCGGAAGAAGCTGCAAAACATTTCAAAAGCCCAAAAGAAACTCCTATTTCCAAGGAACCAAAAACTCTTCCGAACAACCTTCGCAGAGCTGAAAAAACCATTGCAGACGCTCTGGCACTAAAAGTAGAAATAAAATCTTCTGCAAAGGGAGACAAAGGGAAAATAGTCCTTAACTTTGACAATGAAGAAGAATTAGAGAAAATCCTCTCTTATTTTAACTAAATCAGATGAAAAAATTATTAGGTTTTATATTCGTGTTTATTTCTTATTTTTTCTTTGCACAAGAAGCAGAGAAAAAAGACTCGGTGCAGGTAGAAAACGAAATAGTCACGGATATAGAACTACTCCATAAGAAAACATCTTATTCTGGGCTCAACCCTACCAAAGCTGGCTGGCGGTCTGCCATCATCCCTGGCTGGGGACAGTATTACAATCGCAAATACTGGAAAATCCCTATTGTCTGGGGAGCGATAGGAACGGGAGTAGGATTCATCATTTGGAACCAAAAACAATATAAAAGATACAAAAATGCTTTTGAAGCAGAGTTAAATGGCGAACCGCACGAGTTTTCTGGAATTACGGGACTAGATTTAAAGACTGCCCTTGGAAATACCCAAGATTCCAGAAGAAGATACCGTGACTATGCCATTGCTATCACTGCGGGAATCTATCTGCTAAACATCATAGATGCTGTGGTAGATGCCCACCTTGACGAAGGGCGTAAAGACCCGGATTTAGCAATTTCGCCGACCATTCTGCACGATTACACAGACCCAATACATACAGCAAAGGCAGGTCTTGCCCTAAGATATAAATTTTAAAACCAATGAAAATAGCATTAGTAGGATACGGAAAAATGGGGCAGATTATTGATAAAATAGCCCAAACACGAGGACATGAAATAGTGGCTCGGCTCAATGAATCTCCCACTTTGGAAAACCTAAATAACCCTGATGTAGTGATAGAGTTCTCTAGCCCAGAATCTGCATTTGGAAACATCAAATTCTGCCTTGAACAGGGCATTCCCGTAGTATGCGGAACCACAGGCTGGCTTGAGAAAAAACTTGAAATAGAAAAAATCTGCATAGAAAACAACTCTGCATTTTTATATGGGTCTAATTTTAGTTTGGGAGTGAATTTATTTTTCGCTTTGAATGAAAAATTAGCTCAGCTGATGAAACCTTTTAACAATGACTATCACTGCCAATTAGAAGAAATCCACCACATCCACAAGCTGGACAAACCAAGCGGAACAGCAATTTCCCTTGCGCAGGACATTATCGCCAATTCTAATTTTGAAAAATGGAAATTAGATGATACCTTGGGTAAAGAACTGGGCATCAGAGCCATAAGAGAGGAGGAAGTCCCTGGAACTCACATTGTAACTTATCGTTCCGAAGTGGATGAAATCGAGATAAAACACACCGCTTTCAACCGAAACGGCTTTGCATTAGGCGCTGTAATCGCCTCTGAATGGATTATCGGAAGAAAAGGGAACTTTAGCGTAAAAGAAGTTTTAGGATTATAAGAATAAGAAAAGGCAAATATTTAGCCTTTTTTTTATATTTGCACTAAATAGAAAATTATGATAGAACAAATCAGAACTTTTTTATCAGATAATCCCATTGAAAATATTGAAACTTTTTTTGATAATGAAAATATTTTTTGGGTAGACTGGAGAGAATATGATGAAGATATCGTGAGCTATGTCAATGATGAGCTGAGCGAAGCAGACCAAATAGAATGGAAAACCATCCCTTCTGAAAAGGAAGGCGCACTAGATACCGTTATCCTAAAAAAAAATGAAAAAGAAGCGATTATCCCTTATGCTGAGGATGCATGGGATAGAGATACGACACTAAAATCTATCGGAAAATTCATCGATGATAAATATAAACTCTGCTGGTTCAAACCTTCTTTGGGTGGCGATACACTTAGTTTTGTGGTCATAAGAAATGAAGACTGGGAGAAACTAATCGCTGAATTTGGAGAGGAAAAACTAAAATTTTACTTCTCACCTGTGACCGAAGAAAACACAATGTTCAACCTATCAATGGACCAAGTCTTCTCACTTATAGAATCAAGAGAGAAAAATAATCCTAACTAAATCTACAAAATATTCAAAATGGAATACTTACTAACTTATTCACTATACATTCTCATTATCAGCGCATTATTGGGAATTTCCACTTGGAAATTATTCAAGAAAATGGGATACAATCCGCTGTTTGCATTTGTCCCGTTTTATAACTATTTCATCATTCTTAAAGAAACCAAAAGACCTAAATGGTGGGTGGTTCTGACTTATTTCCCTATCGTGGGAACTGTGATGCTTTCTGTTTTTCATTTATTTTTAATGGAAAGATTTGGAAAGACCAGTTTTGGACAAAAATTTTTGACAATCGCGCTGCCTTTTGTTTACTTGGCTGTTGTCAATTACTCCTCCTCTACTGAGCTTGTAGATGAAGAAGACATTGATGAAGAGGAAATAAAAAAGGATTCTTTCTGGAGTTCTATCACTTATGCCGTTGTTTTTGCTACGGTGATACATACTTTCTCTTTTCAGCCTTTTGGTATTCCGACAGGGTCTATGGAGAGAACCCTTTTAGTGGGAGATTTTCTCTTTGTCAATAAACTAAAATATGGGCTTAGACTGCCTATGAGACCTTTGGCGGTGCCGTTTTTACAATCTACTCTATTTGACAGAGCAAAAGACGGCAACCCTAAAAACGACCCAAAATCTTATGTAGAAAGCGTCAAATTACCATACCTTCGTCTTCCAGCATTTAGTAATGTTGAGAGAAATGACATCGTGGTGTTCAACTACCCTGGTGACAGCGTTCATACATCTATTGACAGAAAAGACCCATATGTAAAAAGAGCTGTGGCCGTGGCTGGAGATGTTTTAGAAATAAAAGCTGGGAAACTCTTCATAAACGGAAAACCAGAGCAAAAAATGGGCGATGCAGAAATTCAGCAGGCCTATAATGTCAATGCAAAAACCCAGCTGGACATTCCTCATCTATATCAAAATGTAGGTTTCCTGCCTGTGAGAGAATTCCAAACAGCCAATGGATTTTCATACTCTTTCAGTGGGCTTACACCTACTTTGGCTGAAGAAATCAAGGAAATCCCTGGCGTAACCTCTGTAGAGCCTTCCATTGAGCCAAAGGGAGTTCAGGATATTTCTATGCATCTTAACCTTAAAAAATCCCAAGAGGAACAACGAATCATCTATACTGACAAAGTAGATATTTCCAATACCATTTTCCCAATGAACAAAGACTGGAATAAGGACTGGTATGGACCTATCAAAATTCCTAAAAAAGGCGACATCATAGACATCAACCTCGAAACGATACCGATGTACAGCAAACTGATAAGAGAATACGAAAACAATATCTTAGAAGTAAAAGGAAACCAAATTTTCATCAATAAAGTAGCTGCTGACAAATACGAAGTCAAACAAAACTACTATTTCATGATGGGAGACAATAGAGATGCTTCATTGGATTCCAGATATTTCGGATTTGTTCCAGAAACCCACATCATGGGATCGCCTATGTTCACTTGGCTGAGTTTAGAAGGTTCTTTCACAGATAATAATTCTTCTTACCAAGCCAATGGCTGGCGTATACGCTGGGATAGAATGTTCAAAGCAACTAACACTGGCGAAGCCAACAAAACCTCTTACTGGTGGGTAGCAGCCATCCTGATGGGTATTTTCTTCGGATGGGACTACATCATGAAGTTTGTTAAGAAAAAGAAAAATGAAGATTAAAAACTAGGCTGTAAGCGTATGCTTATAGCCTTTTAATATTGAAATATGACACCACTTGCAGAAAAAATGCGTCCCAAAAGCCTTGATGAAGTCATCGGGCAGGAACACCTAACGGGAACCAACGGCACTATCCGAAAAATGCTGGAAAATGACACGCTCAATTCGCTCATTTTCTGGGGGCCGCCTGGAACAGGGAAAACTACCCTAGCAGAAATCATCGCAGAGCAGTCAGGACGAAAATTTTTCAAACTCAATGCCATAAGTTCTGGGGTTAAAGATGTCCGCGAAATCATAGAAGAAACCAAAAAACAAAATCTATTCAGCGGAAAAAGCCCTATTCTTTTCATTGATGAAATTCATCGGTTCAATAAAACCCAGCAGGACAGCCTACTCCACGCTGTAGAAAAAGGCTGGGTAGTCCTTATCGGTGCTACTACGGAAAATCCTAGTTTTGAGGTCGTTGCGGCGCTGCTTTCACGCTGCCAAGTCTATACCTTGAAATCTCTTTCTTACGAAAAACTGGAAGAACTCCTAAAATCAGCATTAAATCAGTATAATTCTGAATTTCAGTCTAATTTTAAAATCAAAGAAAGCGAAGCCTTTATACAATATTCTGGCGGAGATGCCCGAAAACTCATCAACGGGCTGGAAATCGTTCTCAATCAGTTTTTAAAAGACAAAAACAAAGAAATTACCAGCGAAGAAATTCTCTCTGTTTTACAAGAAAACATGGTTCTCTACGACAAGAATGGAGAACAGCACTATGATATCATTTCAGCCTTTATAAAGTCCATCCGTGGCTCAGACCCAAACGCCGCGGTCTACTGGCTCGCGAGAATGCTGGCAGGAGGAGAAGACATCAAATTCATCGCCCGCAGGATGCTCATTTCTGCTTCCGAGGATATAGGTCTTGCCAATCCTAACGCCCTCACAGTGGCTACTCAGTGCTTTCAGGCAGTGAATGTCATCGGCAATCCTGAAGCCAGAATTATCCTGAGTGAATGTGCTGTATATTTGGCTGTTTCGCCGAAAAGTAATTCTTCTTATTTGGCTATAAATGAAGCTTTGTCTTTTGTAAAGAAAACAGGAAATCTGCCTGTGCCTCTGCACCTGCGCAATGCGCCTACCAAACTGATGAAAGATATGAACTACGGCAAAAACTACCAATACGCGCATGATTACAAAGAAGGTTTCGTGGAGCAGGAATTTTTGCCAGAGGAAATAAGTGGAGCCAAATTTTACCAGCCAAAACAAAACGCCACCGAACAAAAAATTTTAGATGAATTAAAGAAAAAATGGAAAAAATATTACTAAACTCCATCTTTTCAAATTCCAAAACAAAAACCTTTGTAAAAAACAAAAAATTGTCTACCTTTACCACAAACTAAGTTTCAACCTTATACCCAATAATAACTTATGAACACATCAGAATTTGTAAACAGACACATCAGTCTCAATGAAACGAACAAAAACGAAATGCTGAAAAAAGTAGGTGTTTCCAGCATTGATGAACTGATCTCTCAGACTATTCCACATTCTATCCGATTACAAAAAGATTTAAGCATTTCAGAACCTCTGTCCGAGTTTGAAATGCTTTCTCATTCTAAAGAACTGGCTTCTGAAAATCAGCAGTTTGATTCTTACATTGGACTAGGATACCACCCTGCTATTCTTCCTGCTGTCATCCAGCGAAATATTTTGGAAAATCCTAGCTGGTATACGGCTTACACGCCTTACCAAGCGGAGATTTCACAAGGAAGATTAGAAGCGCTGCTTAACTATCAGACTATGATAGTGAGCCTTACAGGTTTCCCATTAGCAAATGCTTCCCTTTTGGATGAAGGAACTGCAGCTGCCGAAGCTATGCACATGTTCTTCTCCAATAGAACAAAGGAACAAAAAAACGCAGGAGCAAATAAATTTTTCATTTCTGATGATGTTCTTCCACAAACAATCGCCGTGCTGAAAACCAGAGCGGAAGGATTAGGAATAGAAATTACTGTAGGAAAATATCATGAAAATTTAGATAATTCTTATTTCGGAGCTTTACTTCAATATCCTACTAAAATAGGCGTTATAGAGGATTACACAGAAATTATAAAATCTCTGAAAGAACAAAATATTCAAGTCGTTTTAGCATGTGATTTATTGGCTTTAGTTATGCTAAAATCTCCTGCACAGCTCGGTGCTGACTGTGCTGTCGGGACTTCCCAGAGATTCGGTATTCCTATGGGATACGGTGGGCCGCACGCCGCTTTCTACGCTTGTAAAGACGAATACAAAAGAGAAATCCCTGGCCGTATCATAGGAGTTTCACAGGATATGTACGGAAAGAGAGCGCTCAGAATGGCTTTGCAGACCAGAGAACAGCACATCAAGCGTGAAAAAGCGACTTCCAACATCTGTACAGCGCAGGTTCTTCTAGCGGTGATGGCAGGAATGTACGCTGTCTATCACGGAGAAGCAGGACTGAAACACATTGCAGGACAGATACATTTTAAAGCTAATGCTTTGCGAGATACTTTAGCTGAACTGGGCTACGAGGTTGAAAATAATCCAAGTTTTGACACGGTAAGATTTAAACTTAGCGAAGACAAAAAACAGTCTTTGAAAACATTGATGGAAAACCACAAAATCAACCTAAATTATTTCGAAAATGGTTTTGTGAGCGTTGCTATCAATGAAGCTACTACAAATAAAAAACTCCAAAAATTAGCAGATGTTTTTGCTGAGTTTGTCGGTAAAAATGCTATTAAGATTAATTTAAAAGAACAAATCACCCTTCCTAGCAGTCTTCTAAGAACTGACAAAGTCCTAGTGGAAGAGGTTTTCCATAAATACCACACAGAGACAGAACTAATGCGATACATCAAAAAGCTGGAGAGAAAAGACATTTCCCTTACACATTCTATGATTTCGCTTGGTTCTTGTACGATGAAGCTGAATGCTGCTACAGAAATGCTGCCTCTATCTTGGCCAGAATGGGGAAATATCCACCCTTTCGTGCCGATGGAACAAGCGAAAGGCTATCAAAAACTAATCAAAGAATTAGAAAAAGATTTAGCCGAAATCACAGGTTTTGCAGGAACTTCCCTACAGCCAAACTCTGGTGCACAGGGCGAATACGCTGGGCTGATGGTAATCCGTGAATACCTAAAACACAAAGGCGAAGGACATAGAGACATCGTGCTTATTCCACAGTCTGCACACGGTACGAATCCAGCTTCGGCTATCGTAGCAGGGCTAAAAGTAGTTGTGGTAAAAAATCTAGAAAACGGACAGATTGATTTTGAAGATTTAAAAGCAAAAGTAGAACAGAACAAAGAAAATCTGGCGGCATTCATGATTACATATCCGTCCACTTATGGTTTCTTTGACAATAATGTTACAGATATTATCAATCTAATCCATGCCAACGGCGGACAGGTATACATGGATGGCGCTAATATGAATGCTCAGGTTGGCTTTACCAGCCCAGGGCATATCGGTGCGGATGTGTGCCACCTAAATTTACATAAAACCTTTGCGATCCCTCATGGTGGCGGCGGACCTGGTGTAGGGCCTATCTGTGTGGCAGAGCATTTGGTTCCGTTCTTACCTTCGAATCCAAATGTTAAAATCGGTTCAGAGCACTCTATCGATGCTATTTCTTCTGCTCCATATGGTTCTGCCCTTGTGGTAAATATTTCCTACGCCTACATCAAAATGCTGGGAACCCAAGGACTAAAAAAAGCCACAGAATACGCTATTCTAAACGCAAATTACCTAAAAGATGTGCTAAAAGAGCATTATTCCATCTTGTATAGCAATGAAAATGAAAGAGTGGCGCACGAATGCATCGTAGATTTCCGACCATTCAAAACCTATGGTATAGAAGTGGGCGATATTGCGAAACGACTGATGGACTACGGATTCCACGCTCCTACAGTATCTTTCCCTGTGGCAGGAACCCTTATGATAGAGCCTACCGAATCTGAAAGCAAAGAGGAACTTGATAGATTCGCGGAAGCTTTGATAAACATCAAATATGAAATTGATGAAATAGTAAATGGCAAAGCTGACAAGGAAAACAATATCTTGAAAAATGCACCTCATACAGAACAACTGGTAATCGCTGATGCATGGGACAAACCATACAGCCGAGAAAAAGCAGCATATCCTCTGGAATGGATAAGAGAAAACAAGTTCTTCGCTACAGTTTCTCGTGTAGATGATGCCTATGGAGACAGAAATCTAATCTGTACTTGTGCTCCTACCGAGTCTTATGCAGAGAACTAACCGATTACTAATAAGATTATTACTATCTATGGTATAATTTTTGAGAATTATTAAAAACAAAAAAATTTAATTTTTAAAATGAAAAAGTTTTTATCAAAAAGAAGTATTTTAGTGGGTGCGCTTGCATTAGTTTTGGGTTTTATCGTTTCTTCCTGTTCTAGGGATAAAGATGATGATGCCATATACACGGCTAAACTGCAGGTTCAACATCATAGTAACAATTCAAGAAACAGCACTGCTAACGGCTCTGTAACCTATAGAGATGCCAATGGAAACAAGAGAAAAATATATCTGAGAAGTGGAATGTCAGAAAGTATTTCTTTTGAAGTAAATAAGGGATTCAAATCTTTTGTAGAAGTAAAAGCTACTGACATTTATGGTAATCTATTCGTAAAATGGACAGTAACTAAAACATACACAGGAGCTAGAGTTCAGAACTGGAGTACGAATTTCACTTCTTACACAGGGCAGGGCATTACGGATTCTTACAAAGAGACTGTAAAATAGTTCTATACATAAGTTTGTAAATTCGCTGTAACCAATTCTGTTTTTCCTACAATCAGGATTGGTTACAGTAATTTTGTAACTTTGCTTTATTGAAAATAAGTTTTATATAAAATATTTTTGAAATTATGAACATCCAGCAGTTAGAATACCTTATCGCCGTTGATAAATACAAGCATTTCGGGAAAGCGGCTTTGGCTTGTCATGTCACACAGCCTACACTCAGCGCGATGATTCAGAAATTAGAAGATGAACTAAGTCTGAAAATCTTTGACAGAACCACCCATCCCATCCGCACCACTGATGCAGGAGATGAGATAATTTCTTCTGCTAAAGCGGTGTTAGAAAGCATTACAGAACTAAAAAATAAAGCTCATTCGCTCAATAATGTATTGGCTGGGAAAATCAACCTTGGGATTATTCCTACGGTTTCTGGGTTTCTTATTCCAAACGAAATTTTTGATTTTCTAAATCAAAACCAAAAAATAGAAATGAACATCCACGAAATGAATACCGAAAACATCATAAAATCGCTAAAATCTGGCGAAATAGATGCAGGTATCATTTCTACCCCATATCATGAAACAGAAGAATTTTTCAGTGATTTTCTTTTTAATGAAGAACTGCTGATTTATTCCTCTTATGAAAATAAAGATGAATATTTTATAGGTTCTGAGGATTTTAATTCGGATAAATTTTGGCTTTTGGAAGAAGGAAACTGCTTGAGAAAACAAATGGAATCCATCTGTCATTTAAAGGAAAACTCACTGAAGCCAAAGAATTTAGAATTCTCGGCATCCAGCATCAGTACTCTTATAAAAATGGTGGATAAAACAGGAGGCATCACTGTGCTCCCAGAACTTGCCATGCAGCAACTCTCGGAAGAACAGAAGAAAAAAGTTTTCCATTTTAAAAAACCTTTTCCTTCCAGAGAAATTAGCCTCATTTACTACAAACCAACTTACAAACAAAAGATGCTCAATGAATTTGGGACTTTTATAAAAGAGGCTTTATCAAAACATCTTAATTACAATAAAAATCCGAAGAATTTCTCCATTATTGCTCCTCAGTAAAATTTAATTTTGAAGTTTAATTTTTTTATGTAAATTTGCTTTTTAAAATTAAGAGGAAAAATTTGTGCTGATTGCAACCTCAATAAAAAATGCTAAAACAGAAATTCTCTTTTTAGTTTCTTTATTTTGGTTTCACAGTTTATATAAATTTTAAAATCTATAACCCAAAAATAAAGAAATTTATGGCTTACTTATTTACATCAGAGTCCGTTTCTGAAGGACATCCAGACAAAATCGCAGACCAAATATCCGATGCGCTGATAGACCATTTCTTGGCCTATGATAAGAACTCAAAAGTAGCTTGTGAAACGCTCGTAACCACTGGGCAGGTTGTCCTAGCTGGAGAGGTAAAATCTGAGGCTTACCTTGATGTGCAGACTATCGCTAGGGAGGTTATCAATGATATCGGCTATACCAAAGGCGCTTATATGGTCAATGGAGATTCTTGTGGAGTGATTTCTGCTATCCACGAGCAGTCGCCAGATATCAACCAAGGTGTGGACAGAGTTACCCAAAACTCTGATTTTGAGACTAAAGCAAATGCACAAGGTGCTGGTGACCAAGGAATTATGTTCGGATATGCGACAAACGAAACCGAAAACTACATGCCGCTGGCATTAGACTTGGCTCATTCTATTTTGAGAGAACTTTCTGCATTGAGGAGAGAAAATAAGGAAATCACCTACCTTCGCCCTGATGCGAAATCACAAGTTACGATAGAATATTCTGATAATCACAAACCTGTGAGAATAGACAGCATCGTGGTTTCTACTCAGCATGATGAATTTGACACAGAAGAAAACATGCTGGCAAAAATCAGAAAAGACATCATAGAGATTTTAATTCCAAAAGTTAAAGCCAAACAAAAACCTGAAATTCAGGCGCTTTTCAATGATAATATTACATTCCATATCAACCCTACTGGGAAATTCGTAATCGGTGGCCCGCACGGAGACACTGGACTTACAGGAAGAAAAATTATCGTAGATACTTACGGAGGAAAAGGCGCTCACGGAGGAGGAGCATTCTCTGGAAAAGACCCTTCTAAAGTGGATAGAAGTGCAGCCTATGCCATGAGACACATCGCTAAAAACCTTGTAGCAGCGGGAGTTGCAGATGAAATTTTGGTTCAGATTTCTTATGCCATCGGTGTTGCTAAACCTTGTGGTTTGTATATCAACACTTATGGAACTTCCAAAGTAAATCTTACTGATGGCGAAATCGCAGAAAAAGTCCAACAATTATTTGACCTGAGACCTTATGCGATAGAGCAAAACCTAAAACTGAGAAATCCTATTTACCGCGAAACGGCAGCCTATGGACACATGGGAAGAAATTATCATGTAGCGGATAAAACCTTTAACAAAGGAGCTAAAAATGAGCTTACTATCAAAGGTTTAGAGTTTTTCACTTGGGAAAAACTGGATAAAGTAGAAGAAATCAAAAAGGCTTTCGGTCTATAAAATAAAAAACCCACTAAAAAGTGGGTTTTTATTTTGTTTTTAAAGATAATTAATCTTCCAAATCGTCGTATTTCGCCAATTCTTCATCACACCATGCGAATGCTTCTTCTACTACTTTTGTAGCTTCATTTGCAACGGTTTCCTCATCATCTCCTTCCAAATCATCTAACCATTCTACTTCTTCTTCCTCTACATTTAGGATAAATCTTGGATATTCTGTATGTACTACGAACAAATCCTCTGGGAATTCTGAATTATCTGCCATCAAAAACTTTGGTAATTTCATAACTTTCTAAATTTAAATTGTTTAACTAAAAATATATATCTTATAAGGTTTTGCAAAGTTAATAAATATAAATGTAGTTTCTCTAAAAAATATTTTTATTTTATTTTTTGTTGAGTAATGACGGATTTTGCTTTAGAAGTATTTTCAAGTGTAAGTAATTCTGTTTTTAATTTTAAATTAATAGTCATGTCTATATTCTGACTGGTAAAATAATTATTTTTCATGTCAAATAATAAAAAACCTTTTCCATCACCAGATGCAGACAAGTCCATGTTTTTAACATTCTTATCTCCCATTACAAAATCTATCAACATATCAAAATAGGCTTCCTCTTTTTCTACTTTTAAGAGTTTATATTTTACATTCATTTTCATTTCTATATCGCCCGCATTCGGTATACTTTGTTTATATGGTACAACAACATCAAAACTATCACCTATTTTTAGACCTTCTTTAGGAAAATCCGTATCTATTGCAGAAAATTGTTTAATAGATTCTACCAATATCTTCTTTGTCTCTTCATTGATGTTTCCTTCTACATTCTTAACCTCCATTTTCTTACCATTTACAATATCACCGCTCAATTTAACTCCTTGAATGGGAATTTTTCTGTTCACTTTCTCTCCATTAATTTCTGCTTCAGAAATGTAATCAGTGTATTCTAATACAAATGGAATTTTGTTATCTTGTTTCTTTTGTGTAGAAATGGTGCTTCCCATGTTCATATTCATCTTCATTTTCACCTCATTCATTCCTATTTTATCTATCACTTCTTTGCTTCCCACAAATTTATACCCTCCATCCATATCTGTTTTTAATTTAATTAAATACTTTGAATTTGGCTGAAATTTATACTTAAAGAAATACCTTTTCTCCTGCCCAAAAACAAGCGATGCAGAAGTAATAAATAACAACAATACAAGTTTAAAAGTTTTCATATAAATTATTTTTTATCTATGAGTTTCATAATTTCCAAAGCCACTTTCAGCGCTTCCGTTCCATCTTCCAGACTTACCTCTACGGGCTTATTCTCGGTGATGGAGTTTGCAAAACTTTCCAACTCATCCAAAATGGCATTATTTGGCTGAATATTAGGATATTCGAATATGATTTGGTTTCTTTCGCCCTCTGCATTTTGGATAATCATATCAAAATCTGATGGATTTTCAGGAGCTGGTTTCATACGGATAACCTCCGCTTTTTTCTCTAAGAAATCCACCGAAATATAGGCGTCTCGCTGGAAAAATCGGCTCTTTCGCATGGATTTCATTGAGATTCGGCTCGTGGTAAGGTTCGCCACGCATCCATTCTCAAATTCTATTCTGGCATTGGCAATATCAGGCGATTTGCTGACCACACAGACACCGCTTGCGTGGATATTTTTCACAGGAGATTTCACCAAAGAAAGCAAAATATCCAAATCATGTATCATCAAATCCAAAACCACAGAAACATCCGTTCCTCTCGGATTAAACTCGGCTAAACGGTGGATTTCAATAAATTTTGGTTCGCTGATAAACGGCTTCGTAGCAATAAATGCAGGATTGTAGCGCTCTACATGCCCTACCTGCGCCCTGATTCCCTTTTCGTTACAAAGCTGAATAATCTCTTCTGCCTGCTCCAAGGTCTGAGTTACAGGCTTTTCTATGAAAAAATCCAAGCCTCTTTCTATGGCTATTTTAGCATAGTCATGATGATAAAATGTAGGCGTCACGATATCCAGAACCTCTATTTTATCCAAGAGTTCATCTAAGTTTTCATAAAATTTGTACCCAAATTCTGCTTCCAGCTTTTTTGAATTTTCTATATCTTTATCATGGAAGCCCACCAAATCGTATTTTTCTGATTGGTTGAGCAATTTCAAATGTATTTTTCCAAGATGCCCAGCACCTACTAAACCTGCTTTTAACATTACTTTTTTGTATTTAAAAGATTTTGCCAAAGATAAGGATTTTTTATTTTTTTCTTTATTCTATTATGATTTCTGGGATTTTATTTTAATGGAAATATTTTAAAAACAAAATTGATAATATCTACTAAAATATTTGTAACTTTGAGGCAATATTTGATCGAAGATGAGTAATTTAGAAGATAAGAAAAAAGCACTGAGTCTAGTCCTAGAAAAAATGGACAAGACCTATGGAAAAGGTACAGTAATGAAGCTGGGAGACAGCGCAGTAGATGATACAATAGAAGTGATTCCGTCTGGTTCTTTGGGACTGGATATCGCCCTTGGTGTAGGTGGATATCCGCGAGGAAGAGTGATAGAGATTTTTGGGCCTGAATCATCAGGAAAAACCACCCTTACACTACACGCCATTGCCGAAGCCCAAAAAGCAGGAGGAATAGCAGCTTTCATAGATGCAGAGCATGCCTTTGACAGAAATTATGCTGCAAAATTAGGAATTGATTTAGAAAACCTTATTATTTCCCAGCCAGACAATGGAGAGCAAGCCCTTGAAATCGCGGACAACCTCATCCGTTCTGGTGCGATAGATATCGTGGTAATAGACTCTGTGGCGGCTCTTACTCCAAAGGCCGAAATAGACGGCGACATGGGAGATTCCAAAATGGGACTACATGCTAGGCTGATGTCTCAGGCATTGAGAAAACTCACAGGAACCATCAATAAAACCAAATGTACCGTGATTTTCATCAACCAGTTGAGAGAGAAAATAGGCGTGATGTTTGGTAACCCAGAAACGACTACTGGTGGAAACGCCCTTAAATTCTACGCTTCCGTGAGAATAGATATCAGAAAAGCCAGCACACCGATAAAGGTAGGTGATGAAGCCGTAGGAAGCCGAGTAAAAGTAAAAGTAGTGAAAAATAAAGTAGCGCCTCCTTTCAGACAAGCAGAATTTGACATTATGTATGGCGAGGGAGTTTCTAAAATCGGAGAAATCTTAGACCTTGGTGTAGACTATGATGTGATTAAGAAAAGTGGTTCATGGTTCAGTTACGGAGACACTAAACTAGGGCAAGGTAGAGATGCTGTGAAAGAACTTCTGAAAGACAATCCAGAACTCACTGAAGAACTTAGCCAAAAAATAACAGAAGCTATTAAGAATAAAGAGAAATAAATCTTTTCATAATTATATTTAATTTTAATGGAAACGCCCTGATGAAAATTTCATCAGGGCGTTTTTGGATTACAGAATGTATTCTTTTACTCTTCCATTCTGCTGAGTTCTTCGTAGTTTTGTTTTAGTTTATGTAGTAGTTTTCCATAAACGAGATGATAAATAAATCTTTTCATAATTATATTAATTTTAATGGAAATGTCCTGATGAAATTTTCACCAGGGCGTTTTTTGTTATATACATTGTACTATTTAACTTTTTTATTTTTAAATTAACATAAATTTCTTAATTTTGTGACTGCATGGAAACTTAGTGGAAGTAAATCTATAGATTCTTACTTTTTAATTAATAAAATAATTAAAATGCTCCTAGTCTTTATAACAATCATAGGCTACGGACAAACTGTAAAAGAATTTAAACCACTAAAGAGGGAGGATTATCCTAATATATGGTTTGTATGGGAAAATGATGAACTTGTGATTTATAATATTAAGAGTAAGTCAGATCAAGATTCCCTAACTGTAGCATCATTAAGAACTTCAACCTATAGAACGGATATAAGTAAATATTGGGAGTGGAGGTATAAGGAATTGTATACAGCAAGTTCAATTAGAGATTTCCCAAGATATGCATACGCTACTGACACTGAAAAGGAGAAGAGTAGTGCAGCGTGGTTAGAAGAACAGAATCTACCGGCAGCTAAGGATAATCACTATTGCTACTCTTATTTCATGGTAATTGGGTGGAAACTTAGACATCGTAAGGTACTTGAGAAGAATCCAAACTTAAACAAAATAGTAGAGCTCACCTTCTTAGATTTGGCTACTGGAGAGATGGTTAGTGTGTCAGAAGGTACAGATAATGATGATAAGATTTGGTATAAAGGGTTAGGTGAGTTTACAGAAATCAACTTATACCAAGCAACTGGAGGGGAGATTCAATTAGGTGAAGTTTATATGATGATTTCCAAGCCAGTAGAGATTAAACAGGGGACTTGGGCGTTATTTCCTGAGTTTGATATTAATCTGTACCATACTTTTAGAGAAAATGGTCGTGAGCGTAGTTTAAACCAAAAAATAAACAAAAATGAAAAAGTCAAAAATATATTTAAAATTAATCCTAATACTGGCGATGGTAGGAGGCTTAACTATTAATGCACAGAGTAAATACATAATAACAAAAGAAGATGATGGATTTACCTATAGAGGGTTTGATGAAAATGATATACCTGAAACCGACTATACTTGGACAATAGAGGATATGGGAGGTTTCTACTTAACAGCTTATAAATTAATAGGAGTTTGGAAGAATAGTGAAGGAGAAGTTATAAGCGTTAGCTATCAAGATATGTATTCAGGTTTAATTATGTACTCCAGTGATTTACCTAATAGTGAACTTAGGGGGCTAATAACTGATTTCTGGGCTCAATATGATATAGGAGACATCGTACAAATTCCTTCACTTAAATGGGATTATGAGGATTTCACTCCCGGTTCAGGTCCTATATATCAAGGAGGTTATTACGGAATTAAGTTTACACAAATAATATATTAACAAACAAAAAAAAGAGAAATTATGAGAAACCTAGTAAAAATCGCAGCGTTAATTTATGCATTATTTAGTTTAACTTCATGTAGTAGAGCAACAGGAGATAATAACACTGAAAAAATTGAAAAAAACCCTAAACAAATAACCTTTGAAGGAAATTTAGGGATCTACATTAAAAGCACCAAAGTTCAAGGCAGACCTACATGGATGTACTCTCTAATTGGATTGTATAAAGACTACCAAATTAAACTACTTACTGGGGAGAAGGTTTATAAAGTAGACTATGTTATTGAGTTTGACTACATTTATGATGGTGGAGGAAAGAACTATCATTCATTATTAGTCGCTACAGATGAGATAGATCCTTATCGTTCAATTGTAACCTTTAGAAGTGATAGGATGAATTTGAATGAGGAGTTTATTAGTGGTACTGGAGTTCCTGTTGATAGATTTTATAATGGAGCTGTCACAATACAAATCTACACTACTATAGGAAACACTTACAGACACACTTTATACAATGTACCAATTCAAGTAAACTAAAAAGAAATAACTTAAAATGGCAACAAAGGTATTAATCGTTATCGTAACTCTATTATGATTAATGCCCCGAAAAAAATATTCCCCAAGATATAATCTTAGGGAATTTTTTTAGTTTTGTCTTACATAAAACTTAACTTCTTTATCCTTTATCTTATCACTATCATAGTAACCTTCACGAGTAATTATATAAAGATTTGTAGCATCTAATAATAAAACTTTTTTTTGCTCCACCCTTCTATCACTATATGTTATATTTAGAATTTTAGTTATAGGATTATATTCATATTTACTATTCCAATCTCCATCATTTACACATCTTCCTCCAATATCCAACTCTATAAATTCATTATCAATATGTCTTCCATCAACTTTAAACTCTAAAGTAGACTTACTTTCACACTCATTAGGAATACCTGTATATAATGTGGAAGCATCTGCTCCACTGATAATTTCAGTTCTTACATATTTCCAAGTTCCTACCAATGGAAATGCTTGTTGTTCATCCGTACCATTGTTTCTGCTACACGCTGTTAAACTCACTACTGCTACAGCAGCCAATAAAAGTTTTTTCATAATTCTATAAATTTAAAATTCTTGGCAAATATAACATTTACCCCTATAAAAACAAACCCGCAAAAGGAATTTTCACCTTCAGCGGGCTATGGTTTTCATGGCTTATTTCACAGGGTTTTGGACAATATTAGGATTGTTACTTACCTCACTCTGTGGAATCTGGAAACGGTATTGGTTATAGTCTGTAGAATAACTACGATTAAACTTCCCAAAGGTGTGGTTAGAACCTAGATAATCCCTCACCAAATCCACCCCGAGGCGTTTCATATCAAACCAAGCGTAGCCTTCGCCCCAGAGTTCTATTCTCTTTTGCAGGATGATTTCATCTATGAGACTCTGCCCAGAATTAGTGGAAAGTGTGTATCCTGTATCTCTCACAGAAGTAATATCATAGAGCACTTGTCTTGCCTGAGCTGTCTGCCCAAGTCTTGCCAAAGCTTCCGCTTCTATATAGTAAAGCGAAGATGCTCTGATGTAGATATAATCCCCCTCAAAGAAAGTCAAATCCTTGAACTTTCTGCTCACATACGGCGGATGCTTTTTGGTCTTTCCATTAAAAGTATAAGTGGATTCTGTAGCCCCATTGAACACTTGTTTTCTGTAATCGGTACTTGGGATTTGGTCATATAATCTTTTATCAATGATTTTATAAATCCCTGCTGCTCCTGCATAGCCTTCGTTCATGCTGTCATACATAGAGAAGAACGAAGCATAGTGGTTACCGATGTTTTTGGTCTGTAAAGAATTATCAAATCCCCAGATAATCTCTGGATTGGTTTTTAGAGAAAATCCTGCTCCTGTATAGTCCGCCTGAGACATCAGCGTTTTGCCTGTTCGGGCATCATTAGCATAGGCTGCTGCTCTGGTATAATCTCCAGTTTCAAGGTAAATATCTGCCGCGATGGCTTTGGCTGCCCTTTGGTCTATCTGTGCGATGTTTTGCTGAGTGAAACCATTCAGCGCTGTGATGGCGTTTTCTATATCGCTGGTTATTTGGTTATAAACTTCGCGCACAGTAGCCCTTGCTCTCGGTGTTTCTGGAGTAGAAGCCGTAGTTACCAGCGGCACTCCCAGTTCATTCTGATGACCAACATAAGTAAGCGCATAGAATCTCACCAAATTAAAATAACTATACGCACGAAGTGCCAAAAGCTGACCGTAGATGTGTCGGTTTTCATTATTTACACCTATGGCTTCTATTTTCTCTATCAAACGATTGATATCAAATATTTTAGAATAAAATGTATTCCAAACGATTTCGTTGGTAAAATTGTCGCTTTGTCTCGCTTCATAGTTGTAATATCTCCCAAGGTGCTGCTGTTTCGCCTGAATAAGGTCATTGGAAAGCAAATCAACCCCCGCTTTTATGGACATTATCCCAAAATCCGTGTGAGTGGTAGTTCCGCCTGAACCATGATTTCTGAAGCTAAGATAAATCCCTTTAAGATAATTATTTAAAGATGCTGCATCATCAGGAATCTGCTCCTCTGAAATCAGTTTCGCGGATTCTGTCTCTAATTCTCTATTGCAGCTCAAAAGTGATAGGGCAACGAATGCTCCTGCTAATATTTTATTTATTTTCATAACTTTTTTTAAAAATTAAAATTTAAGATTAAGACCTAATGAAACACTTGACAACAGATTATATCCGTATGTCTCTGAAACTCCAGAAATAGACAGCCTTGGGTCATAGCCTCTTCTCTTTGAAAGTAAGAAAAGATTGTTTCCTGTCACATAAATATTGGCATCTCGGATTCCGTAGTTTTCAAGGAAATTCTGTGGTATACCCACACTCAGCGTCAGATCCTGAAGACTCAAATAATCTGACTTCACTAAGAATAGTGTAGAATTGGCATTTTGGTTAGAATTAGAAATATCTATTCTTGGCAGAGATGCTGTAGGATTTTCTGGCGTCCATGTGTTATGAACATCTCTATGGTAGTTAGATGCATAGTTATCCGAATGCAGGAGCGATCTGTAGTTTTGGTCATAACCCCAGCCACCCAGCTGATACGCAAAATTAGCCGATAGAGTGATGTTTTTAAATCTTATCTGAGTTCCAAAGCCACCATAAACCTTTGGTATAGCAGATTTTCCTGTTTGGTAAAGCGTTGCTTCAGCGTAGCTGTTTGTAACTTGTTTAACTGCATTTCCATGCGCATCCACGCCATCTTTATACCAAAGTGCATCTCCATTCAGAGGATTCACCCCTGCGAACTCTTTCAGATAGTAAGCATATCGGTCACTGCCTTCTTTTAGGAGGAAAAGTCCATCTGCTATCCCATTTTCTCTCTGTGCATCAGGGAGTTTGGTGATTTTATTTTTGTAATGAGTAAGGTTGGCGTAGAGATTCCAAGTGAAATTCTCTGTTTTAATTACATCTCCGTTGATGCTTACCTGAACCCCTCTGTTTCTCATGTTTCCAATGTTTTCTAACCTAGGATAATATCCCACATTAGAGAAAGGAAGTGCCGCACGATAAATCATATCGGAAACTTTTCTCTCAAAATATTCAGCATTGATAGACAATCTTCTATTGAACAAAGCCGTTTCAAAACCAGCATTTAGGTTTTGGGAGTTTTCCCATCTCAGCTTATTATTTCCAAGATATTCCGTAGTAACCACAGGCGTATCATCCCCGAAGTTACTTACTTTATATAAGTTTTTATAAGCATAATAAATTCTGTCCGTAGTGCCTGGGAAATAGAAAATATCATTCCCCTGCTGTCCGTAGGAAGCCTTCACTTTCAGAGCATTAACAACTTCTGAATCCTTTAAGAAATCCTCTTTCGAAATGTCCCATGCTGCTCCCAGTCCATAGAAAGTCCCCCATCTGTTTTCTTTAGAAAATACTGATGAACCATCTCTCCTAAGGCTCGCATTGAAGAAATATTTGTTTTTATAATTATACAAAACTCGGGAGAAAAACCCTTCCACAGCGTAGTCGTACTGGTTTCCTGGGATTTCGTTCATTTTCAGAACATTATCAAAAACAGTAAGTCCTTCCAAGAACAATTTTTCTTTTCTCGCCCCGAAATAATCGCTTTTTTCTTGGTTCAGTTCATGCCCTAGAAGAACGCTAATATTGTGCGCACCGAGTTGTTTATTGTAAGATAATAACTGCTGGTGGTTGAAGGCGTATTTCAGAGTATTGGATTTTGCAAGTCGTCCGCCCACAGTAGCTGTAGTCCCTCCCAAAGGATTTCCATAAACAAGCTCTTGGGAATTGATAATCACACCACCGAAATTATAAGTAAAATCAAAATCTTTCAGGAATTTATACTGCACGAAAAGATTGGTATTCACCGTATTATTGGTCACTTTATTCAAATCATACTGGCGGTTTCCCACAGGGTTTTCAAAAACGGCGTAAGACCTTCTCGCTCCATTTGGCCCTTTTCCATCTCCGTAGTCATAGACAGCCCTTCCTTTGATATCATAAACTCTGTTATAATCATTATCCCTCAAATACACTGGGTAAAAAGGCGCGATATTTCTAGAAAACTGGAACGAGTTCGCAAAACTTTCTCCATCGCCCAGATTTTGTTCGCTGTTGCTGTAATTTAGATTAACTCCAAATTTCAATTTTTCGTTAAGAGCATATTCCAAATTAGACCTTAAACTCAATCTTTTAAATCCAGAACCGATGAGGTAACTGCGGTCATTAAGGTAGCCAAGTGAAGTATAAGCCTTTAATTTATCGGTATTTGCAGTAAAGCTAAGGTTCGCTTCTTGGCGGAGATTAGGTCGGAATAATAGTTTTTGCCAATTGTCCTGATAAAGCAGTTTAGCATTTTGGTTAAAACTTCCATCTGGATTGATAAGCTGGTTAAACGGAACATTGTAAGCATTATATCCCAGCGTGGCGTTCATTTTATTTATCGCCTCTGTATAGGCTTGGGCATGAGTCTTTCCACTTGCTTTTTCTCCTACACGAACTCTATTGAAATAGGCCAAATAATACTCGGCAGGGCTGGTGATAATGTCATATTCTGGAGTCGCACGGAAGTTAATCCCTGTTTTAATATCAAAATCTACATGAATCCCCTTTCTCGTTCCTTTTTTAGTAGTGATGATGATTACCCCGTTTGCTCCTCGTGAGCCATACAAAGCATTTGACGAAGCATCTTCCAAGAAGGACAAACTCTCTATATCCGATGAAGGAATAGAATTGAGCGACCCAGGGTAAGGTATCCCATCCAAAACTATCAGCGGCTCACTAGAAGCGTTGATAGAGCCTATCCCTCTCATTCGTATACTCGGGCTGCTCCCAGGCTGCCCATTTCCCACTATCTGAACTCCTGCTACACGCCCTGCAAGTCCCTGCAAGACATTTCCGTTCTGTAATGCAGAGATGTCCTTGGGTTTTAGTTCTTGGATAGAACCTGTGATTTCTTCTTTTTTCTGTTTTCCAAAGGCTACTATCACGACTTCGCCGATGGAATTTTCCTTGATAGAATCCTTCTTCTTTTCCTGAGCACTGAATGTCCCCACGAAAGAGAACAACGCAAACAAAGTGCTTAATCTAACTACTTTTCTTTTCATTATATATAATATTGTTAATTTTTTACTTACAAAAAAAGAGCTCCAGCATATTTACCGAAGCTCTCATGATGATTATGAAGAAAACTTAATACTTTAATCCATCACAAAAACTGCGGTCTTTTAGAAAGCCACATCATCATTCCCATCATTTGACAAGTTAGATTTTGGTTTTTATGATTCAGATTTATTAACATTTTAATTTTTAATTGAGATTTAGTTTAAACATAAAAAAAGAACTTCGATTTTTGTCCGAAGCCCTTGTGATAATTTGTATAATTTATATAAAATTTTTCTATTCGCATTTTACAATCACAAAAACTGCGGCTTTCTAAAAACCCACATCATCATATCCATACACATGGTAATGGTATGTTTAGTTGTTATTGTATGATTGTATTGACTAGACAC
>CAUQSG010000010.1:0-32851 GCA_963520725.1 uncultured Flavobacteriaceae bacterium | reverse complement strand
GCAACAGGCAGTTTAATTTCGTTGTAGAACTTGCTCACATTCATAAGTTTAAGATAGGTAAGTTAAACTCTGGGTATAGATTTAGCAATGAGAATATTTCTAATAACTTGACCAACCTTGCAGGGTATTCTGAATATCAAGTAAATTATTTCGAGCAATATTTCTACACCGAATTTTCTGGAAAAAAGAAAAATCTGATGTATCGTCTGGGCGCTGGGCTTACCAATATCAATAATAAATCCCAATACGAAAGAACAAACGAATGGTCTTTCACTCCCAATCTGATTTTAGGGTATCAATTATCAAAAAACCAGTCATTACAATTGATAAGCTCTTATAAACCATCCACTCCCAGCGGTTCTCAGCTGAGCAGTAATATCGTGCAGCTCGTTCCCAACATAGTAAAGCAGGGAAATCCATACCTAAAACCAGAATACCTTTGGAAAAACCAACTGAAATACTCATTCAACAATAAGTATTTTGACTTTAATATCATTGCTTTTTATAATAACACTAAAAGCGCAATTACAGAGTATTATTCACTTGACCTCCCTGCAAACCGATATGTCCTAAGCTATGAAAATGCTGATAACTACACCAAAGGAGGCGCCCAGTTTGTAGGCGTTATCAAGCCATTTGGGAATAATTACCTGAGAATAACCACTCAGCTGGCTCCTATTTGGGAAAAAATCAAAATAAAAGATATAGAAATTAAAAATTCATACCTAAGTAACAGACTTACACTGGTTTCTCAATACAAGAATTTCACGCTTCAATATCAGTTTAATGTTCCTGTGTTTTCGCTGGATGGTGCGTTTTTGTACACCAATGAAAATCAAAACCATTTGTTTTTACAATACAAAAAGAATGGCTGGACTTTCACATCGGGAATGTATTGGATAGGTGTCCCTTCTGAATACAAGTCAAAAAGTTATAGTAAAAGTTTAGTTGAATTTACAAATCACACTAAAATTCAGAACAATAAGAACATGCTCGTTTTTGGAGTTGCTTACGATTTCTCCAAAGGAAAAAATAATGAAATTGATAAAAAATTAGAGAATAGCGGAGGAAGCGCTGTTAATTTTTAAACCTCATCAATAAAAAAGACACCGAAAAATGGTGTCTTTTTTATTTTTGATTTAAACTATATTTTTGATTTTACTCTTCCGATGAGCGAATCTTTATTTTCATTCACCTCCAAAATCACTGTGTCGCCTTCCTGCATTTCTTTGCTCACCAGCATTTCAGCAAGGATATCCTCTATGTATTTTTGGATAGCTCTTTTCAGTGGTCTCGCACCGAAATCTTTATCCCAGCCTTTCTCTACGATGAATTCTTTGGCTTCATCAGTAAGCTCCACTTTATAATTCAGTTTTTCTAGACGAGAATATAGTTTGCCAAGTTCCAAATCTATTATTCTGTGAATATCTTCTTTTTGTAAAGCATTAAAGAAAATAATATCATCTATTCTATTAAGAAACTCTGGAGCAAAAGCTCTTTTCAGAGCGTTTTCTATCGTACTTCTTGCTCTGGCATCAGAAGTGGATTTTTTCGCTGCTGTTCCAAAACCTACTCCATCTCCGAAATCCTTCAAATCTCTTGAACCAATATTAGAAGTCAAGATAATGACTGTATTTCGGAAATCTACTTTTCTACCCAAAGAATCCGTCACGAAACCTTCATCCAAAATTTGCAATAAAATATTGAATACATCTGGGTGTGCTTTTTCTATTTCATCCAAAAGAACCACTGCATAAGGCTTTCTTCTTACCGCTTCCGTAAGCTGTCCGCCTTCTTCATAGCCTACATACCCTGGAGGCGCACCTACCAGCCTAGACACCGCGAATTTCTCCATATATTCGCTCATATCTATTCGGATAAGGGCATCATCAGAGTCAAACAGCTCACGCGCCATCACTTTTGCAAGTTCGGTTTTTCCTACTCCTGTGCTTCCCAAGAAAATAAATGTTCCTATTGGTTTTTTAGGGTCTTTCAGACCTGCTCTGTTTCTTTGGATAGCACGAACAACTTTTTTAACGGCTTCTTCCTGCCCAATAACTTTTCCATTAAGCACATTGTCCATTTGTGCCAATTTGTCCAGTTCGTTTTTGCCCACTTTCGTCACAGGAACTCCACTCATCATAGAAACCACCTCGGCTACATTTTCTTCCATAACGATTTGTTTTCGCTCCTTGATTTCGTTATCCCATTCCTGCTGCGCAAGGTTTAGCTCTATCATCAGGCGTTCTTCCTCTTCTTTGTATTTTCTCGCTTCCAAGTAGTCTTGGGCTTTCACCGCTTTTTGTTTAAGCTCCTTAACTTCCTCTATTTGTTGTTCATACGAGGTAATTGCCGTAGGAACTTTCATATTTTTGATATAAACACGAGAACCCGCCTCATCCATCGCATCGAGGGCTTTGTCAGGAAGGAATCTATCTGTGATATACCTTGTAGTAAGGTTTACACAGGCTCTGATCGCCTCATCTGTATAAGTCACATTATGATGCTCTTCGTATTTTTCTTTTACTTGGTTTAATATCTGAATAGTCTCTTCCACGCTGGTAGGCTCTACCATCACTTTTTGGAAACGACGCTCCAGCGCCCCATCTTTCTCTATATACTGGCGGTATTCATCCAAAGTAGTTGCCCCAATGCATTGGATTTCCCCTCGTGCCAAAGCAGGTTTGAAAATATTAGAAGCATCCAGGCTTCCTGTGGAACTTCCCGCTCCTACGATGGTGTGCAATTCATCTATAAATAAAATGACATCTCTATTTTTTTCCAGCTCGGTCATTATGGCTTTCATTCGCTCCTCAAACTGCCCACGATATTTAGTTCCAGCAACCAAACTCGCCAAATCAAGCGTTACCACTCGTTTGTTATAAAGAACTCTTGAAACTTTTTTCTGATGAATTCTCAGCGCCAAACCTTCTGCGATTGCAGATTTCCCTACTCCTGGCTCACCGATGAGCAGTGGATTGTTTTTCTTTCTTCGGCTAAGAATTTGGGAAACTCTTTCGATTTCGTTTTCACGACCAATCACAGGGTCTAACTTCCCTTCTTTTGCCATCATTGTCAAATCCCTTCCAAAATTATCCAGCGTAGGCGTTTTGCTTTTCCCTGTTCCGATATTTCCAGTTGGTTTATTGGTTTGTGGAAATGCGGCATCCTCAGCATCTTCTTCCTCATCTTCAAAAGAAGCCTTTGGCAGCTGCCCGCTGTTTTTGAGCATTGCTCTATATTCAGCAGCTACACTTTCATAATCAATGTCATACGCCTCCAAAATATGTGTTGTAGGGTCGTCTATTTTATATAAAATACCCAGCAGAAGATGAATCGTATTCACCTCATCCGAACGATACTGCTTGCTTTCTAACGATGCTCTTTTCAAAGAATATTCTGCCATTTTAGTAGGCATAATGCTTCTATCAGGATTTGAGCTGAAATTATTATTGATGCTGATATTTTCTATCTTTCTACGAATTTGAACCAAATCCGCTTTTAGCGCCTCCAAAATATTTCTTGCAGAATTCTCCGTGCCGATAATTCCCAGTAAAAAATGTTCTGTATTTAGAAACTCGCTTTTTAGCCTATTTGCTTCAAGTCTACTATGGCGAAGCACCCTATCCATTCCCTCCGAAAACTTATTTTCCATAATCTTCATAAATTATATTACTAAATTAGTAATTATTCAACAAACAATATCAAATATTTTACCATTTTTTTTGTCTGACTTTATGTCATATTTTTATTTTTAAAGTTGTTTAGAAATTTTCTGCTCTGAAATCTGTTATATTTTTTATTTTTGCAAAAATCACACGATGAGTATCAAGGAAAAACAACAAGAACTAATAGATGATTTCGCCTTTCTTTCAGACTGGGAGCAGAAGTATGAATATATCATAGATTTGGGCAAAGAACTAAAAGGTCTTCCAGAGGAAAAAAAGAATGAAGATATTTTAATAAAAGGCTGTCAGTCTCAGGTTTGGCTGGATGCTGAACTGCGCGATGGCAAGATTTTTTTCCTTGCTGATTCTGACGGGATTTTGCCAAAAGGAATTATTTCTCTTCTAGTGGGAGTGTACAGTGGACATACTGCCGAAGAAATTCTAGCGGCTGATTTTGATTTTATTTCCAAAATCGGACTGCAGGAATTCCTCTCTCCTTCCAGAGCAAATGGACTTGCCTCTATGATAAAACAAATAAAATTCTACGCTGTAGCTTATCAACTAAAATCGTGACCAAAATACTCGCTTACCGTTTTTCCGCATTTGGCGACATCGCCATGCTAGTGCCCGTCCTCAAAGAGTTTCTTGATGAAAATCCTGATACAGAAATCTTGATGGTTTCTAGAAAAAATTTCAAAGATTTGTTTGATGGAATTCCAAGGCTCAAATTTAAAGGAGTGGATTTAAAGGAATATGAAGGTTTTTTTGGACTAAAAAAATTGTCCAGCGAAATCTTGTCTGAATTTCAGCCAGATATGGTTGCGGACTTTCATAATGTCCTCAGATCCAATATTCTCAATTTTTTCTTTTGGCTAAAAAGACTTCCTATTTATAAAATAGACAAAGGACGAAAAGAGAAAAAACAACTAATTGACACCAAAAACCTTAACAAAACCCAACTCAAAAAAAACACCGAAAGATACGCCGATATTTTGAGAAAAATGGGATTTTCATTAACGCTTTCACATCAGCTCAGACCTCAGCAAGAAATAAAAAACGGCGTAGGTTTTGCTCCTTTTGCACAGCATTTTGGGAAAATGCTTCCGTTGGAAAAATCTTTTGAATTAGCTAAAGAAATTGCCAAAGAAAAACCGCTGTTCTTCTTCGGTGGCGGAAAAAAGGAAGTAGAAATCCTCAATGAATGGGAAAAACAAATCCCTAACTCAGAATCCCTCGCAGGGAAACTTTCTTTAAAACAAGAATTAGAAAAAATCTCACAATTAGAACTAATGATTTCTATGGACTCGGCTAATATGCACCTAGCCAGCCTTGTAGGAACTCGTTGTATATCGGTCTGGGGGCAGACACATCCTTATGCTGGTTTTCTCGGCTATGGACAAAGCGAGGAAGATATTGTCCAAGTGAATGACCTTTCCTGCCGACCGTGTTCTGTTTTTGGGAATAAAGAATGCTATCGCAGCGACTGGGCCTGCCTGCATAGCATTGACATTAAAGATATATTAAGAAAAATGGAGATTAGTAACTAATCTCCATTTTTTATTTGTTATCAAATCCCAAAATTAGAAGTATTTACCTCTATGTCTCATATTAGGATTATGCATGTGTTTCTGCATGTTTGGCTTTTTCATTTGTTCCTTCATTGTTCTGATGTGCTCTGTAAGCATTCCTGCTGTGTCTAGTTTTTGTGCATCATTCAGCAATCTCTGCGCATCCGTTTTATTCCCTCTAGAAAGGGCTGCAATCGCCAGATTAAACTTTGCCAAAGCTCTATCATGTTTCATGCTCATTCCATATTCAAGAGCTGTTTTCATTAGTCCTTCTGCTTTCAATGGATTTTCAGCATATGTAAGCCCTAACATATAATGATAATATCCATATTGGCTTCTGTGCAGCTGAGTTTTATAATCTGTAATATTAGAAAGCAGCCTAGCAACCTCATCCAGCTTCTGGTCTCTCATCTTCCAGAGCGACAAAAGAATATATTCATTCTTAAAAAACAATATAATAGGAACTATTGATAGAACTACACATACTATCCCCCAGCCCACCTGTCTGTTGAACATCAGGAATATCCCTCCTGCTACCATTAGCCCTGCAATCACTAATTTTATGTACTTATTCATTACAAAATCTTTTTAGGATTGCAAATTTAATGATTATTTTAATATTTTCTAAATTTAGTTCAAAAATAGAAAAACATAACGCCATCAAAATTCTATATTTTCTCTACTGCTATTCGCTTGGTCTTTTTTATTCTGAAACTCCTTTTTATTTTTTTCATAATTAAATTAAAAATTGTATTTTTAGGGAGTTAAAATTTTAAATAAATGTTTGATTTTTTAGAAAATTTAGAGGTTCTACATCGTTCTTTTTGGTATGTAGCCTTATTCAGCAGTTTAGTATTTGTGGTTCAGGCTGTGCTCACTTTCATTGGAAGTGACAGCACAGATGGCACAGCGCCTGATTTTGATGGAGATTTTGATGGCGTAGATGCTCCTTTTCAGCTTTTCTCACTGAGGAACCTTACTAATTTTCTACTCGGTTTTGGCTGGGCAGGTGTTGCTTTTTACCCAATGATAGAAAACAAATTTTTACTTACCATTCTTGCTGCAGTCGTGGGAGCTGGTTTTGTATTGATTTTCTTTTTGATTATTAAACAGCTACTTAAACTATCAGAAGACAATACTTTTAAAATCAATGATTTAAAAAACAAAACAGGCGAAGTCTATCTCAAAATTCCTGCTCAGAGCCTTGGAAAAGGAAAAGTTCTTATTTCGCTGAAAGGAACCAATCATGAGCTCTATGCGATAACGAACTCCAGCACAGAGATTTTGTCTGGCGAACTTATAAAAGTAATTGATATAAAAGATGAAATTTTAATTGTAGAAAAAATTTAAAGTAAAATTATATGAGCCCGTTTATTATTATTGTAGCATTAGTTTTTGTGCTTTTTGTGACTCTTGTTTCTCTTATTTCGCGTTACAAGAGATGTCCTTCGGACAAAATTTTGGTGATTTATGGAAAAACAGGCGGAAGTTCTGCGAGATGTATTCATGGCGGTGGCGCCTTCGTATGGCCTGTAATTCAAGACTTTGCATACCTTGATTTAAAGCCTATTTCCATCGAAGCCAATCTTACCAACGCCCTTTCGCGCCAGAATATTCGTGTGGATGTACCGTGCCGATTTACCATCGCTATTTCCACTGAAACAGACACGATGGGAAATGCCGCTGAAAGACTTTTAGGGCTTTCGCCAGAGCAGATTCAGGAACTTTCTAAAGATATTCTTTTTGGACAGCTTCGTTTGGTAATTGCTACGATGACCATTGAGGAAATCAACTCTGACCGAGATAAATTCCTTGAAAATATTTCTAAAAATGTAGATACCGAACTTAAAAAAATAGGTCTAAAACTCATCAATGTCAATGTAACCGATATCAAAGACGAGTCTGGCTACATCGAAGCTTTAGGGAAAGAAGCAGCTGCGAAAGCGATTAACGAAGCGAAAATTTCCGTTGCCGAACAAGAAAAAATCGGGGAAACAGGTAAAGCTGAGGCCGACAGAGAAAAAGATGTACAAATCGCGGAAACCAACAGAGACAGAGATGTAAAAATTGCGATTACTCAAAAAGACAGAGAAATCAGCATCGCATCTGCTGTGAAAGATGAGTCCATTGGTAAAGCCGAAGCTGAAAAGGAATCAAGAATTGCAACTTCACTTGCAAATTCCCTTGCAGTAAAAGGGGAAAACGAAGCCAAAATAACCATCGCTAATTCCGATGCACAGAGAAGAGAAAAAGAAGCCGAAGCCCTCAAAATAGCAATCACAGCCGAGAAAGTTCAGGCAGCAAAAGCCCTTGAGGAATCTTATTTGGCTGAACAAAAAGCGGAAGCTGCGAGAGCTGAAAGAGAGCGTTCTACACAGAATGCCAACATCGTAGTTCCTGCGGAAATCTCTAGACAAAAAGCCATCATCGATGCGGAAGCCGAAGCTGAAAAAATCAGACTAAAAGCTAAAGGGGAAGCTGATGCTATCTACCTGAAAATGGAAGCTGAAGCGAAAGGTCTCCTTGAAATCCTTACAAAACAGGCGGAAGGTTATGACCAAGTGGTAAAAGCCGCTGGTGGAGATACCAACTCTGCATTCCAGTTACTTCTTATCGAAAAACTTCCTGAATTGGTTAAAACTCAGGTGGAAGCCGTTAAAAATATTAAAATTGATAAAGTTACAGTTTGGGACAGCGGGAACAATCCTGATGGAAACACATCCACGGCTAATTTCGTTTCAGGAATGATGAAAACCGTGCCGCCTCTAAATGATTTATTCAATATGGCTGGGCTTAATCTACCTGAATATCTAAAAGGAAAAAACGAAATTCCTCACCAAGAGCCAAAGGCAAAAAATGAGGAAATCATCATTGAAAACAATGAACCTGAAAAGGAACTTTAAAAATCAGAAAAAATCCAGTAAAAACATACTGGATTTTTTTATTGAATTTTATTAACATTTATAAAAACTTATAAATTATTGATTTATAATTGTTTATTATAAATTATAGTTACTTTTCAACATTGCGTAGAATTTTGAGAGTTTAATCTTTATCTTTGTCCCATGGTACAAAAAGAAACATTATCATCTCTCACGCATGGAAATTTTGCAAAGGAACTGTCTATTTCTCAAGGGAAAGTTCCACCTAATGCAGTGGAATTTGAAAAACTTGTAATCGGGACTTTTTTGATTGACAAGAAAGGTCTAGACCACTCCATAGATTTGCTAAAACCAGAAGTTTTCTACGATCCGAGACATCAGGAAATTTTCAGAGCGATTCTAAAACTCTATGAAAACAACCATCCTGTGGATATGGTGACCGTAATTCAGGAACTGAAACGCACCGAAAAACTCAGCTTGGCAGGAGGCGACCACTACATCATAGACCTTACCACTGTGGTGAGTTCTTCTGCGCATATAGAATACCATGTGAGAATCATTTTGGAGAAATACATCCTCCGCTCACTTATCAATGTTTCTGCCAATGTTATTGACAGTTCTTACAAAGAATCTACCGATGTTTTCGAACTTTTGGATAAAGCAGAACAAGGTTTCTTTGAAATCACAAACGGAACCATCAAAAAAGGTTTCGATACAGCCAACTCTTTGGTAAAGGAAGCCATCGATAAAATCAAAGCTCTAAAAGACAAGGAAGGGCTTTCTGGAGTTCCTTCGGGCTTTAGAGATGTGGATAAAGAAACCGGCGGCTGGCAAAATTCTGATCTCATCATCATCGCGGCGCGTCCTGCAATGGGTAAAACCGCTTTCCTGCTTTCCATGGCAAGAAACATCGCCGTTCAGCATCAAATTCCGATGGCACTTTTCTCATTAGAAATGGCCTCTGTACAGCTCATCACAAGGATGATAGCCTCCGAAACGGGTATTTCATCCGAAAAACTGAGAAAAGGACAAATGAGCGATGAGGAATGGCAAAGACTTTTTAATAATGTCTCCGAGCTGGAAAACGCTCCTCTTTACATAGATGAAACACCTGCGCTTTCTGTATTTGATTTTAGAGCTAAATGCCGAAGACTCGTAATGCAGCACGGCGTGAAAATCATCATGGTGGATTATCTCCAGCTGATGACTGCAAACAACGGCGGAAAAGGAGCAGGAAACCGAGAGCAGGAAATTGCTACTATTTCGCGTTCCCTGAAAGCCATTGCAAAAGAACTTAATGTCCCTGTGATTGCTCTTTCTCAGTTATCTAGAAGTGTGGAAATAAGAACAAACAAACGCCCACAACTTTCGGATTTGAGGGAATCAGGAGCGATTGAGCAGGATGCCGATATCGTTTCTTTCCTCTTCCGTCCTGAATATTACAAAATAGAAAACTGGGAAGATGGAAGCCCATCTGCTGGGCAGGCGGAACTCATCATCGGAAAGCACAGGAATGGAGCTGTTACAGATGTAAGGCTTTCATTCCAATCAAGTTTAGCAAAGTTCTCGGATTTGGATTTATTTGGAACTAATGAGCAGTCTTCTTATGTTCAGCCAAATCAGAATGCTTTTGAAAACCTCCGAGTAAGCATAGATCCTGCTGCTGCATTTGATTTACCTAAAAACAATCTTTCAGCTTCATCTATGAACGATGAAGATGACATGCCTTTCTAAAAATATGAGGATAGAAATCTATACCGATGGTGCGTGCAGCGGCAACCCTGGGAAAGGCGGCTACGGCATCATCATGCAAGCACTAGAGAAAAACTATGAGAAATGTTTTTCGGAAGGGTATCGGCTGACGACCAATAACCGCATGGAACTTCTCGCGGTAATCACAGCTCTAGAAAACCTCAAAGAAGAAGGACATGATATTCACATCTTTACTGATAGTAAATATGTAGCCGATGCGGTAAATAAAAACTGGATATTGGGCTGGATAAAAAAAGGCTTTAAAAATGTGAAAAATCCTGACCTGTGGCGAAAATTTATCCCTCTTTTCAGCAAGTACAAACCTACTTTCCACTGGATAAAAGGCCATGCAGGACATCCACAAAATGAAAGAGCTGACCAGCTTGCCGTAGCAGCATCACAAAAGGAAAATCTACTGATAGACACTTTCTTTGAAAAGGAAGAAGAAAATCTTTTTTCGGAATAAAAAAAAACACCCAGAATACAATCTGAGTGCTTATTTTTTTATTTAAACTCTATAACTCCGCCTACTACTTTTTTTACATCTCTTTGTTTCGGGTTTCCGTGGATTTCTATTTTTCCACCCGCTCTCACAGTGGCATTTACAGCTTTGGAAGCGTAGACTTCTGCCTTTCCGCCTGCATTTACAGTTACGGATACATTTTCGCCTTCGTTATCATCGCCTTTGTATTTTGCGCCAGAGTTCATCACGATTTCCTGAACATCTGCATTTCCTGAAAGTTCTACTTCGCCGCCCGAGTTTCCTCTTACATTCAGCTGTTTCACATCTACTTTCATTTGGATTTTAGAACCTTCATTAGAAGTAATTTTCAGTAGATTAGCTTTCAATACATCATTAGAAGTGATCTCCGAACCTTGACTCGCCTGAATATCACTAAGGTCATTGTAATAAACCTTTACTTTAACATCATCTCCTTGCAGGAGTTTCAGAGTTTTGGTACGGATTTTTAGTTCACCGTTTTTATTGATTACTTGGATTTTAGAACTGCCGTCGCCTATGATTTCCACTTTGTTTTTTCTGGATTCTATAAGTTCTACGGAAATTCTGTCATAGACTTTCAGAGAAACAAAATCGCCAACCTCTCTATCATTCTGTGCAAAAGAGTACGCCACACCGAAAAGGAATAAAATTCCTGATAATAAATTTTTCATTATGTTTGATTTTTCTATTAGAACGAAAAAAATGAATTTTCATTATGTTTTTAAATAAAAAAAGACTCTCTCGAAGAAAGTCTTTTGTAATATTTTAAGTAAGCATACCGCCATCTACATTGATAACCTGTCCTGTAACATAAGAAGACAAATCACTTGCCAAGAATAAGCATGTATTGGCTACATCGGTAGTCTGCCCTCCTCTCTTTAACGGGATAGCATCTCTCCAGCCTTGTACCACTTCTGGACTTAGTTTCGCTGTCATTTCTGTTTCTATGAAACCTGGCGCTACGGCATTGCAACGGATATTTCTAGAACCAAGCTCCAAAGCAACAGATTTAGAAAATCCGATAACACCAGCCTTAGATGCTGCGTAGTTTGCCTGTCCTGCGTTTCCTTTAACACCTACTACAGAAGCCATGTTGATAATAGACCCTGTTCTTGCTTTCATCATAGGTTTAATAGCTGCTTTTGTAAGGTTGAAAACAGAATCCAAATTCACTTTCATGATGATGTCCCACTCCTCTTTGCTCATTCTAAGGAGAAGATTGTCTCGGGTAATTCCTGCATTATTCACAAGGATATCTATCTGCCCGAAGTCTGCGATAACATCGTCTATCAGTTTTTGAGCCTCATCAAAATCGGCAGCGTTAGAGTGGTATTCTTTAGCTGTAGTGATTTTATTTAGGTCTGCTTCTACTTGTTTTGCTAAGTCATCTGGACCGATGTGGGAAAATGCTATTTTAGCTCCCTGCTCTGCAAAAACTTCTGCTATTCTTTTTCCGATACCTGTAGCTGCACCTGTGATGAGAGCTACTTTTCCTTCCAATAATTTCATATTCTTATTATTTTATAAATTTTCATACTTCCTTAGAATCTTTATTACTTCTAATTTATTATTTTTATCTACTTTTTCAATATCTTCCAAAACTTCTATATTTGAATTTGTAAATTCTTTAAATTTCTTTCTAAAATCATATTGATCCCATCGAACCTCTTTCCTCGCCTCTTCATCAACAAAATAATTTACTATTTTTTTATCTCCTAATCCTTTAAAAGTATATTCTACATACCATTTTATTCTTCCATCATATACTAATTCTTGCAAAGCATTTGGGTAATTTGATCTATTTACAAAATTCTTTCCTCATTAGCATAATCCAAAATTCTCATTTTCTTTACGACTTTATTAGTTAAAAAATTTCTTTTCCCATCTTTATCATAAATCGCAAAATATTGTGTTATAGAAGCTTCGTCCAAACTACCATCAACCGACTTTAATGCTTGTAATTTAGTTTTTACTTTCTCTCCATTTAGAAATATAATTTCTGCATCTACAACTTTATTTGATTTTATATTTACATTTTCTGTTGAATAATCTTGAACAGATTTCAAACTATTTTCATTTGAAACAAAGCAGGAAGTTAATATAAAACCTAAAGTGATAATATAAATATTTTTTCTCATAGATTTTTTTACAAAAGTATTATTTTAAATTTAATTAAGTTGTCCATTCCTTATATTTTTTAATTTTTATTTTACTTTCTCTCACTTATTTTTCATTATTCAATTTTATTTTAAAATAAACTATATAAATTCATCATATCTTTTTATTTACCACCAAAATCCTATCAAAGTGAGATAATTTATTTTGAATAATCTTAAAGTTTTGCTACTGTTTTTTAATAATAATGAAATGAGGAGCATAATATAAATTCATACTCAACTATAATCAATTTTGTTCAAATCTCACTACATTTTCATTATTATCATACACAATGAACTCAATATTTTCTTTTTGTCTGAGGGTTTCTTTTATAAATTCTTTTACTTCATCAAGACTTGAAAATACTTTATATACAATCTGATTACTACTCTTATAGTAAATATCAAAATATATATCTAATACAACTCCTGTGTTGCTATCTGCCATCAAAACAGCATATTCTGATTTTTTAATTTTAGGGAATTCCATATGACTACGCTTTAGATGCTATATGCCTTCTATACACATCTAAGTGTGTTTTTTCTAGTACCTCTCCGATGCGGTTCAAACGCTGGGTCTGTGTCGTATCTGTATCTTCTTGGTGATTATCTTCATGCATCGTAATCTGTCCATTTCCCTCTACAGAGAAATACTCATACCAATTCACCGGCACATCATGCCAAGAGCCATCACCACCAAACTTACTAATATACGAAAGACGAGGTTCTGAACGGAAACCATGAGCCGTGACATCTATCATCGTGCTGCCATCGTTCTGTACTTTTGCAGAAGTTTTCAAGACGCACTGCGTCACGCAGTCAGGATGTTTGAAACGCTCCTGCCCCCAGAAATTAGCCAGTGCTTCATGCTCCCAGAACGAACTTCTCTGCTCCATATCTCGCCCATAAATATCCTTATGCGACCGTATCTGCTGATACATAGGCACACATAATAACGGCGCAAAACTGAAATAAATCGCTCGGAAATATCTTGCATTAATCTCGTAAAAATCTTTCTTGGCTCTTTCAAAATCAAAATTACAGTACTGATCTGGGTTCATATCGAGATCCAGCTCTTGTATATGCAAAGGCGTGATGGTGTTTATCATACGATTTTTATCAAAGTTAAAATCATCACCATAGCCATTGGTATTGTCCTGCAAAAGCGCCATCATACTCTGCTGTGCCAATGGCGTGAAGAGTAAAGCGAACTGCTGGTTGTTATTACGGTTACTTGTATTGAATGCGACCTCAAATTCCTCATTCGTCAGCATGGCAAAATCTCCATCTGCCAGATTACGAGCTTTACGCTTCAGCCAGAATTTATCCCACTTAAAGCGAAGCGAACCTTCCTTGCCTGCCAATCCGCTTGGCTTGCGATTAAATATCAAATCGGGCGCAGCTGTATTACCATAGATAAGGCGGGTACGCTCATAATACTCGGGATAAGGCGCTGTCACACTCGCACGCAATGTCTCTGAATGACTCACAGTGCGGGATTTCCCATCCGAATCAGTTTCCCTTGTCGTCCAGTAAATGGTTTTCTCACCGTAGTAGGTCTTCTGTCCCATTTCCATTTTTCGTGTTCTACAAATGACAAACGGATTGCCATTGATAAGTCCAGAATGGGAATAAAGCACCGAACGCTCTGTATTAAAAGAATCATTCCAGCCGTATGTAGCACGAAGGTCGGCCAATCGCTGTGTGGTGAAATATGGGTCAAACTCCAGCCTTGGCACTGTTTTGGACATCATTCGTGTCAAAATGTCCCAGTCGTAGAGTTTATTTAGTTCAGCCATTTGCTCCCAAGCTGTATTCCTTAGATCATCTACTTTTTGGGCTAAATCATTTCGCTCACTTCGTAAAGATTTCAAAGTAGGATGCACCTTTACCAAAAGAAAGACAACCGCCAAGACTGAGCCGCCACCTATTAGTAAGAGCTGTTCCATAGGGAACTCGTTCCTCTTAACATAGACAACAGCGAATCCTATCACTGCTGCTATCCACAGGATGACAGATAATACCATCCATCGTGTGATGCGGCTTCCTATGTCTGCTATATCTGCCTCGCCTTTATAAATCTGCTGGCATGTAGTGCGATTTGCTTCTACATCAACCTGCGCTTCCTGAGCAAGCGCATCGAAGGTTTCTTCCGCCACCTTCTTAAACTTGTCACGAAAGGTATTGATGTATTCGTTTAATGGGTCATAGATATCCTGAATCATCTATATTCCAAAGTCTTAGAAGAATTTACCTCTTGCTGCCTCGCGCGTTTCGGCTGATGCTGTGAATGGGATACGCGTGGTGTAGCCCTGCTGTGCTGCTACAATCATTTTTGTAGGCCATGAGAAAATGTCTGTGTTCCACTGCGTTACACGGCTGTTATACACAGTTCGCGCTGCTGTTATCTCGCGCTGTAGGTAGCTGTTCTGCTGCATCGCATCTGCAATGGCGTTGTGTGCTTTCAGTTCTGGATAAGCTTCAACCTGTGGAAAAAGTCTACCGAAAGCCGTGTTAATCTGTGCATTCACATCACTTCTGTTGTCCTCATTCACACTGCCACTACGAAGTGCTGCCACTGTTTTCATCACATCTTTGTCAAGATCTACAGCCCGCTCAACAAGTCCTACGACATTTTGAAGGATTTGTACTCTTTGTTCTAAATAATTGTCAATATTAGATGCCTCCGCCTGAATACGCTGTTCCAGCTGCTGGAAATAATTACGAGCCGATATCTTCATAAAAATGAAAATAACACCAGGCAGGATACCCAGCAGACAGCCCACACCGCCAACAAGCAAAGGATTCTGCAGCGTACTGCCCATAACCAGCACATACAATAGTACCAATATCGGTATCACAACCCATAATGCTATCTGAAAAAGAGTAGAGCCAAAGCCTATCTCGACAGGCAGCTGTCTATCTATCACATGTACATCTCGTCCTGAATTATTTACAGGCCCTGTCACTTCGTCTAACAAATTTGCCATAACTTTTAAATATATAGTTTTTGTTTTATTAATGTACCAAAGATACATTTTTTTCTTAAAATTTTGGTATATCTACTGCCTATATCTAATCTTTGATGCTGTTTTGTTTGCTTGAAAACTTCGACAAGAGGTGGATTTTTATTTTTAATAGAGTTTAAAAATGATAACAAAACAGAGAAGAATATATTTTGTTTTAAATTAACATAGGATAAGTTTTTGGATATTTCAAATATTGGTCATTAATTACATAAAGGGAAAAGTATCGGATAGAAATTTTCTTTGTTTCTTATGAGAAATTTCTTTTTATCAATAGTAACAGTCTTTTTATTATAGAAAGATACTTTTGTAAAGCCTAAATAAAATCTTGTCAATGGTAGTTTGGTGAGGGTTGTATTTCCTTTAACTATAGTGTTTTTTTTATCACAACAGTCACATTCTGAAATTTTAAAATTATTTTTTTTCCAAATATCATTGATGTAAAAACCTAATCCCATACTATCATCAAAATATAAAAAGGCTTTATTATCATTCAGTAATTTCTCAATATTACTATTTCTATTATATTCTTGGGAACTAGTTATTATTTTACCCGCTTTTCCTTTTACAGAGATTATTATAGGGTCTGATATTTTAATTGTGTCTTTTGTTAAATAAAAACCGTTTGCTTCTTGAGAATAAAGCTTGCTGCTAACTATTAAACATAGAAAGAGTGCTATTGTATTTATTTTCTGGGATATTTTCATTTCATTCATTTACTTTGATTATCTAATCTTTTATTTTAAATAAATTCCTCACGGATACTCAAAACCAAAATAAATTTTACACAGCTTATCTTGGTCAAAAGTATATTCTGCAAAATAAATTGGCAAATTATACTTTTCTAAAAAATGAGACTTTTCATAATCTGAGATTTCATACCGAAGAACATGATTAGTTTCTACAAAATTATTTCCTTTTATCTTTATCAAATCCTTTTTAGAAATACCTAATTTTATCCCACTTTCCGTGAAAAAGTTTTTATATTTAGTAGGATTTGAGATAGTTTTCTTATCATATGGACTTATTTCTGCTTGATAAAGTTCGTTTCTTTTCGTTCCATAGAAAAGATAAAGTTTTAGGACTTCAGTTTTATTTTCATTAGTGAAAATAACATAAGGTAATTCTTCTTTACCCTCTATAACATTGTATTTCAAATCACTATATCCCAAAGCTACAGCTGTAGTATCTGATAATTTAATTTTATATCATTGACACTTATATCTGGCACAATGTTATCCCTATATGTTTCATTCTTTGTATCCTTACAATTCGTAAAAAGCATAAAAATTATACCTACAAAATAGAATGTTTTCATAATTATTACTTTTTAAATGTTTTATATTGATTATAAGAATATTATGGAAGCAGAAATATTTTTTCTTCTTGTTTGGATAGAATAGAATTTCCTAATTTTAATTTCAAAGTATCCTTTCTTATAGAGTAACCATTGATATGGTCATATCTATCGTAATTTTGCAAAACTTCTTCCACTCCATTTTCAGATTTCCTTATTTGGATATATGACTTACTAGAAGCATTGGAAGGAATATGATATATTTTAATTGTATAGTTTTTATTAGGAATGCTGATTGTTTCTATTACCTTGAATTCCTCATCAAAAATAGCAAAAGTTGATAACTTGTAAATCCCAAATAATAGTAAAAATACCGCCACTATTCCTAAAAGTATTTTTGTGTTTTTCATAGTTATTTATCTGTTTTCTGAGATGGTGAGTTTGGTATTTTGCCTTCAATTCGTTTCCCTTTGAAAAAAAGAGTTGTATCTGGTTCTTGTAAAAAGGGTTTTCTCCATACAAATATTGAATCATTCTTATATTCCACCATAAAAAGGCGATATTTATTATTCTCTAAATAATCAATAATTCCTATTGGGTAATTTCCCTTTCTTTCTTCTATAACAAAAAGTATTTTTTCCTTTCCATCAGATGCTTTGTCTAATGAATGCATTATCAGTTTATTTTCGTCTTCTTCATTATAGTAAGTCAAGTGGTTAAATAGATATTCTTCATCTGAATAATTGTCATTTCTGTCTTCAGCATATTTTTTTTCCCATTTGCAATTTCATATTCTAAATGAAAGTCTGGGTCATCTATAGTTGGATTTAAATATAGATATGCACCACAAGTCCTATCACAGAAATCACCGCCAGAAGCAAAAATAATGCTCTTTTTAAAATATTTTTCATGGCTAAATCTGTTTATTCACCACCAAAACCATTTCGCCTTTCAGGGTTTTGCTTTTGGAAAATTCGATGAGTTCTTCTATGGTTCCGCGTTTGGTTTCTTCAAATTTTTTGGAAATTTCTCGGCTGAGGCTGATTTTCGTTCCCTCTCCGAAAAACTCCTTTATCTGCTCCAGCGTGGTGTTTATCTTGTGCGGACTTTCGTAAAGAACTATCGTTTTCTTCTCCTCCGCCAGCTGTTTCAGTTTGGTCTGTCTTCCCTTTTTCTGTGGTAGAAAACCCACGAACAAAAACTCATTATTAGGCAATCCAGAAACCACCAGCGCCGGCACGAAAGCCGTAGCACCAGGCAGACACTGCATTTCCACCTCATTGTCTGCGCATGCCTTTGCCAGCAGATAGCCAGGGTCAGAAATTCCAGGCGTTCCTGCATCGGTAATGATGGCGATGTTCTGACCGTTTTTCAGGTCTTCTATCACTTTAAGTGTCGCTTGATGTTCATTGTGTAAGTGATATGATTTCAATGGTTTAGAAATTTCAAAATGTTTCAATAAAATTCCTGAAGTCCGTGTATCTTCACAAAGAATATAGTCCACTTCTTTCAAAATTTTTACTGCCCGAAAAGTCATATCTTCCAGATTGCCAATAGGCGTAGGAACAAAATAAAGTATACCGCTCATAAATTCTTTTATTAAAATTGTTTAAATTTGGGATTTAATTTTGAATTTTTCACATCAAAATCAAAAGGCTAATTTACAATGTTTTTAGAAAATACAATCAATCACGCCAAACAAAGCGGCTGGATGGAGGTTATCTGCGGTTCTATGTTTTCTGGAAAAACCGAAGAACTCATCAGAAGGCTCCGCCGTGCAGAGATGGCTGGACAGCAGGTAGAAATCTTCAAACCAAAGCTGGACAACCGCTATGCCGATGAAGAGGTGGTCTCCCACAACCAAAATAAAATAAAAAGCACTCCCGTAGAAACTCCCGATGAGATTCTACTCCTAGGGTCTAACTGTGATGTGGTGGGCATAGATGAGGCGCAGTTTTTTGATGAAAGCATTGTAGAAATAGCCAATCAGCTGGCGAACAACGGCGTTCGTGTAGTGATTGCAGGGCTGGATATGGACTACATGGGAAGGCCTTTCGGGCCGATGCCCAACCTGATGGCTACAGCAGAATATGTAACGAAAGTTCATGCCATCTGCAAGAAAACAGGAAATTTGGCAAATTATTCCATGAGAACCTCAGGGAGTGATGATTTGGTACAATTAGGAGAAACTGACAGCTACGAGGCTGTGAGCAGAAAAGTTTTTACAGAAGAAGTTTTGAATAAAAAACAATGATATACAGCACATTACAAATTTCGCAACTTACAAATTCTAAACTGATTGGGAATCCAGATATTCTCATCAGCAATATTTCTTTTGACAGCCGAAATCTTTATTCTATTTCGCATACGGCGTTTATTGCAATTAATACCAAAAATAATTCTGGCGAAAAATACATTTCTTCCGTAGTAGAAAAAGGTGTGAAAATCATTATTTCTGAAAACTACTATCCTGAATACGAAGACATTACATGGATTATTACTAAAAATTCCATCGAGTTTTTACAAATTTTAGCTAAAAAACATTTAGAAAATTCACATTTAGAAAATACCATCGGCATTACAGGAAGCAACGGCAAAACCATTGTAAAAGAATGGCTTTATCAGTGTCTTTGGGATGAATTCTCCACGGTGAAATCTCCCAAAAGTTTCAACTCGCAGATTGGGCTTCCTATCTCGCTGCTGCAAATCAATGAGGAACACCAGTTGGGAATCTTTGAAGTCGGAATTTCTAAACCGAGCGAAATGGCGAAATTGGAAAATATTTTCGCTCCGAAAATCGGCGTTTTGACGCACATCGGTTCTGCTCATTCTTCTAATTTTAAAAATGAAGAAGAACTGATAAACGAAAAAATCATTCTTTTCAAAGAAAGTGAAACTATTATTTATAACGGAGATAATGAATTGGTTTATAATTTAGTAAATCAACTTTATTCAAGTAAAAATTTAATTAGTTTCGGACTAAATCAAAGAAATGATGTCCGTATTTCTTCCGATTATAAAAATCCTAATAAACACATCAGGATAAAATATTTTGATGAAGAAATCAGCATTTCTCTCCAAAAACGAGATGAGGCTACACTTTCCAATATTCTGGCGATTGTAGCGGTTTTAAAATCACTGAAAATCTCTAACGAAAAAATCATGAGTAAAATCCAAGACCTGCATTCAGTGGAGATGCGTTTGGAAAGCGTGAACGGCATTAGGAATAATCTGATTATCAATGATTCTTTTAATCTGGATTTGGATTCGTTAATCATTGCATATCAGTTTATTAACCAATATCAAAAGCAAAAAAAATCGCTCATTCTTACGGATATTTTGGACACGATAGAAGAGGACAAAATTTTGTATAGAAAAGTAGCGGAACTTACCAACGAGCAGGATTTTGAAAATATCATTCTCATCGGCGAACACATCACGAAGTATAAAGATTTGTTTTCAGGGAAAGTCAAAATCTTTGACAACACTCAGGAACTTATAGACAGCCAGTATCTCAATACGATTGAAAATCAGCTGATTTTATTAAAAGGTGCGAGAGTTTTTGAAATTGAAAAAATCAAAAAACTTTTAGAACTCCAAAAACACGATACTACGCTTGAAGTAAATCTTAATGCCATCGTGCATAATATAAACATTCACAAGAGTTTATTGAAACCAGAGACAAAAGTCTGTGCGATGGTAAAAGCTTTTTCCTATGGACTGGGCGGCTACGAAATTGCTGAATATCTACAACATCACCATATTGATTATCTGGGAGTTGCCTATGCAGATGAGGGAGTGGATTTACGGAAAAACGGCGTGACTACACCTATCCTTGTGATGAATCCTGAGCAGAGCAGCTATGATACCATCATAGATTATCATCTAGAGCCAGAGATATACAGCCTGAGAGTTTTGGATTTATTTGGGAAACAGCTCCAAGCGAAAGGAATCCAAGAGACCTACCCTATCCATATCAAGATAGAAACAGGAATGCACCGCCTTGGTTTTAAAGAAGATGAAATAGATGATTTAATTAAAACCTTGAAAAAATATAATGTCAAAATAGCGAGTATTTTCAGCCATTTATCTTGCGCGGATGTTCCCGAAGAAAAGGAATATACACTACAGCAGCTGGAAACCTTCGAGCGAGTTTCAAGTAAAATCATACAAAATATTGATTATAAACCTATTAGGCATATTCTCAATACAGCTGGAATTATCAATTTTACTGATTATCAATACGATATGGTAAGAATAGGCATTGGGATGATGGGCATTTCCTGCGTTCCTCAAATAGAAAAACAGCTCCAAAATGTGGCTACATTTAAAACCGTGATTTCTCAGATTTCCAAAGTGGAAAAAGGAGATTCCATAGGATACAGCAGAAAATACATCGTAGAGAAAGACACCAAAATCGCCACCATTCCAATAGGCTATGCAGACGGCATTCCTCGGCTGATAGGAAACAAAAAGGGATTTGTCATCATCAAAGGACAGAAAGTTCCTATCGTGGGAAATGTGTGCATGGATATGCTGATGGTAGATTTGGGCGAAATTACTGCAAAAGAAGGTGATGAAGTCATTATTTTCAATTCCTGTAAGACTTTAGAAGAGTTTGCGGACTATTGCCAGACCATACCTTACGAGGTTCTTACTTCCATTTCACGAAGAGTCAAAAGAATTTATGTAAAAGACTGATTATGAAAAAGTTACTTCAAATATTTATAATAATGTTTTCTTTGAGTTTGCATAAAGCTCAGGTAAAAGAAAACATAAAAATTCCGAAAAACCCAAAAGTAGGGCTTTCTCTGGCGGGTGGCGGCGCGAAAGGTTTTGCCCATGTAGGTGTATTGAAAGTGATAGACTCACTGGGAGTAAAAATAGACTACATCTCTGGAACCAGCATGGGAGCAATAGTTGGCGGGCTTTATGCATCGGGCTACTCGGCAAAGGAAATAGAAAAAATCATTAAAGAAACGGATTTTTATGAAATTCTTGCCAATGAAAAAGACCGAAAAGAAACTTCGTTTTTTGATAAAAATAATGACAAATATCTGCTGAATATTCCTTTTGAAAAAGGTAAATTCAATGTCTTGCCAAAAGCCATTTCACAAGGACAAAAAAATCTTTTCCTTTTGAAGGATTTATTTAACAATGTTTCTAATGTTACAGATTTTTCAAAACTCAATATTCCTTTCATGTGCGTGGCGACCAATCTGGAAAATGGAAAAGTAAAAATTTTTGAAAAGGGAGATTTGGTGAATTCTATCATGGCGAGTTCCGCCTATCCTTCGCTGATAAATCCTGTAAAAGTAAATGACAGTCTGTATATAGATGGCGCGATGACGGTGAATTTTCCATCAAAGCCACTTAAAGACAAAGGAATGGATATTGTCATCGGAGTGGATTTGACACTTCCTTTGGCGAATAAAGATGAGCTTAATTCGGCTATAAAGATTTTAGACCAAGTGATAGACTTTACTATACAAAACGAAAATAAAACTCAGTATAAAAATACAGATATAAGAATTCACCCTAACCTAAAAGGATATTCTTCCACAAGCTATGGCGACAAAGAAAAAATCCTAAATTTAGGATATGAAGAGGCTAAAAAATACATTGATATACTCAATAAATTACCAAAAAGAGACTCTCTACCGAAAATGATGAGCAAGCCTGTCTATGCTAATATTTATAAAGTAGACAGCCTTATTTTGGTGAATAGTAGGATTTTTAATGAATCTTATGTAAAAGGGAAAATGAACCTTAAAATCCCTTCCTTGCAGACTTATGCAGGGATAAACCAAATGATTGATAAATTATACGCTACCAATAATTATAAACTTATCAATTATGACCTGATACAAGACAAAGGGAAAAACATTCTAAAGCTAGAATTAGAAGAAGATAATGCTCGGTTTTTGCTAAAGTTTGGGTTGCATTATGATGAAGTTTTCAAAACAGGTTTATTAATAAATACAACCATCAAAAGACTTTTATTCCAAAACTCTATTCTCTCCCTTGATGCCATCGTAGGAGGAAATAAACCGAGATATTATTTTAATTATTTCGTGGATAATGGCTACTTCCCTGGGTTTGGGATTTATTCTTCTGGGATGAGCCTACAGCTTAATGATGATAATAGAAATGAAATAGGAAAATGGAAATGGTTTAGAAATGAAATTTATCTTCAGTCTATTTGGAAAGATAGATATGCCATAGGAGGAGGAATGAGCCATGATTATTTTGAGTCTAAAATAGGAACTACCCGCTATGATAATGAAAAGAACTTTCTCAATCCTTATGTTTTCATTAAAAGTGATACGAGGAATGACAAGGACTTCACATCGAGAGGTTTTTACCTTAATATAGAAGGAAAATTATTGGATATTTTTAATAAAAAAATTGAAAAACAGATTTTCCAAACCAAAGCTGACATCCGAATGAGTTTTCCTATTTCTAGCCGTGTGACTTATAGGCTGAATCTTTTCGGAGGATTAACTTTTGGGAAAGATGTTCCATACTATTATCATTTCTACCCAGGTGGAATTTTTGAGCAGAATTTAGTCAATTTTGTAAGTTTCCAAGGCTACCAGTTTGGGAATTTTGCCACGGATAATCTTATCGTTGCTGGGAATGATTTTCAGTTTAGAATTAAGAAAAACTATTTCATCACAGGACATGTTAATTTTATGAATACCTTTGATGAACATAAAATAAATCATATTCTAAAAGTAGGCGATGTTTCTGGTGGAATTACCGCTGGATACAAATCTCCTTTTGGGCAAATAAAACTAAATTACAGCAAGGCTGTAAATAAAGGAAAAGGAATTTTTAGTGTAATTTTAGGACATTGGTTCTAATTTTTTAGAGATAAATAAAGCAGAATGATACAGTATTTTTTTGAAAATGTAGAGGAAATTACCCTTCCTGAAAATTGTTCGGAATGGATTGAAAAACTTATTTTAAACGAAGAGAAAAAAGTAGGAAATATCAATTATATTTTCTGTGATGATGAATACCTGCTAAAAGTCAATCAGGATTTTCTTAATCATGATTACTACACGGATATCATCACTTTTGATTATGTAAAAGGCAAAACCATAAGCGGAGATATTTTTATATCTTTGCCGCGGATTTCGGAAAACGCCTCTACCCTATCCAGTAGTTTTGAAAATGAATTACTACGGGTTCTGGCTCACGGTGTTCTTCACCTTTGCGGATACAAAGACAAATCCGATGAAGAAGAAAAAGAAATGAGAGCGAAAGAAGATTTCTACATCAATTTAATATAAAAAGGGCAGATAAAACTGCCCTTTCTTTTATGAAATTCTTATTTTTATTCACTACTTCATTAGAGAGTGTTACAGTCAAGTTAATATTTCATTATTGTTACAAAAGTGACTAAATTTCATCTTTTGGTTCAAGATAACTTTAAAGAATTCAGATTTAATCTATTAATTTATCTTGAATCTTATTTTATAATTACCTCTTTGAAGAATTATTTTATCTAAGTTTATGAAAAATAGTTTTTTTGATCTTGTAAGTTAATCATTACCATAATTAAACAATTTTAATATACCAATGTCTATTGAAGAAAAATGTTTTTTATCAAAAAATATATTACAGCCATCCTTTATAAAAGAATCATAATTATCAAGATTTAAATTTATTTGTATATTTTCAGATAAATATGGATATTCATTCTCTTTAAATATATAAAAATGATGAGAGTTAAAATTCATCATTGCAAAATTAAGTTTTCCTTTTAAGTGTGTAGGAGTTAAATCTACTTTTAATTGAGTAAATATATATCCTCTATATTCTTTTAGCCATACAATACTACATATTGTTTCATTCTCTTTTGTATTTTTTACTAACTCTGGTTCTGTTTTATATGATGAACCATCTACTAGCCAACCACAAATTTGACAATAATCATCATCAGATGTAACATCCTCTCCACATCGTGGGCACTGAAAAATATAATATTCTCTCATACTTTTTACTCATTAAAATAGTTTATACTTACATTTCTATCATACATATTAAGTGTTACATTATCTAATTTATTATTAATAAAATTAAGTTCCACTCCATAATCAGAAAAAGGATAACCAAATTCATCATGCCCAAATCCCCTTAAAATAATTTTATTCTCTGTTTCATAAATTATTTGCATTGGTTTTGCTCCCATCTGAATATAATTTCCAAAATTTGACATACTTTCATCCAAAATATGTACAGAAACTTCATAAACTTGATCGTTTATTTTTTCAAATAAAAAACCTCTTATTGCACCTAAATTGCTTTTCCCTGTCCAAATACCATTTTCATATCTCTTATGGTTATTTGAAATAAACTTGTTTTGTATCATAATTATAATATTTCTAACAAAAATAATTAGATATTAATCAAAATTTTTATCTTTGTAGTTATAAAATATAATAAAAAAGTTATAATTTATGATAGGTAATAAAATTAAAAATATTAGAGAATTAAAAAATTTTACTCAAGAATATATGGCGGATAAATTAGAAATATCACAGGCTGCATATTCTAAATTAGAAAAAGGAGACCTTAAAATTTCTCAAGATAAGCTTAATAAAATAGCAGAAATTCTTGATGTAAATTTAGAAGATATCAAAGATTTTGATAATAAAAGAATTTTGAATAGTTATAATTCTATCAAAGGAAATAATAGTAATATTACTTATAGTAATCAAGATATTATTCTTATCCGTAAACTATATGAAGATAAAATAAATTTATTAGAAAAACTTGTTCAAAAACAAGAAGAAGAAATTAAAAATTTAAAAAACTCGCAAAATTAAATTTTAATAAAAATGTTTCCCGTGAAACATTTTTATTATTTATAAACTTATTTACAATATATGATAAACGAAATATACGATGTAATCGTAGTAGGTGGAGGACACGCAGGCTGTGAAGCAGCAGCAGCAGCAGCTAATCTCGGCTCTAAAACTATGCTGGTTACTATGAACATGCAGACCATCGGACAGATGAGCTGTAACCCTGCGATGGGCGGAATAGCAAAAGGACAAATCGTTCGTGAAATAGATGCACTTGGCGGATATTCTGGAATTATAGCCGATAAATCTGCTATCCAGTTCAAGATGCTTAACCTATCAAAAGGACCTGCTATGTGGTCGCCACGAACGCAAAACGACAGAATGCTCTTTGCAGAAGAATGGCGATTAGCTTTAGAAAACACTCCTAATCTTGATTTTTTCCAAGATATGGTAAAAAATATCATTATAGAAAATGGTAAAGCAGCAGGAGTAATTACCAACATCGGTGTAGAAATCCGTGGAAAAGCAGTAGTTCTTACCAATGGAACTTTCTTAAATGGACTGATACATATCGGAGAAAAACAATTCGGCGGTGGAAGAATGGGCGAGCCAAAAGCCTTTGGAATTACTGAACAATTAGTAAGTTTAGGTTTTGAAGCAGGAAGAATGAAAACAGGAACGCCTGTAAGAATAGATGGAAGAAGTCTAGATTATTCCAAAATGGAGGAACAAAAAGGCGATGAAAATCCACAAAAATTCTCTTACCTCGATACGCCTAAACTCAAAGAACAAAGAAGCTGCTATATCACTTACACAAACGAAACTGTGCATGATATTCTCCGCTCTGGGTTTGACAGAAGCCCAATGTTCAACGGAACTATACAAAGTATAGGACCAAGATACTGCCCAAGTATAGAGGATAAAATCAATCGTTTCGCTGAACGAAACAGACACCAGCTTTTCGTAGAACCAGAAGGCTGGAAAACTGTTGAAATCTATGTAAATGGGTTCAGCTCTTCGCTTCCAGAAGATATTCAAGCCAAAGCACTAAGACATGTACCAGGTTTTGAAAATGCTAAAATATTTCGCCCAGGTTATGCCATAGAGTACGACTACTTCCCTCCTACTCAGCTGAAACATACTTTGGAAACCAAACTGATTGAAAATTTATTTTTCGCTGGACAAATCAACGGAACTACTGGCTACGAAGAAGCAGCAGGACAAGGTCTGATTGCAGGAATCAATGCACATAATAAAGTTCACAGCAAAGATGAATTTACCCTCAGCAGAGATGAAGCCTATATAGGCGTACTGATAGACGACCTCATCACGAAAGGAACAGAAGAACCGTACCGTATGTTCACATCAAGAGCAGAATATAGACTACTTCTAAGACAAGATAATGCTGATATTCGTCTGACTGAAAAATCTTATAACATAGGTTTAGCATCAGAAGAAAGACTCAGAAAAGTAGAAGAAAAAATTAAAAAGTCTGGAGAGCTGGAAGAATTCCTTAAAGAATTGTCATTAAAACCAAATGTTATAAATCCTATTCTTGAAGAAAATGAAAGCAACCCTGTAGACCAAGCATACAGAGCATCTCAAATTTTAACTCGTCCTAATATAAATTTAGAAAAACTTTCTAAAATAGAAATCATAGGAAATAAAGTGAGAGAATATTCTGAAGAGATACAAGAGCAAGCAGAAATCAATATAAAATACAAAGGCTACATAGAAAAAGAAAAAGAAAACGTAGCAAAACTCCAAAGAATGGAAAATATAAAAATTCCTGATGATTTTGATTTTAGCAAGGTAGCTTCACTTTCTTCGGAAGCTCTACAAAAGATGAATAATATTCGTCCAAAAAATATCGCACAGGCTTCCAGAATATCAGGAGTATCACCAGCGGATATTAATGTTTTATTAATTTATTTAGGAAAATAAAATCACAATGTTTCACATGAAACATTGTGATTGTTTTATAAAAAATTAAAATGAAAATAAAAGACCACTTTCTCTCACAGGAAGAATTTGAAATTATAGAAACAGAAATCCAAGGAATTTATAAAACTTCTCCCCTACCCGATGATTTAGAAAAATATTATGAGAGTAAAAATTACATTTCGCATCATCAGGATTCGGGAAGTTTGAAAGAAAAAGTATATAAATTTTTACAAAAGTTTAATCTTAATTACAAAAAAAATATAATTAAAAATGAAATAGGAACTCATCTGAAAATATTAGACTATGGATGCGGCGCAGGAGAGTTCGTAAAATTTATAGAAAACGAATACACCACTTTCGGATTTGAACCAAATGAAAATGCAAGAAATTTTGCAAAACAAAAATCCAAAAAAACAATTTTCATTTCCAATCCAGAACTCACAGAAATAGAAAACGAAAGTCTGGATGCTATCACCTTATGGCATGTTTTCGAACATATAGAGGAAAGAGAAAAATACCTGAAAATTTTTCATGAGAAATTAAAACCAAATGGACTTCTCATCATCGCCGTTCCGAACCACACTTCCTATGACGGAAAAAAATATAAAGAATTTTGGGCTGCCTATGATGTGCCGAGACACATTTGGCATTTCTCAAAATCAGGAATGGAAAAATTGATGAATAATGAAAATTGGAAAATCAGAAAAATAAAACCTATCCTGCTCGATTCTTATTATATCTCCATGTTAAGTGAAAAATATAAGAAAAATCCTCTTTTCTGGCTTTTTGGAGCAATTCACGGAGCGATTTCTAATTTTAAAGCATCAAAAACGAGCGAATTTTCAAGTTTGATATATATTATCGAAAAAACTTAGAAAATAGATTTTTAATAGGTTTATTAAAGTCAATTTTTCACTCAAAAATAACTTTTTCAAGAAATTTTTAAATTAAAAATAAAATATCATGTTTGAATTTTTTAGCAACATATCAAAAATTAAATTTGTAGGAGAACTGACAGTTGATGTAGTTTTCTTACGACTTTTACTGGCTGTCATTTTCGGAGGGCTTGTCGGCATCGAAAGAGAAAGAAAACATAAACCTGCTGGATTCAGAACTTACATTCTTGTTTGCTTCGGTGCAGCGATAGTTTCCATGGTGCAAGACCAACTAAGATTGAATATCTACGGATTTGAAAAAGAGTTCCATGGCCTCGCATCCATTATGAAAACAGACTTGGGCCGTCTTGGGGCGCAGGTTATCAGTGGAATAGGTTTTTTAGGTGCTGGGAGCATCATCAAAGAAAAAGGCGAAGTAGGCGGACTAACAACCGCAGCTGGAATCTGGGCAACTGGCTGTGTGGGATTAGGAATCGGCTGGGGATTTTATAACATTGCACTCATTGCCATTATTTTTATGCTCATCATTATGATAGCACTGAAAAAGGTAGAAACCGTTTTCATGAAAAAATCTTCTAATCTTATTTTTGAAATTGAATTTGATGAAAATACCGCTGTTTCAGAAATAATTTCCGAATGCCATGCTGTTTTTCTACAAAAAGAAATAAACATCAATAAAGTTGATAAAAACCTGAAAAACAATATCATAACATTCAATGCAACCACCGAAGAAAGTAATAACAACATCGCCGAAATCGTGATGATTCTTTCCTCAAAAAATAATATAAAATCGGTAAAAGATATGAGTTTTTAATTTTAATTTGTCTATCAAAAAACATAACAAAATGATTCCTACACAAGAACAAATTGAGCAATTAGTTGCCGACCTTAATGCTGCTACACAGCGGGAGATGATTCGTATCAAACTATCTTTATCTAATAACTTAACACTTACCGATAGTAAATTCGGTGGTATGCCCTATATCCCAAAAGGAGGCTCACTACCTACAAGTGCTGAAGGCAAACCACTCTTTATGCTGGCACAAATTAACTGTGAACAACTACCCGAAAACAATATCTATCCTAAAAAAGGTCTATTGCAGTTCTGGATAGCAGACACTGAAGATTATCTATTTGGGCTAGACTTTGACAATCCTTGCAGTAATGACTTTAAGCGAGTACTCTACTACCCTACTATTGGTGAAGCTTTGTCCATTGATGATTTTATAGAGGACTATGTTTTTGATAATGACAATCTGTCTTTTGATGCTGATTTACAGTTTGCTTTACATTTTACCAAAGAAATTGAAACTTTTTCAGTGACCGAATATTCCGCACAAAAACTTTTTATAGAAAAGTGGAATGAAACCTTTTCAGACAAAATAGAGTCTCTATATCAGTTACCTGATGAAGCTGACTTTATTCATGATTTATATAGCACAGGGCACAAAATTGGTGGTTATCCTTACTTCACCCAAGATGATCCTCGCAAGGATAATGATCCTTATACCCTACTCCTTCTTCAAATAGATTCTGATGATATAGAAGATGTAGAGATTATATGGGGTGATTGTGGCGTGGCCAACTTCTTTATAAACCCAGAAGATTTGGCGAAATGCCAGTTTGATGATGTAATGTACAATTGGGACTGTACTTAAGTTTTTGCATACACACAAAAATTTTACTTAAAAATATTCATAAAAAAAGCGAACCCTAAAATTTAGAGTTCGCTTCTTTTTATAATTACAATTATTTGTTAATAGCTGATACTCCTGGAAGTTCCAGTCCTTCAAGGCTTTCCAGCATTGCTCCACCACCCGTGGATACATAAGAAACCTTATCTGCGTAGCCAAACTGCTTCACGAATGCTACACTGTCCCCTCCCCCTACGAGAGAAAATGCACCCGCCTTAGTAGCCTCTTCTATACTGTCTCCCAGAGCTTTAGTTCCTTCAGCAAAATTAGACATTTCAAAAACTCCCAAAGGACCATTCCAAAGAATAGTTTTGGAACTCATAATCACATCGTTATTTATTTTTTGTGATTCGCTTCCTACATCCAGCCCCATCCAGCCGTCTGGAATTTCATTTGCTGCCACTTCTTTTCTTTCGGCATCATTGTTAAACTCTTTCGCTGCGATAACATCCACAGGAATATAAACTTTAACATTATGATTTTTAGCCTTTTCTAAAATTTCTAAAGCCAAATCCAGCTTGTCATCTTCCACTAAAGAATTTCCTATATTTCCGCCCTGAGCTTTGATAAAAGTGAAAGCCATTCCACCACCGATAATCAGATTATCCACCACTGGCAGAATATTTTCTATAATGGTAATTTTGGTAGAAACTTTAGAACCTCCAAGTATCGCTGTAATAGGCTTTTCTCCAGAGTGAAGGACTTTATCTATCGCTTCTAATTCTTTCGCCATAAGCAGCCCGAAAAATTTAGTCTGAGGGAAAAATTCAGCAATTACAGCCGTAGAAGCATGTGCTCTGTGAGCCGTACCGAAGGCATCATTCACATACGCATCGCCTAACTTGGCTAATTTTTCTGCAAAGGCCTTGTCTCCTTTTTCTTCCTCGTTATAGAATCTAAGGTTTTCTAATAAAAGGATTTCTCCGCTTTTCAGCTCAGAAGCCAGTTTTACAGCCTCTTCTCCAATGCAGTCATCAGCGAACTTCACAGATTTACCCAAAATTTTTTCTATTTCAGGAAGAATGTGTTTTAGTGAGTATTTATCATTTTTCTCTCCTTTTGGTCGTCCTAAATGCGTCATTAGGATAACTGAACCGCCATCGGAAAGAATTTTCTCAATCGTAGGTTTCACAGCCGTGATTCTGGTATTATCCGTTACCTTTAGGTTTTCATCTTGAGGGACATTAAAGTCTACTCTTACCAAGGCTTTTTTACCAGAAAAATCAAATTGTTTAATCGTTTTCATATGTACATATTTTTATTTGATTACTTTCTGCAAAGTTAATTTATTAATCTGTCCAATAAAAATTTTAACCAACAAAAAATTCCCCAAGCACTACACTATTACAATGTTCATTTTTCTATTATATTAAAAAAAGATATATGATGTATATTGTTATAGAGCTGGGTTTAGTGGATAAATTTTTTATGAAAGTTTAGCACAAATATTTTAGCTGAAATTCATAGATAATTCACATCATAAAGCATTGATTTTAAATTTATAAAAAGGCTTATCAACATTCGTGAATAAGTCTGAAATAAAGACAATGTGACCAAGTGTAATGTGAATAAACCTATTAAAAAAACAAATGTTTTTATTTAAAAATAATTCTTGACTGGCGGGAAAATTTTTCTCATTAGAATTTTATTTCGGATTTCAAAATATTTTTTCTTGGAAGTTTTCCACATGGAATAAAGATAGTTTTTCCTCATTAGCCACAGACATTGTTAATAAAAAAATCAGATTCAGTTTTTGAGGCTGAACCTGATGAAAAGTACCTATTTAGCTTGGTTTTTATTTCGTAGTAATTGTTATAAAAGAATCATCGTTTTTGAATTTAAATCCTTTTTTCCTTACATCATCTACATTAAACTTTATTTCTACCGTGTTGTTATTTACTTTTCTTACCAAATCATGCTTTCCTTCTATTTTCTTTATTTCCGAATTGAAATGGAAAGTTACCCGATAGTCTTTAGTAAATATCATCCAATCTAAATCAGATTCTTGATCTTTATTTTTTTTGATGAGCATATCATTTAATACAGAAGTGTTTATTTTAAGGTTTTTTCCGTCCCATTCATTTCTGGAGAACAAATCAAGAATTGGTAAGGATTTTTCCTCTTTTTTATTGAACATAATGGACAATTCTTTATTAGTCAGTTTATCAGTTTTAAAGGAAATATCTGTAAGATCATCCTTATCATAGCTGCCTTTTACATATATTTTTTTCATTACTGCTATGGTGTCTGGAGCGGTGATTCTTTCTTTTTTATCCTTTTTTAGGTTCATCTCATATAGGCTGGTCCATTCTTTTGGGAGGTCATCTTTATCTTTCTTACTCTTCTTATTCTCATCTTTAAAGATTTTCGCTGCTTCTTTCCCATCGATGTCCATCACTATACTCTGCGTTTTGTCTTTGTGCAGGGTAACATCAGCATTCACATTACACGAAACTAAGGTCATCGCAAGACCTATCATCCAAAAATAAATCTTATTTTTCATTGCAATAAATTTTTGTTTAAATTTAATAAAAAAATTGGAACAAATTCATATAAAATTCATCCCAATTTTTACTTTTTTATTTGTTGTAAAGTTCTTCTACTTTGTCCCAGTTAATAACTTCAAAAAACGCACTGATGTAGTCTGGTC
>CAUQSG010000009.1:0-36371 GCA_963520725.1 uncultured Flavobacteriaceae bacterium | reverse complement strand
TAAAAACCATTCCGTTTTCGTTTGCGAGTGCAAAAGTATAAAGTTTTTTTGAACTAACAAAATATTTTTAAACTTTTTTTAAAAATATTTTTAAATTGCTCATCCTCAACTAAAAAACTTCCACTCTCCCGAACACCCCTCTGTGGATGATTCAGACTGCAAAAATAGAAAACTTAACATTACCACGCAAGCACTTTTCTGTCTTTTTCACGCTTAATTCTTTAACTCCCTGATTTATAAGATGAAAAATTTAAGACAAGTTTAACTTTAATTTAAAAAAACTTATTTTTCATTGATTATTTCGTTCCTTTTAGGATGGATTTTGGGAGCAAAATAAAATATAATTGTAATAAATTCGGCTCTAATATGAGATGATGAATAGTTTTTGTTCCAGAATTTGCAGGAATTATTTTCTAAAATTTGATAAAAATAATTTTCACCAGTATAATAATACTATAATATATAAGTATAAAGAATGTATTTTATTTGATAAATAAATTGGCCGCACAGAAAAATATAGTGGAATAATAAATCTGTTCTTCATCATTTGTATTAAAATGAAGTTCTAATTTTAAATTATGTTTGAATGTGTAGATAACATTCGTGTCTGCAATAAGTTTATTATTCCAATATATTCTATAATACGCAAAAAAGAAAAACAGTTCTATTTTGTCTTTTTGATTCAATATGAACCTTTCATAGAAAAAATACGCTTTTCTATAAAAAGGTATTTCTAAATGAAGAAAGATTTTGTTTTTATAATTACAAAAAAAATAAGCAATTTTCATTGCTTATTTAAATTCAATCGTATATGTTCCTGTGGATTGTGTTTTTCCTTTTTCGGCTTTCACATGTTTTTTGACCATTGTGATGGCGTTATTTATCGCATTACGAGACCTCAACCCTCCCACTCTTTGAGCGGAAATCACCCGTCCATTCGCATCCACCACATAAGAAATCGTGATAGAGCCTTTTTCTTTCACGCTATGGGCAGGAAGTTTTCCTTTATAATTATTAGTTCCTGGAATTCCTGAAATCAATTTCCTATCAACACCTATTTTGCTTTCCTTTACGACTTCTTTTTTGGCTTCAGCTTCTTTTTTAGCGTTGGCTTCTTTTGTTTTGGCTGTTTTTGCGTCAGCGATTTCCTTTTTTGTTTCTTTTTTCTTAGGCTCTTCTTTTTTTATTTCTTCATTAGCCGCTGGTTCTTTTGATGCAGCCACTTCTTCTTTCACGGGTTCTGCTGGTTTCTCTACAGGAACTTCCTGTTTTTTAGGAGTTTCAGAAGGCTGAGGCGGAAGTGGCTGTACATTTTGCACTTCATCAACCATAGGCGGATCCAATGAAATGTTTTGAGCCAAAGAATCTCGGAATTCTAATTCTTCTTCTATCGAAACATTTTTAGCCAATTCATCTTTTTCTCTTTGTTTTTTATTTATAGGGATAATGTGCAGTACCCCTACAAATAGAATGCTGATAACTGCTGTCAATCCTATGCTTTTTACCTTGTTCATCTTAATTCATGTTTTTGATTTCTTCTATGATTTCCAGAAATTTATTTTCTCCCATTTTCAGTGACAATTCTATTCTATATGTCAGTGAACCTAAAATCAATTTAAATATATAAATAAGTCCTCCTAACATAGCTCCGATGCTCACTGGGAAAAACGAAGTATAAAAACGCTCATCAGACAAATCTGAAAAACCTTCTGAAAAAAAGAAAATGATAGAAATACCCGTTCCTAGAACTCCCAAGAACAAAACCACCCTCGCCCAAAGGCTGAATTTAAAAAGGTTTTTTCGCAGTTGGATGATTTCTGTCTCTCTCTGATTGACTATCGTGACAAACATCTCCAGCGAAGATTTGTCTATTTTTTCTAATCCTTTTCTTATTATTCTGGCCTCTGGAGAAGAAATCCTTTTGCACAAATCCTTTGCAGAATCAAGGCGGTGGTCATATAGACAGTCTGCTATATTATCCAAAAAATCATCTTCCTCTGTATCCATCGATTTTAGTGATAGATATTTCTCAAAAAAAGAATACAAAACGACCACTGCAAGGACAAACATAGCCACCACAAAAAAACTAGTAACCATCTGTCCGCTAAAAAGCAATTCCCAAAGTGAAATCTGATTTCCCTTCTCCATATATTTTAATTTTTGACAAAGATAAAGGTTTTTCCTTTGAATAACGCTAATATGACTCTATTTTGTATCACGATATACAATTAAAAAAACAGACTATTCCGAAAAATAGTCTGTTTCTAGATAAAAATTAGTTATTAAAATGAATATGAAATAGTCAGTTTATAATTTCTATCCCTACCTGGGTTAATTTGGAAAGTAGCCTGATATGGCTCATCCGCAGGGTCATTAGAATACAAATCATTATTAGAAAGGGCGTTGTTATAATATGTTGTGTTCAAAATATTTTCTACATTCAGCCCTATTCTGATATTATTCTTCGCTTGATAATAGATTGCTCCATTTAAAAGAGTGTATGCAGGAAGAATTTGGTCATTTTTCTCAGTTCTATATGTTTTGTCAGTATAGAAGACTCCCAAACCAACCCCAAAGCCTTTCATAAATGTACGAGGCTCATAGTTTGCCCATGCATTGAAGGAGTGTTTAGGCGTCCATGGAGTTTTGTTGTGAGATAGATCCGCTTTTCCTGGCTCTGGCTCCTGCATTCCTAGGAACGCATCAGTAAATGCATAACCTACTTTAGCATAAAGACCTTTGAAGATTTCTGCATCTGCATCTACTTCAAAACCTCTAGAATAGGCTTTTCCTACTTGGTTTCTCACATAGTGTCCCACAATAAGGTTTTTCTTTTCTATATAGAATCCTGAAATGGTAACATTTAGTCTGTCTTTCTTTTCTAATTTAATACCCGCTTCTATCTGTATTCCTTCCTCTGGTTTAAAGAGTTTTCCTGTTCTATGGTCATGAGAACGAGTTGGTTTGAAGAAACTAGAAGAAGATCCGTAGATAGTCATGAAATTCTTAATTGGCTGGAATGAAAGCGCAGCTCTATAAGTGAAATTATGATGAGAGCCATTACTAGGGTTGGGTTGTGCCGTTATTAATCTTTCCCCATCATACATTCCATCAAAATAATCATATCTTCCTCCTAATAAAATTTTGAATCTATCTGCAAATTCTATCCAATCTTGAAGATAAAATCCTGTAACCACTTCTTTCATAGAAACCACCCTATCTATATCCACTCTTCTCTCTCCCATCCCAAGAACAGGGTCTACGATAGGAATATTCTGACCACTTGTTCCCTCTGTAACAGTTCCTTTCCAAGTTTTTCTATCCAAATAAGAGAAAGTATTTCCTACAATCATCTTATGCTTAAAGTCCCATGTTTTAAATCCAAAACTAAAATCAAGCTGATTCATCAATGGTCTTGTAACATGTTTAAAATGGTATGGTCCATTTTTTCTAGATAGAGTTTTTGTTGTTTTATCTGTAAAAAGAACCTCATCCATCAAGTAATCTAATGTATCATCAAAGTAAGAAAGCTTATAGTCAAAAGTTCCTCCGAAATCAAATCTATGTTTGTATTTCAAATAGAATTCCTTTTTCTCATTTTTCAGATAGTCACGCTTATCAGATAAATTTATCATAGGATTTATCCAGTCATAAGGTTTTCCGTCATTTGTTGCAGGAACACCAGCATCTGCTCCGTAGAGGTCATTGTTATACTGCGCAAAGAACTCCAATGTATTTTGGTGGTCTGGCGTATACTGTAGCATGAGGGAAGAGTTGAAATTCTTTTCTTTTATCCCTTTGAAGCCATCTGTATTCATCAACCCTGCATCTACACGGTATCTTAGCTTGTTAGAAATAGGACCTCCTACTCCCATTTCTACATTATATGTATTGTAACTTCCGATGGTGAATTTCGCTTCCCCTTGAGTAGTATAAGTTGGTTTTTTTCTAATAATGTTGATAATTCCCCCTAGCGCAGAGTGTCCAAACATATCACCAGAAGGTCCTTTCAAGAACTCTACTCTCTCCACATTGGCAAAGCTGGCAACAGGAGCACTCTGAGTGATGGTATGTCTTTCGTCTCTGATTCCATCATATAGAACCACAAAGTTATCAAAACCTCTAATATTAAAGAACTGGAAACCAGCAAATTGTTTCACTGGATTTACCCCAGCAACCATCTTAGATGCTTCCTCTATATTATTAATATTCCATTTCTGTAATACTGCACGGTTGAGCACATTTACAGTCATCGGAGCGTCTAGGTTCTTTATGTTTAATTTATTAACTTCTAATTTTTTCTGTGTAGAAATCACCACTTCTGGTATTTCTTTAGACCCTTCCTTCATCACTACATAGACTACAGGAGTATTCGTTCCTACGCTTCTGCTGAATGGATGAAAATTTTCTGCTGAGAAAGTCAGCGTTCCCTTTGAGGATGGTATATTGATGGTAAATTTACCATTACCATCAGTAACTGTTTCTGTAGTAGACCCCTCAAAACTTACCTTCACATTTGGGATAGCATTTCCTGAGGTATCATGTACCTCCCCTGTAATCACAGCTTGCGCATATAGGCCAATAGAAGCCAATACAAAACCTGCGCTTAGAATTTTTCTAACCATTTTTTGATAATTTTTAAAGTTATTATTGATTTAAACTAGTACTCTATGGATTGTATATTATATGTCTGCGTCCGTTAATATTATGTATTTCTGATTCCACATCGAATAATTCCTTTAACAGCTCTGGCGTAAGCACCTCATCTGTAGGCCCCTGCAATAGGACTTCTCCTTTTTTCATCGCAACCAGTTCATCACAGTATATAGAAGCAATATTCATATCATGAATCGCCGAAAGAACTGTAACTCCCATGTTCTTAATGATATTCATAATCTCTATCTGATGCCCTATGTCCAAATGGTTCGTAGGCTCATCTAGAATGATGAATTTACTTTCCTGTACTAGAAGTCTTGCTATCAAAACCCTTTGTTTCTCACCTCCCGAAAGGGTATTAAAACTACGGTCTCTATAGTCCTCCAGTTTCATTTCGTGGAGTACCTTGTCTACTTTTTCTAGGTCTTCTTTGGAATAGTTTTCTAGTGTATCTTTGTGCGGATAACGCCCCATTTCTACCACCTGCTGAACGCTAAAATCAAACTGACCGCCAGACTCCTGAGCCAAAACTGCTATTTTTTTCGCTCTTTCTCTTCCTGACAGCTGGAACAAATCATGTTCATCAAAAAAGATTTTACCGCCTGTGGGCTTATTTACTCCATATATAGTTTTCAGCATTGTTGATTTCCCTGAACCATTATGCCCTATCACCCCTACGAAAGAGTTTTCCTTTACGCTGAGTGATACATCTTTTAGGATTTCAACTTTACCTACTTTAAAATTCAAATTTTCTACTCTCAGCTTCTCCATTATTTTCCTGATTTAAATGAGTAATTTTTGTCCATCAACATCCAAAGGAAGAAAGGCCCTCCTATAAGTGATGTAAGGATTCCTATCGGTAAATCCTTCGGATAGAAAGCATTTTTAGCAAAAAGGTCACAGCAGAGCAGGAAAATAGCTCCTATCACCGCTGCCATAGGAACAAGCCTTACATGTTTATTTCCGCAGAGCATTCTCGCTATGTGTGGCACCATCAGTCCCATAAATCCTATTGCTCCCGTTGCCGATACCAAAACAGATGTAAGTAATGATGCGATGATAACTATGAAAGTCTTCATCAAATTAACATTCATCCCCAGCATCGTAGCGTTTTCATCTCCGAAAAGCAACAAGTCCAATGATTTAGACAATCCTAAAACCACGAAAATCACCAAAACAAGCACCACAAAAGGAATAGGTAGTAGTTCCCAAGTAGCACCTCCCAAACTTCCCATTGTCCAGAATAATGCGCTTTTCACTTGGCTCGCATTTTTCGCTAAAGAAATTATCAAATCCGTAAGCGCCGTAAAAATAGTAGATATAGCCAACCCAGAGAGAATCAGCCTCGTAGTAGAAGTATTTCTTCCGTATTCTGTTCCTATCACGAAAACCAGCACACTACATATCAAAGTCCCTATGAAAGCTCCTGTAGAAACAGATGCCAGCCCCATAGCACCTCCCCCCAAAACAATGACAAACACCGCTCCTGTGGATGCTCCTGATGCCAAACCAAGCACATATGGATCTGCAATAGGGTTTTTCGTCACGCACTGCATCAGCACACCACAGACCGCAAGCCCCGCCCCACAAATCATTGATAATAAAACCCTTGGAAGTCTTACTTCCCAGATTATAGTTTCGTGGGTCAACTGCCAATACGGCTCATAAATCTCCGTTCCTGTTATTTTATTTACTGCTATTTTATATGCTGTTTCTGCATCTAGATTAGAGGTGATTACCCCTATCGCCATTACAAATAATATAAATAAAACCACACACAATATCGAAAATACGACTCCAAATCGATATCTAGTTTTCATACAACAATTTATTTAATTTAATTATAAAATCTATATTCCTAACTCCTGGCGAAATATCCTCCAAAGCTATTTTATGGATATTATCATTCTTTACTGCTGGTAGATTTTTTAGTGCTGAGTGTTCTTTCAGCGCCTTTTTCTTATCTTCATAAGATGAGCGCCCTTCTCCCTCCATATCTGCTATTATAATGATATCAGGGTTTCTGTCTACTAAACTTTCGTATGATACGAACACATGGTCTGCCGACTGGTCTGCATAAACATTCTGCCCGCCTGCTCTATTTATCAAATCCGTAGTAAGTCCCGCAGAAATATACAACCCATTTTCTATAACTGAGAAAACCAAAACTTTTGGTTTGTTTTCCTTTTTTATAAAGTTTTTCTGTGCATTTTCCAGTTTGGCTTTCATCTCAGAAACCACTTTTTCTGCATTTTTTTCTACTTTAAAAATCTTTCCTAAAGTATAGAAGTCTTCATAAACCGTTTCAAGAGTTTCATTATCCCTCACTGCTTTTGCGATAAATGGATAAATTCCCTTATCGATAAGCTCCTGTGGTGTTCCCGTAGCCTCTGCTTTGATTGCGCCATCCCATCCAGAAACGAAATCCACTCCTGAAAGCAAAAACTCTTCCTTGGAATAAATAGCGTGATGCCCTTTAAGTCTTACAGGAATCTTATCATACGCCTCTTTAAACTCTGGTAAAATAGGCCCTTCCTCTGTCGCCACTACTATTTTGTCTCCTAAACCTAAAGCCAAAAACATCTCCGTCATAAAATGCGAAAACAAGACTGCCTTCTCTGGCGTTTTATTCACATTTACAACTAAAGTATCCGCGCCGTCATTAAATTCATATGAAAAATATGCCTCCTTTTTTGCTTCTTTTGAAGAAGCCTCTCCTGCACCTTTGGAGCAGGACAACTGGGCTAATAAAATCATCGATGATAAAACTACCTTCAATACTTTCATTTCAATTCTTGTTAAAAATTCTGGCAAAAGTAACATTTAAAATTTATCATTACAAATAAAATATCATCTTTTTTCAAAAACATGACACTAGTCAGTATTTATCGTTTTTCTTTTTTCTCATCGGTATTTTTTCTACTTTTGCGGTCTTTAATTGTAATAAAATGGGGAAAAATAAATTGGCTCGTTTTGCCGAAAACAAGACACTTCCGAATGTAATTCAGCCCACACGAGAGGAGGCTCTGAATGGCTTTTATCTAAAAGGAAAATGGAGACAGGATTTCTTTAAAAATGATAAACCCATCGTCCTAGAACTCGGCTGTGGAAAAGGAGAATACTCTGTAAACATGGCAAAAGCATTCCCTGATAAAAATTTCATCGGGATAGATATAAAGGGGGCGAGATTTTGGTTCGGTGCAAAGGAAGCCCACACTTTGGGAATGAAAAATGTGGCTTTTCTGAGAACGCAGATAGAGCTGATAGAGCATTTCTTCGGCGAGGAAGAAATTGATGAAATATGGATCACTTTCCCTGACCCACAGATAAAATACCGCAGAACCAAACACAGGCTCACAAATCCTGAATTCCTAGAACGATACAAAAAAATCCTAAAGAAAAATGCTGTAATTCACCTAAAAACGGATTCTGAATTTCTGCACGGATACACTCTGGGACTACTACAAGGGCTCGGACACGAGATTTTATCCGCTCACCACGACATCTATGGTGCGCCTGAATACGACCCAGAAACGCCACTACTCAGAGAAGTGAGAACCTACTATGAGGAACTTTTCTCTTCCAAAGGAAAAACCATCACTTACATTAAATTCAGAATTAAATAAAAACTGATTATCATATATTTACAAGTTTAAAAAATTACTACTCTAAGTATGACAGCAGAAAAAATCATTTTAGGCATAGACCCAGGAACCACCGTGATGGGATTTGGTATCATTTCTACAAAGGGCAGTAAAATGGAGCTGGTCTCCATCCATGAACTTGTACTAAAAAAATACCCAAACCATGAAACAAAACTAAAATACATTTTTGAGAAAACCCTAGCGCTCATCGATGAATATCATCCCGATGAAGTCGCTCTAGAAGCACCTTTTTATGGGAAAAATGTGCAGAGTATGCTAAAACTCGGAAGAGCGCAGGGAGTAGCCATGGCAGCCAGCCTATACCGTGATATTCCCATCACAGAATATTCGCCCAAGAAAGTAAAAATGGCGATAACAGGAAATGGAAACGCCAGCAAGGAACAAGTAGCCGCTATGCTGAAAAATCTGCTTGGTCTCAAAGAATTTCCGACCAAATATTTAGATGCGTCCGATGGGCTTGCGGTGGCGGTTTGCCATTATTTTAATTCTAATAAAACGGAAAAAAGCACTTCATATTCCAGCTGGGATAGTTTTATCAAACAAAATCCTGACAGAATCAAATAAATCTTTCTGCATGAAAAAATTATTTTTGGTTTTCTTTACTTTCGTTATTTGTTTTATGAAATCACAAGACATCGTTTCTATCATTAAAAATAATCCTTCTAAAAGAACTGATTTAAAAATTAAATTTAACGAGGAAAATCCACATCACTACATTCCTATTTCAGTCATCAATGGAAAGGAAAAAGGACCTGTATTCACCATCTTGGCAGGAGTCCACGGATACGAATATCCTCCTATAATGGCAGTTCAGGAACTAATGAAACAGATAGACCCAGCCAAACTAAAAGGAACGCTTATAATTTTACCTATTACGAATATTGGTGCTTTCTATGAGCGTGTCCCTTACCTGAATCCTACGGACAAGAAAAACCTAAACACTGCTTTCCCAGGGAAAGAAAACGGCACCATCACGGAAAAAATCGCAAATTACATCACTAAAAACATTATCCCTATTTCAGATGTTTTTCTAGACATTCACGGAGGCGATGCCAATGAGGATTTGGTTCCTTTTGTCTGCTACTATGACAACAAGGATTCTGCTGAAAAAACCAAAACAGCCCTAAAACTTTCAGAGGTGTCTGTGCTGCCCTATATCGTGAGTTATCCTTATAATATCTCTAAAACCGAACCTGCACTTTATGCCTTTAAACAAGCGGTTCAAAATGATGTTGTCGCGCTAAGCCTTGAAGCAGGAAAACTCGGAGTAAACGGAACCGATGAAATAAAAATGCTGAAAGAATCCATCTACAACATGATAGGGATGATGAAAATGTATTCTTCAGCGCCATACAAAAAACCTGCCTCTCGTAAAACTTTCACAAAACAAACTTATATAAAAGTTCCTGTAAACGGGATTTTTTACAGCAAACACAAGGCAGGCGAGTATGTGAAAAAAGGCGAAGATTTGGGCTACATTACGGATGAGTTCGGAAATTTACTTCAAAAAATATCTGCGCCAGAAAGCGGAATGATTCTTTACAAAATAAGTACTCCTCCCGTAAATAAAGGAGAAACCATGTTCTGCATCACTTCATAAAATAAAAAATTCCGCTTCATAGAGCGGAATTTTCGTTATATCATTTTTGATTTTATTAGAACCAAGCAGCCAACATCGTGGTAATGAAGAAGTTATTCTTAACATTTGGATGAGACTGGTCTATCTTTTGGAAAACAGGGTCTTTAGATTGTAAGTTTCTAAATTCTAGACGCCACATCATATTTTTGTTGATTAAATAATCAAAGTTTACTGATGCTCCCCAGATTTGGAATCTTTGTCCTCCTCCGAAAGTCATAATATCTTTAGAATCATCAAAATACTCCACTCTTCCCGCTGTAGAGAATTTAGGCGTGAAATAATATTTCGCTAAAATGTTAGGAGACCACCAGAAGTAGTGCTTGTTAGAACCTTCCGCAGACTGCTCTGCTCCCACATCAAACACGAACTGGAATTCTAACTTGTCACTCGCCTTGTAGTTCGTGTAGAAATTATTGAAATATCTCATTTTAGTCTCCGTAGCAGGGTCTTTTCCTATATAAGCAGAAGAATTAAATAACCAATTTTCATTCGGTTGGTATGCCACTCTTGCCCCAAATGCAGGCAATTTTGTTGCTGAAGATGATATTAATTTTTTTTGATCATCTTGGTCATAAACTGCTCTTCTTATTTTTTGCCATCCGTTATAGACTCCTCCCATGAAAGTCCATTTATTATTATCTGTAATGTAGGTAATCTGCGCTCCTGTCATGAAAAAAGGCTCTTGTGCCACAGCGATAGTTCTTGTCAAAGCAAGATTATCTTTGCTGATTTCCCCTTCTGAACCGATATAAGACGGCATCACCCCAGCATCTATCCAGAGGTTTTTGGTTTTAGAAATTCTAAACCCGATGTTCGCCTCCTGAACCAGTTTCAGCATTCCTTGCTCTGCTGACAAGTTGTCTTCTGGGTAAGTTCCTGCCATTAGGGCTATATTAGCACGCATATTGTCTGTTGCATATTCTGCTTTCAGCCTTGCGATGTTTACATTCACCTCGTTGTGTCGGTTAAATGTATAAAAAAACGGCTGTCTGATGTGGTCTGCTCTCTGATTAAAATCATACGAGTAGAAAACCTCCGTATATCCAGAAATAGTGAAATTTGATAATTTGTTAGAAACCTCTTGTTTAGGCTCTTCCACTTGTAGCTGTTCCTTTTCTTCTCCTTCCTGAGAAAATAGATTTTGACTCATCAAAATCATTCCCAAATACACAATTGCTCTTTTCATATAATTATTGATTTTACGGATACAAAGGTAATTTTTTTTCAAAGATAATCAAGATTTAGCCGCGCTATTTTACATTTTGAATAACCAAACGCTACCTGCCTTTCATCTTTTGTGCACAAAACTGTTATTTCTCATAAATAAAAACTACCAAAAAATAGGTCAATTATCCTTATATTTGCAAAAATAAGGAATTATATGTCAAAGAGAAAAATGATTACCGCTGCCCTGCCTTATGCCAATGGACCTGTGCATATCGGGCATTTGGCAGGTGTATATATCCCTGCTGATGTTTATGCAAGATTTCAGAGAAGTACGGGGCAGGAAGTTGCCTTTATCTGTGGTTCTGATGAACACGGAATTCCCATCACCATCAGGGCAAAAAAAGAAGGCATCACTCCGCAGGATGTGGTGGACAAATATCATGAAATCATCAAAAAATCTTTCGCGGATTTAGGGATTTCCTTTGATGAATATTCCAGAACGACCTCCAAAAAACACTATGAAGTAAGCCAAGAGTTCTTCCTAAATCTTTATAACAAAGGTAAATTCGAGGAAGAAATTTCTGAACAATTTTTTGATGAACAGGCAGGAGAATTCCTTGCCGACAGATATATCGTAGGAACATGCCCTAAATGCAGCAACGAAAACGCCTATGGCGACCAGTGCGAAAAATGTGGCTCTACCCTTTCGCCTACGGAACTTATCAACCCAAAATCCATGCTCAGCGGTAACACGCCTGTTTTAAAGGAAACTAAAAACTGGTATCTTCCTCTAAACGAGTATGAAAACTTTCTGAACGAATGGATTATCAAGGGACATCAGGACGACTGGAAACCTAATGTATATGGACAAGTAAAATCTTGGCTCAATGACGGACTAAAACCAAGAGCCATGACTCGCGACCTAAACTGGGGCGTTCCTGTTCCGCTTCCAAATGCAGAGGGCAAGGTGCTTTATGTTTGGTTTGATGCGCCTATCGGTTATATTTCTTTCACGCAGGAGTGGGCAGAGAAAAACGGCAAAAACTGGAAAGATTTTTGGCAAAATGAAGAAACAGACCTTATTCACTTCATTGGGAAGGACAACATTGTCTTCCACTGTATCATTTTTCCATCAATGATGAAAGCTCACGGAGATTACATCATGCCGAAAAATGTCCCTGCGTTTGAATTCCTTAACCTTGAAAATGATAAAATTTCTACTTCGAGAAACTGGGCTGTATGGGCTCATGAATATGTAGAGGATTTCCCTGACCAGCAGGATGCACTGCGCTACGCACTGCTTTCTTCGGCGCCAGAGACAAAGGATAATAATTTTACTTGGAAAGATTTTCAGACCAAAAACAATTCGGAATTGGTAGGGATTTTTGGAAATTTCATCAATCGTGTGACAGTTCTTACCCAAAAATACTACAACGGAATCGTTCCTCAGCCTAATGAATTCGAGCAAGTGGATAAAGATCTTTACCACGAAATGCAGCAAATTCCAGAAAAAATCGGTAAAAACCTAGATGAATTCCGCTTCCGTGATGCCCTTACCGAGATGATGAATTTGGCACGATTAGGAAATAAATACCTTGCAGATGAAGAACCTTGGAAGGTGATAAAGGACAATCCAGAACGCGTGAAAACACAGATGTTCTGTGCATTACAGGTCGCTGGAGCGCTAGCGTATTTGTGTGAGCCGTTCCTGCCTTTCACTTCCCAAAAAATGAAATCTGGACTAAATCTCGGAGACAAAAACTGGTACGAAGTCCTAAACACGCCGCCTATCCCGACAGGGCATCAGATCAATGAAATGCCGCTGCTCTTCTCTAAAATAGAGGATGATGTGATAGAAGCGCAAATCAAAAAATTGGAAAACACAAAAATAAACAATCAAAAAACCAATCCTAACGCAAACCCTATGAAAGAACAAATTTCATTTGATGATTTTACGAAAATAGACCTTAGAACAGCTACGATTTTAGAAGCTGAAAAGGTAGAAAAAGCCGATAAATTACTAAAACTAAAAGTAGATACTGGCGTAGATGTTCGCACCGTGGTTTCAGGAATTGCAGAAAGTTTCAGCCCTGAGGAAATCATCGGGAAACAAGTGATGATTCTTCTGAACCTCGCTCCAAGAAAAATCCGAGGAATAGAATCCCAAGGAATGCTGCTGCTTACGACTAAACCAGATGGCAAACTATCTTTCGTGACGCCTGATGAAAAGGTAGAAAACGGAATAGAGATTGGCTAATTTTAGACATAAATATTTTGAAATCTTATCATAAATCAATTTTTTGGATAGTTATTAACCATATCTTTGCATCAATAAAATTAACGAATATGAAAAAGATAGTATCATTATTATTTATGGGTCTAATGGCTGTAAATTCATTTGCCCAAAATGCTTTAAAATCAGATCCTGCCCACAGCAGAATTCAGTTTTCGGTAACTCACTTGGGAATTAGCGAAATTACAGGGAATTTTGAGAAAGCAACTCTAAATATGAATGTTGATGAAAAGAATTTCGCAAACTCTAAAATCAATTTCGTAGTAGATGTGAATTCTATCAACACGCACATAGAGGCAAGGGACAACCACCTCCGAAACGAAGATTTCTTTGATGTGAAAAAATTCCCAGAGATGACTTTCCAAGGAACCAGCATCAAAGCGATGAAGAAAAACTTGTACCAAGTAACTGGAAATCTTACGCTTCACGGTGTGACTAAGCTTGTTACCGTAAATATGCTGTACAAAGGAATGGTGGTAAATCCTATGAGTAAGAAAAAAACTTACGGATACCAAGTGATAGGAGTTATCAAGCGTTCTGATTTCGGTGTCGGTGGAGGATATCCAGAAGCGATGATCAGCGACAAAGTCCAAATAAAAGGAGACTTTGAAATGATAGCAGAATAAAAGTTTAGTTTTTTCATTTATAAATTTAAAATTGCGAATTGCCTTCAATAATAGAAGGCAATTTTTATTTCAAAACTTTGAAAGAATTACATTTTTTTCGTTTCAAATTATTTATATATTTTTGCGCCCTAATTATTTTATATGGAGAATAAAAATCGTTGGTTCATAGCTATTGCAGCTATTCTTACCCATTTATTTTTAGGAACGGTCTATGCGTGGAGTTTCTTTCAGAAGCCTGTCAGCGAAGCCTATGGCTGGACGCAGGGCGAAACGGCGTGGGCTTTTAGTATTTCTAACCTGATGATGGGAGTGACATCTGCATGGTGCGGCGCGAAACTACATCAGTTCAAACTAAAAAACCTCGCTACTATGGGAGCTGTGCTCTATGGGCTGGGATATATTGTTTCTTATTTCGCTCTAAAATTAGAGATTTTGCCTTTACTATACATAGGTTTCGGATTTATCGGCGGGATAGGCTTGGGAATGGCATATGTAACGCCCGTGGTGGCCGTATCGAGCTGGTTTCCAGACAAACAGGGACTTGCCACGGGAATGGTAGTCACAGGATTTGGGCTGGGCGCTTTAATCATGTCTAAAATATTAGCACCGTTTTTCTTGAATTTATTTGAGGAAAATCTGGCTGTTACTTTCCTTGCAATTGGCTGTATGCTGCTGATTGTTTTACCGATATTTACCTATCAATTAAGCATAAAAAACACCACTTCGCAAAGCACAGCAGAAATCTCATTTTCAGCAATTTATAAAACCATTATCCAGCGCGAATACATTGCATCTTGGTTGTTTTTCATGTTCAGTGTGATTGCTGGGATGATTTTCATCGCGTTCCAGTCGCCTTTATTACAAGATTACCTCAGAGCTGAGGGAATGACAGATGCTACGGAGCTGGAGCAGCACGGCGCTACGCTGATAGGAGTAAGTTCTCTGTGCAATGGTTTTGGAAGATTTATGTGGGGAGGCGTGTCTGATAAAGTGGGAAGAATCCAGACTTTCAGAATGATTTTTTTGATAGAAATTTGCATTTTCATTGCTCTCATTTTCATTCAAAATCCTATCATATTTTTCTTGGGTGTTTGTTTGGTTTTATTGTGCTATGGCGGAAGCCTTGGAGTAATGCCTTCTTTAGTGAAAGAACAATATAACCCTAATCTGATGGCCTCTCTCTACGGAATCATGATGGTGGGCTGGGGAATAGGCGGACTTATCGGGCCACAGATTACGGCTTATATGAAAGATTATTTCCAAGAGCAGGCAGGAGTTTATTCCTACATCATCGGGCTGGTTCTGCTTTGTTTAGGATTTTTACTCACATTATTCGTAAAGAAAAGACCCAAAGATATTTAATAAAAAAGCACTCCTTTTTGGAGTGCTTTTTTTGTTTAACTTAAAAAATTATCAATCTATGACTTTGATTCCGTTTGCTAAAACTCGTATTTCTACTTTTGGCTTTGTGATTTTTGCAATTTCTTCTTTTGATTTTCCTGCATCTTCGGCATAATGGCGAAGTTCTTTCACGGAAGTTTCTTGTTTAGTTACTTTCGCATCCAGCAGGATAGTTTTACCCGCGATATTCTGCGGAAGGAAAAAAGCGTAATCTTTCATCTTCACGAAAACCTCCACATTCTGAGAGTTTTCTAATGTAACCCAGCATCCTTTTTTAGGACAAACTGCCGTTACTCTTCCCTTGATGGTTACTCTGTCTATCTCGTTTTTCTTCTTTAGAGACTTTATCACTTGGTCTATAGACTGCACATTATAAGCAATATTTTCAGGAACGCCCGTGCCGTACTCCACTCCTTTCTGAGCTTCAGGGATATTACTCTGAGCATGAAGAAGGCTCATCCCAAAAATTCCCATCAAGAAAATTAGTTTTTTCATAAGATTATCCTTTAATTTTATGTTTAAATTTCTCTCTGTAAGACTGCCACTCTTGCTGAGTTTTTATTTTTTTAAATTCATTGGTCGCAAAAAGAGCTAAATAGGCTTCCATGTCTCTCGGATTAAAATAACCCACAAGCCCTGTCAAAAGCTTTTGGTCTTCGTCAAGGAAAACCGTGGTAGGATATCCTTTCACACCGAAATAAGTTACAAACTGGTGCTGAGGTCCGCCTCCATAAGTAGGTTTTCTTTTTGGGTTAAAGTCTGGATTGTTGAATTTTTTTCCTTGGAAAGTTACATCTTCATTTCCTTCGGAATTGAACTTCACTGCGTAGTAATTATCATTGATGTATTCTGTAATCACAGGATTGGAAAATGTATTTTTATCCATCATCTTACACATAGAACACCAGTCTGTGTAGAATTTAATCATTATCTTTTTTGGCGTTTTTTTCTGTGCTTCCAGCGCCTGATCCATACTCATCCAGTTTACCTGTGCCATCATAAACATTGATGAAAACACAGAAAATACAATTGCTATTTTTTTCATTAGAATACTAAAATTTATAAACGACAAATATAAAAACTTTTTTCTTTGAAAAAATAAAAGACCGAAATTTAACGGTCTTTTATTTTTTATTTAACAAATTTTATTTATTTCACTCCATGCATCATTTTACTGATAGGCTTATTAAGCAATATAAGCAATACTCCACAAACAATGACAAATCCTGAAATATATGTGAAAATTTGCCCTGCTCCCATTTTTTCAACATAAGCAGCAATAAATCCTCCTAAGAAATTAGCAACCGAAGAAGACAACATCCATACCGCCATAAGCACAGAGGCCAATTTAGGAGGTGAAAGTTTAGTCACCACTGAAAGCCCGACTGGCGAAATACATAATTCCCCTACTGTATGTATAAAATATGTCATTACTAACCAAAAAAGACTTGCCTTTACTGCTGTATCTTTTATATCTCCGCCTCTCTCCGAAACGGCACCTAACATAAACCAAAAACCTATTCCTAGAATGACCATCCCCATCCCCATTTTAATAGGTGTAGATATTTTTCTCCCTAGAGGAGAACTCCAAAACATTGCAAACAATGGAGCTAAAGTAACAACGAAGAAAGGGTTTACCGACTGAAACCAAGATGAAGGAATCGTCCAATCTCCAATAAATGGTAATGTAACATCTCTATCAATATAGTTGTCTGTATATAATGCTATTGAAGAACCTGCTTGTTCAAATCCAGCCCAAAAGAATACTGCAAATAAGAATAAAATAAATATCACACTTATTTTATCTTTTTCTTCTTTATTTAAAGTATCTACTTGTTGCCCTTCCTCTTGTTTTTCGAATTTGACAACAGGTTTTGTTCCTATCTCTCCTAAATACTTAGGGGCTAACAAATTAAACACCACCTGCCCTAATAACATACCAATAGATGATGCTAAAAATCCATATCTATACCCATAAGATATTATTTCTCCATTATTATCCTTAGCTGCAAAAATATCATCTGTTAAAACACCTATTACGATAGGGGCTATTAATGCACCTAAATTTATCCCCATATAAAAAATAGAAAATGCGGAGTCTCTTCTTTCATCTCCATCTTTGTATAAATTCCCTACCAATATAGAAATATTAGGTTTAAAGAACCCATTACCTATAATTAATAAGAATAGCCCAATATAAAGCCCTGTCATATTATTCATTAGAAAAAGAGCAAATTGCCCAAACATCATCGTAATCCCGCCAATAGTAACAGCTAATCTCTGCCCCAGGTATTTATCTGCTAGCCAACCGCCAATCAATGGTGTAAAATACACTAATCCCGTAAAGTTACCATAAATAATACTTGCTTCTGCTGAGTTTATTCCTAATCCTCCCTGCAAATATGTTTTTGTGAGATAATACATAAGTATCGCACGCATTCCATAATAACTGAAACGCTCCCACATCTCAGTAAAAAATAAGAGGTAAAGTCCTTTAGGATGTCCCTTCTTCTGTTGAACTACTTCCATAATGATTTATTATATTTTTTGGATAGCAAATATAAAACTATTTTTTAGAATTAAACAATATATTTATGCCTATTCTTTGTCAATTAGTGAATTTTTTAGCTTATTTAGTTCACTTTTAACAAATTCAAGCCGCTCTATGATATTTACACTTTCCTCTATCTTATCATTGGTTACCAGCGCGATACGAGCTCCATCCAGCGTGTAGCCTTTTTCCTTGACCAAATGATAAATAATCTTCAAGTTTTTAATATCCTCTGGCGTGAAATAGCGGGTTCCTTTCTTATTTTTTTTAGGATTGAGAATAGGAAACTCTTTCTCCCAATAGCGAAGCAGTGATGCATTGACCCCGAAAGCCAACGCCACCTCTCCAATGGAATAATACAGTTTATCTGGAAGATTGATTTTCATAATTTTCTAATTTTTACTAAAAATATTTTAGGTCTATTTTAGGTTTAATTTGCAATAAAGTATTGTAAATCAATTTTATAATATCGCTAACATCTTTCTTATCCACCATTTCTACCGTGGTGTGCATATATCTAAGTGGCAAGGAAATCAGTGCCGATGGAATCCCTCCATTAGAATAAGCAAAGGCATCTGTATCTGTTCCCGTAGCCCTGCTGCATGCTGCTCTTTGGAACGGAATGTTATTTCTCTCGGCAGTTTCTATTATCAAATCTCTCACTTTGTGATGAACTGCTGGTGCATAGGCGATTACAGGCCCTGCTCCACATTTTTGGTCGCCCTCCTTCTTTTTCTCAATCATCGGAGTGGTAGTGTCATGGGTAACATCTGTAACTATCGCGATATTTGGTTTTATGCGTTCTGCTATCATTTCTGCTCCGCGAAGCCCGATTTCTTCCTGAACAGAATTGGTAATATACAACCCAAACGGCAGTTTTTTCTTGTTTTCTTTCAGCATACGAGCCACCTCAGCAATCATGAAACCTCCCATTCTATTGTCCAATGCTCTACAAACAAAATATCTGTCATTCAGCTCAAAAAACTCATCTGGATAAGTAATCATACAGCCCACATGGATGCCCAGCTCTTCTACTTCTTCCTTGGTAGCCGCACCACAGTCAATGAAAATATTGTCCAATTTCGGTGTCGGCTCGTTCTGATTAGCTCTTGTGTGAATAGCAGGCCAGCCGAAAACTCCCTTCACTACGCCTTTTTTACCATGAATATTCACCACTTTAGATGGAGCAATGACTTGGTCTGAACCGCCATTTCTAATAACATAAATCAGTCCATCATCCGTGATATAGTTCACATACCAAGAAATTTCGTCTGCGTGGGCTTCTATTACTACTTTGAACTCAGCTTTAGGATTGATAATTCCGTATGCTGTTCCGTAATAATCCACTTCTACTTTATCCACAAAAGGGCTGATATAGTCACACCAAAGCTGCTGTCCGTTTTGTTCAAACCCTGTGGGAGATGCTGTATTTAAATATTTTTCTAAAAATTCTAACGATTCTTTTTTAAATTTAGCCATAAAAGGAATGATTTTTGTATTGTTGAATAAATTAAAAATTGATGTAAAAGTAATGATTTTTTATAAACTACACTATTTATTTCTTATTTGTTTCGGGCTTATTCTAAACGCTCAGGAAAAACCCAATACAGAAATGTTAATAGATGAATATGGAAAAGAATATTATTATGACAATGTTCTGAAAGCCAAAGTTTATGAAATCGATGGAGAACGGATAGTCATCATGGATGAACTATACCTTGGAGCAAAACCGAAATTCAACAACCAGCTTGACCGAAATTATTACTTTTTCCTTAACAAAAAACTCTCTCGTGTGTATCCTCTGTTTCTCACTGCATTAGAGCAATACCGCAGTTTGCAGGCCGATATACAAAACATGAAAGGAGGAGAAAAAAGAAAACACATAAGAGAAAAACAAAAAGAACTGGCTTCACAATACGAAACCAAACTAAGAGATTTGACTACCTCCGAAGGGCAGATTTTCGCAAAACTTATGAACCGTTCGACAGGAAAAACGGTCTATGAACTGATAAAAGAACTCAAAGGCGGTTTTAATGCTTTTCTATGGAATGTACAGGGAAATGTAGCGGACATAGACCTCAAAAAGGAATACAACCCATACAAATACAGAGATGATGAATATCTAGAAAGCCTACTGATTTCCAACTGGCAGCAGGGACACCTAAAACCCTACGCTGGCTACGAAAAATTCACTATTAAAGGAAAAGAGTAAAGTTTAAACTTATGTTTAAATTTTCGCAGAAACTATCTCTGCTATCTTTTCTAAATAAAATACATCCGTTTCATCTAAGGTTCCGTACTGCTCACTATCCACATCGAGAACACCTACTACTTTCCTATTCTTATCAAAAATAGGAACTACAATTTCTGATTTGGTCGCAGAACTACAAGCGATATGACCAGGGAATTTTTCCACATCGGGAACCAACCGGGATTTTTCCTCTTTCCAAGCTGTTCCACAAACACCCTTGCCAAACTTTATTCTAGTACAAGCTATCGGCCCTTGAAATGGAGCCAAAACTAGTTCTTCATTTTTCACCCAATAAAATCCTACCCACCACCAAGAAAAAACCTGATGCAGCGCCGAAGAAACATTGGCCAAATTAGCCGTCAGATCCGTTTCGCCCTCTACAAGAGCTTCCAGCTGAGGCAATAGCGCTTCGTATTTTTCTATTTTTGTTCCATTTTCTGGGATAAATAAATTTTCTGCCATAATTATATAAGTTATAAATCACACACTAAAAATCTCCCCAAAATTAGGGATTTTTTTATAAAAGTATAATAAACTTTGTTTTTTCTCGTTAATTATTTGTAAGTTTGAAAAAATTAAATTTTTATTATGAAAAAGGTAGTAAAATTATTAAGCATTTTGATGGTGCTTTCTTTTGGATTATCAAAAATGAATGCACAGAGAGGTTCAACCTATAACACAGGAATTGGTATTCTTGCTGATGTAGGAGATGGAACTGTAGTTGGTCCTCATGTTAAGCATTTCTTTGCTTCAAATCATGCAGGAGAATTTGCAGTATTATTTGGAAGAGGTGCTACTCACCTTAGCTTTATGTATCATTATGAACAACAATTTGGAGGTTCTGCAAGAGGATTAGCTTGGTACATTGGTATGGGTCCTGGTATTTCTTTCCCTAAAGGAGGGGGGAACACTATATTCTCTCTTGCGCCTGCTGCTGGTATAGATTTCAAGATTCCAGGAGCTCCACTAGGGATATTTTTCGACTGGAGACCTAGAATTTGGTTCTACACAGGAAACTCTGATTTTGATGCAGCAAGATTCGGACTTGGTATGAGAGTTACTTTCTAAAAATTTGAAATGATAAACAATCCCTTAGAAAAATCTAAGGGATTTTGTTTTATAATAAAATAGCATTGAGCATTTCGCGTTTTCCTTTTGGCCCTTCTAATTTTTGAACCTCAAAGCCCAACTCTTGCAAAGCCCTTCTGACACTTCCTTTGGAAGAATATGTTGTCAAAAGTCCTCCTTTTTTCATTTTAGTTTTAACTAATTCAAACAAAGGCTTTTCCCATAAATCTGGCTGAACCCTTGCTCCAAAACAATCATAATACACCAAATCAATCTCGGGCAGAGTTATTTTATCCAAGTCAAAGAAATCTGTTTTTATTTTGGTTAAGAAGAAATCGGGATAGATTTCTTGCGGTTTCTCCCAGTCGCACTCGTGAATTTGGCGGCAGGCTTTTTTTGTCAGCTCGGTGCTGAACAATTCATCATAGCCGAGAAGCCGAACCTCATCTGCATTGATGGGATATTTCTCCAAGGAAAAATAATTGATTTTAGAAACTCCTCCCACAAGGAAGGCTTCCAAAGTCACCAGCACATTCAGCCCCGTCCCAAAGCCCATTTCCAAGATATTGATTTCTTTTTTATCCAGTTTTTCTAATCCGTTTTTTATAAAAACATGCTCCGCCTCCTGCAATGCCCCATGATGCGAGTGGTAGCACTCGTCCAGCTCTTCTATATAAAGCGTTCTGCTGTTGTCTCCTGTGGTTTTCACGATTCTTTTCATAGGGCAAAAGTAAAACTTATTTTAAAATAAATGATTACCTTTGTAGTTCATCAATTAAAGTTTTATTACTATGATTATTCAAAAAGTAGAAAAATCTCGTTTAGAGACTATTGACAAAGACAATGTAACTTTCGGAAGTGGTTTTACTGACCACATGATAGTTTGTGAATACGAAAACGGAAAATGGGGCGAGCCTAGACTTATGCCTTATGGGAAAATGGAGTTTTCTCCTGCTATGATGGGGGTGCACTATGGTCAGGCTTGTTTCGAAGGAATGAAAGCCTACAAGGACAAAGATGACAATGTTTTCTTATTCCGTCCAGAAAAGAACTTCGCAAGAATTAACAAATCTACCAAGCGTCTTGCTATGCCCGCCATTCCAGAAGAAGTTTTCTTGGAAGGACTAAAAGCCCTAGTAGATGTAGAGAGAAACTGGGTGCCTTTCGGAGAAGGGTTCTCACTATACCTTAGACCTGTAATCTTCGCTACTGAAGAAGCCCTTATGGCTAGACCTGCTAACAAATATATGTTTGCTATCTTGGCTACCGTTGCTAAAAGCTACTACACAGCGCCTGTTTCTGCGAAAATCTCTGACTACTACTCTAGAGCTGCGAATGGCGGAGTTGGATTTGCTAAAGCGGCAGGTAACTACGCTAGTGCGTTCTACCCTACACAATTAGCAAACGAGGAAGGTTATCAGCAGATTATCTGGACAGATGATGCTACTCATAAATACTTCGAAGAAAGTGGAACAATGAATGTAATGGTAAGAATAAACGACACTATCTATACGCCAAAAACTTCTGATAGAATTCTAGATGGGGTTACCAGAGATAGTATTATCCAGCTAGCGCAAAGAAGAGGTATCAATGTAGTCGTAGGCGACATCGCTGTGGAAGATGTAGTAAATGCTCATAGAAATGGAACCCTTAAAGAAGTATGGGGTGTAGGAACTGCTGTGGTTACCAGCTCTTTCGAAGCAATTGGCTACAATGATGAAAGACTTGAATTACCAAAACTAAGCGAGGAAGAAAGTTTTGCTCTTACTCTAAAAAGAGACCTCATCAGTATACAAACTAATCTAGCCGAAGATCCTTTCGGATGGAGAGTTTTAGTTGAGAAAAAATACTAATTAAATATTGAAATAAAGTCCTCATAAAATGAGGACTTTTATTTATTTTATACTTAAGCAAGAAAAAATCGCTTAAATAAACTCTAAACGATTTTTTTTATAATTACTTTCTTTTTATTGAAAATTATGGTGCAACTGTACCATCTTTTTTATACTTCTTAATAGCACCATCTTTGAATGTTATTGTATAAACTTCAGCTGTTGATACTTCCATTTTACCAATTTCAGTAATTGCTGTTGAAGAGATACTTCTAATAGATGTTTGAACAGGTAATGGTAAGTAACTCCATGCTGATTCTTTCAATAAAACTCCTTTTCCATCAACATATGCCCATTTACCATCTTCTTTAAATCCAAGCTCAATTCCATTTGATAAAACTACCTGATAAACAGCTCCATTACCAGCATTTGCTGCAGCTAATTTTGTCACAGATGAAGCGGTTACTCCTGTATAAACCTCTGTTCCAAAAGGATTTGGAGTAGTTTTATTAGTGAAAGTTGCATCATAAATAGTTTCTCCTAACATTGATGCTACTAAGTGATCTGCTTCCTTAGGAAGATCTGATCTCTGTAATGTTGGTGCTACCTGTGTTTCTGGTAAACCATCGTCTCTATTACAAGATACTGATGAAAATCCTATTGCTAATAAGCAACCTAAAACTAAAACTGTCTTTTTCATTGTGTTCTAAATTTTAAATAATTAATAATATATGCAAATATAATATTTTTTTCGTAACAAAAAAGATTTTCATCATTTTTTAATATATTATTAACGCTCTACTCTTTCCAAAATCAAAAAATAAGTATTTTTGTAAAAATTAAGTTTTAATGAATTTCAAACTCCAATCGGAATACCAGCCCACAGGCGACCAACCGCAAGCCATCAAAAAACTAGTTCACGGCCTAGAAAACGGCGAAAAATACCAAACACTGCTCGGAGTAACAGGTTCTGGAAAGACCTTTACCATCGCTAATGTGGTCAATGAAATCCAAAGACCTACTCTGGTTTTGGCTCATAATAAAACTCTGGCTGCACAGCTTTTTATGGAGTTCAAAGAGTTTTTCCCTGAGAACGCGGTGGAGTATTTTGTCAGTTATTATGACTACTACCAGCCCGAGGCGTATATTGCCAGCACGGGAACTTACATAGAAAAGGATTTGAGTATCAATGAGGAGGTAGAAAAACTCAGGCTTTCTGCTACGGCAAGTCTACTTTCTGGCAGGCGAGATGTGCTGATAGTAGCTTCTGTTTCGTGCATTTATGGGATTGGAAACCCTACTGAATTCAATAAATCTTTGATAGAACTGGAACTTAACTCCAAAATTTCCCGAACACAGCTCCTTCACAAATTAGTAAATGCGCTCTATTCCAGAACGCTAAACGAGTTTTCACGAGGGACATTTCGTGTAAAAGGCGATGTGGTGGATGTTTTCCCTGCCTATGCTGATAGTGCTGTGCGAATACAGTTTTTCGGTGATGAAATAGAAAAAATACAAAGTTTTGACCCTGTTTCAGGGAATATTATTTCTAATTTTGATAAAATCAATATCTATCCAGCTAATCTTTTTGCGACTTCCAAAGAAACGCTCAACTCTGCCATTCGGAATATTCAAGATGATTTGGTAAAGCAGGTTGATTTCTTTAAAGAAATAGACAAACCATTAGAAGCCAAACGATTACAAGAGCGAACTGAACTGGATTTAGAAATGATAAAAGAACTCGGCTACTGCTCTGGGATTGAAAATTATTCTCGGTATATCGATGGAAGAGCGCCAGGAACACGCCCTTTCTGCCTTTTGGACTATTTCCCAAAGGATTTTCTGATGGTTATCGATGAAAGCCATGTTACCATTCCGCAGATTCACGCCATGTATGGCGGAGACCGAAGCAGAAAAGAGGCTTTGGTGGAATATGGATTTAGGCTTCCAGCAGCGATGGACAACCGACCGTTGAAATTTGAGGAATTTGAAGAAATGCAGAATCAGGTGATTTATGTTTCTGCCACTCCTGCCGACTATGAGCTAGAAAAAACAGGCGGAGAATACATCGAGCAGATTATCCGTCCGACAGGGCTTCTTGACCCAATAATAGAAGTACGACCAACTGAAAACCAGATAGATGACCTGATGGAAGAAATCCAAAAAAGAGCCGAAGAAGATGAGCGGGTTTTGGTAACGACTTTAACTAAAAAAATGGCGGAGGAACTCACCAAATATTTCACAAAATTCGGGGTTAGAACTCGTTATATCCATTCGGATGTGGAGACTTTGGAGCGTATCCAGATTATGCAGGATTTGCGCGTCGGTTTGTTTGATGTTTTGGTCGGAGTCAATCTCCTCAGAGAAGGGCTTGATTTACCAGAGGTTTCGCTGGTTGCTATTTTGGATGCTGACAAAGAAGGAATGCTCCGCTCTCGCCGTTCCATGATTCAGACTGTGGGACGGGCTGCGAGAAACATCAATGGTAAAGCCATAATGTACGCCGACAAAATCACAAAATCCATGCAGGCGACCATAGATGAGACCAACTACCGCCGCGAAAAACAAATCCAATACAATGAGCGGCACGGAATCGTCCCAAAAGCTCTTAATAAAAAGATTTCCGAAACATTAGTTGGTAGGAGTAAAGATTTCCCAGATGCCAAATACACTCAAAAAGAAATCCTAAAACAGGCAACTGAGCAGAAACAAAAACACAGCACGGAAGAAATAGAAAAAATAATCGCCGAAAAGCAGAAAGAAATGGAAGCAGCAGCAAAAAATCTTGACTTCATCACTGCGGCAAGGCTGAGAGATGAAATCAAGGCTTTACAAGAATAATATTAGTTATTTCCAAAATTCATCGTGATATTCATCTTCAGCATGATGATGGATTTCATTTAATTTTTTTCCTACTTCGGCAAGCTGTTCTTCTGTAAGAATATTTTCCAAATGAGGGAAAAGCACCCGCTCCTCAAAACGAATATGCTCTGTAACTTTATCCGCATAGAGTGTAAGTAGTTCAAAATCCTCTACTTCGTTTAGGGTTTTCAGCAGTTCTCTTATTTCTTTATGCTCATCAAGGGCTCTCTGTGTCAGTTCATCATCAGAATAAGGAAACAAGATTTTCTCCTCTTCATCAAAATGGAAGCTCTGGCTGTTGTCCCAGTGATAGTTTATATAGTTTTTAATGCGTTCATAAGAAATATTTTTCTTAATTCCCTGCTTTATTTTCCAGCCACTAAGCAGTCCAAAATGGTGGTCTTGGGAAAGTGGAACTATATTTTTGTCTCTTTTCATTTTGTTTTATTTTTAATAATACAAAATTAGTTTTTTAACGAATACCAAATCACTGAAATCATTAAATTTGTAAAATTTTAAAATCAAAACAATGAATATCCTTACTCAAAAATTCAATACAAAATACGAAACAGCTCCTTTTCAGGAGATTAAAGAAGAACACTATTTGCTTGCTTTTCAGGAACTTATTGCTCAGTCGGAAAAAGAAATTGATGCAATAGCAAACAACCCTGCCGAAGCCACTTTTGAAAACACCATAGAGGCACTGGCGTATTCTGGCGAACAGCTGGACAGAGTTTCTAGTATTTTTTTCAATCTAAATTCTGCTGAAACCAATGATGAAATTCAGAAAATAGCACAAGAAGTTTCGCCTATTTTGACAGAATTTTCATCTAAAATTTCTCAAAACGAAAAACTTTTCCAAAGAATAAAAAAGGTTTTTGATGAAAAAGAAAATCTTGACCTAAACGAAGAGCAAAAAACCCTGCTGAACGAAACTTACAAAGGTTTTGTCCGAAATGGAGCCCTGCTAAACGAGAAAGACAAAAAGAAATTAGAAAAAATAGACATTGATTTGTCTGTAAAATCGCTGAACTTTGGGCAAAATGTATTGGCAGCGACTAATGCTTATTTCAAACACATTACCAGCAAAGAGGATTTGGCTGGAATTCCAGAGCCTATTTTAGCACAATACGCCGAAGAAGCCAAAGAGCGGGGGCTGGAAGGCTATGCCATTACGCTGCAATATCCGAGCTACATCCCAGCGATGACCTACGCAGACAACCGAAATCTGCGACAAGAATTGGCTTTGGCAAATGGCAAAAAAGCATTTGACGGAGGCGAGTTTGACAACCAGAACCTCATCAAAGAAATCATCAATCTAAGACAGCAAAAAGCGGAACTTCTCGGCTACAAAAACTTTGCGGAATATGTTTTAGAAGAGAGAATGGCAGAAAGTCCAAAGAAAGTTTTTGATTTTCTAAATCAGCTTCTCACAGCGGCTACGCCTTACGCAGAAAAGGAAATTACCCAACTAAAAGAGTTAGCAAAAGCCGATGGAATAGACAAAATGGAGGCGTATGACCACGCCTACTATGCAGAAAAACTGAGAAAACAGAAATTTGATCTCAATGATGAGGAACTAAAACCATTTTTCCCATTGGAAAAGGTGCAGGATGCTGTTTTTGATTTGGCAGGAAAACTCTTTAATCTTGATTTTAAAGAAGTTACAGATATTCAGAAATATCACTCAGAAGTGCGTGTTTATGAGGTATTTGAAAACAACAACCTAAAAGCGGTGCTTTATGTAGATTATTTCCCTCGAAAAGGCAAGAGAGCAGGCGCATGGATGACCAGCTTCAAAAATCAATGGAAAAAAGACAGCACAAACTCGCGACCGCATATTTCCGTAGTGTGTAATTTCTCTAAACCGACCACAGACACGCCAAGCCTGCTGACTTTCCAAGAGGTAACAACATTGTTCCATGAATTTGGGCACGCTCTGCATGGAATTTTGGCTGATACCCAGTATCCTAACCTTTCGGGAACTTCGGTAAAATGGGATTTCGTGGAGCTTCCTTCCCAATTCTTGGAAAACTACTGCTATGAGCCAGAATTTTTGAAAACTTTCGCGAAGCATTACCAAACAGGCGAAGTGCTTTCGGATGAAAAAATCAAGAAAATCAACGAATCTAAAAACTTCATGGAAGGCTATCAAACGCTGAGACAGCTGGGATTTGGTCTTTTGGATATGGCCTACCACACACAGCCTGAAGCCGTGCAGAACATCAAGACCTTTGAAACAGAACAAACCGAAAAATGCAGTCTTTACCCTATAAATGCAGAAACTGCGATTTCTCCAAGTTTTTCGCACATTTTCCAAGGAGGATATTCGGCGGGATATTATTCCTACAAATGGGCGGAAGTCCTAGATGCGGATGCGTTCCAGTATTTCAAGGAAAATGGAATTTTCAATTCTGAAATTGCAAGAAAATACAAAAACCTGCTTTCCCTAGGCGGAACCCAAGCTCCGATGGAACTCTACAAAGCCTTCCGAGGCAGCGAACCAAAAGTAGAAAGCCTCCTAAAAAGAGCGTTTGGATAAGTTTGAAAATTATTTATAAAATAAGGTAAATTGATGAAATTTATCTTATTTTTGTTTGAACTTAATTATAACATTATGAAGAAATTAGCATTATTCGTTTTATTGATGTCTGTTTTCTGTTTTGGACAGGATAATAGTTTATTAGACCGACTTTCTGTATTAGAAAACAATGGAAAATTATGGTATAACATAGATGGCTATAGTGTCACAAGTGAAGAATTTAGCTATCCTTTTAATGAAGAAGGACTAAAAAAAGTTTTCAGCAAACATAAAATCTCAAACAAAGACATTAAAACCAAAAATAGCAATATCCACACAGATAATTTTTTCGTGACTAAAAACAGCAAAATCATCGGTGATATTCAGCAAGTTAATAATTACTATTTCGTAAAAAATAAGAATAATAACATTTCTGTTATCTGGTTTATAAAGGCCAGAAACACTGATAAAAACATGGAAGAAGAATTGGTAAATATGATTTTGGAAAATAAAATCCCAAAAGAAAACTATTCACTAATAACGCCCTATGTTATCAATTTTGCAGGAAGAGAAATTAAATTAGGTGGAAGTTGTTATTGGACTGCTCTAAATACAGTTCAATGCCCATACAATGGCGCAATGAATTGGTCTATTCACAAAGATATTCAAGATGCCCAAAACGCCATTGACAATCAGCTAATGATAACCAAACAAAGAAAAGGCAGCGAGGTCGTAGCCGAAAAAATGGTAGATGTTATTTTTGAGGGAACTCCTACAAAGGCTAAACAAGTGACTTTAAAACTAAAAGGCATCACAGCAGCATTAGCAGGAATATCTGGAGGCAAAAGTCTAACCATATATTATGTTGCTGAAAAAGTGCGAGACAGAAATGTAAGCTGTGTAATGAGTTTTTGGAATGATGATAATATCAACCCTAAAACCAAACTTCCTCCTTTATTAGAAGAAATCATGGAACTAAAATAACAAAAAAGCAAAGTCCTTTTGACTTTGCTTTTTCTATTCCGTTTTATAAATTTTATAATAAAAAACAGTCAGCAAAAAACCCAATCCTGCGAGTAAAACTCCTACAAGCGAAGGGTAATTGTAAGCCAAGCCCAAGCTAAGAGGAATACCGCCCAAGAACGCCCCTAGAGAGTTCGCGATGTTAAACGCCGCCTGCATAAACGCCGCCGCCATCATTTCCGAGTTTTTGGCTGCGCGAAGCATCAGGATATTAAGCGGTGAACCTGCCGCCATAGACAGCGCCCCACAAATGAAAGTTAAAACCAATGAAGCCATTTGGTTTTCCGAAAACATAAACACCAAAAACAACAATACCACCATCATAAGCAGTAACAACGCTGTCGCTTTCACAGGAATAATTTTATCCGCGAGTTTCCCGCCGAGATAGTTCCCTACCACCATTCCAGCGCCCGCCAAAACCATCAGATAAGAAATATTTTCTGCTGGAAAACCAGAAACTTTCGTAAGCAAAGGAGCGATATAACTAAACCAAGAAAAAAGCCCTCCGAAACCAATCGCTGCAATCCCAATGATATGCCATGCCTTGGGTGTTTTGAAGAATTCTAACTCTTGGCGAAGTCCCACATTGCGAAGATTTCCCATTTGAGGAAGCCATAATTTTAAAAATAAAACCGTAAGCAGTCCTAAAACTGCCACAATCCCAAAAGCCACTCGCCAACTAACCATCTGTCCGATGTAGTTCACCAGCGGAACCATCGCAAGATTTGCCACCGTAAGCCCTGAGAACATTGCGGCTATCGCCTGAGCCTGTTTGCCTTCTTGTGCTAATCTGGTTGCTACCACAGCTCCCACCCCGAAGAACGCCCCATGAGGCAGCCCCGACAAAAATCGGAAAGCAAGAAGCGTATAATATTCTGGTGCAATGGCAGAAAGTCCATTGAACACGGTAAATAAAATCATCAGTGCGATGAGGGTTTTCTTTGGAGGATATTTAGATGAGAACGCCACTAAAATAGGCGCCCCTATAACCACGCCCAGCGCATAGGAAGAGATAAGATATCCTGCCTGTGGAATAGAAACCCTCAGCGAATTTGCGACATCTGGAAGCAGTCCCATAATCACAAATTCCGTAGTACCAATTCCTAAACCTCCCAACGCCAGAGGAAACAATTTTTTTGAAATCATAAATATATTTTTTGAGGTTAAAAAAAGCTAAAAAAACATTGTATTTTAGCTTTGGTTTGATTATTTATTTTAATATAAATTTTATTTCTTTTTAAACTGAATATTCATGATAACTATCGCTATCAGAATAAGGGCAATCCCTACCCATTGGCTGAAAATCACGGTCTCACCCAAGATGAAAAAAGCCATCATCACCGAAACAGGAAGCTCCACAGAACTGATGATACTCCCCAGCCCCAGCCCTGTATGAGGGAAACCTGCATTCATAAGCAGCGGCGGAATAATCGTCCCAAAAACAGCAATGACAATTCCCCATTTGGTGAAAATCCCAAAATTAAAATCTTGGATAACATTATTTTCATTTATTCCAGAAAAAAGTTCTTTTGCCCATTGGAAATTATTTGGACCAAACTGAGTGATAAAGCCAAAAACAGCCACTATGACAGCCCCGCCAAAAAGCATGTAGAGGCTTCTTTTGTGTGGCACGATGTGAGGAGCGATACGATTGGCAGTAAACATCGTAGTAGTAAAAGATGAAGCCGCAAGTATGCCCCAAGCAATTCCTCGCCAGTCTATATTCAGGTCTGAGTGAAGCAAGTTGGTCGCCAAGACAGTCCCTGTAAGCACCACCACCACAGAAATGATTTTCTGCATGGATGGAACTACTTTATCCAAAAAATACTCCAAAATCACGCCCATCCATACTGTCTGCATCAGCAGAACTATGGCAATGGAAACATTGATATACCGCACCGCGAGATAATAGAAAACGCTGGTCATCCCCAGAGAAGTCCCTGCCAGCATGAGTTTAGCAATATCTGATTTGGATGGGTTTTCGGTGGCTTCTTTATTTTTAAATTTGTAATAAAGACCGATGAAAAACATTCCCAAGATCCCGAAAACAAACTGCGAAGCAGTCACCTCTGCTGTGGTATAATTTTCTGAATAGGCAAGTTTCACGAAAGTTGCCAGCATTCCGTAGCTGGTCGCTCCGAGTCCCACCAAGAGAACTCCCTTTAAAGTATTGTTTTGTGACATATTTTCAGATTTTTTCAAAAAAAGCCCGTAAAGATAGGCTTTTTATTTTAAACCGAAATAAAAACAAAAGCCACTCAATAAGAGCGGCAAGGGAAATTTATTTCTCGTCCTCATCAGGAGAGACTTTTCTTTTGGTTTCTAAATCAGGGCAGACCTGTATAATTTGTCTTATCCATACCTTAGGAAACTTTTTTTGGGGTTTATACTCATTCCCTTCATTATCCAAAATATATTCTTCTCCATCTCGTTTAGCCGCGTGATATACTCGGTTTCTACAATCAGCATGATTATTATACAACAAATCATATATTGCAGGATACAGCACGCCTTCGGTTGTGGCATAGCCATATTTATTGTTTAGGCTAAGTGAGAAAAAACCATTATAAGATTCTATATCATCATATTTTGTAGGAATAATTTCTTCACCACTGTCATTTACCAAACCTATTTTGCCATTATTCATTACCTTAAAGAAGGTTCCCAATAAGCCACCTCTGCCATACAAAGGGAGAATATCTGCTATTTTATCATATCTGGGAGAAATAATCTGCTTTCCATCGATATCCAGAAGCTCCTCCTTTCCTTTGTAACCAGCTATGAAATAATTATTTTCAAAATTATATACATAATCATAAATCGGTTCTATTATTGTTCTGTTTGCTCTTGAAATCCCAAACTTTCCATTTTTATAGAAAGGTTTTGCGGCTTTATACTCATCATATTTATAGAAAGGGAAATATCTTTCTCCTCCGAAACCATCCCCGAAAATAAGAATACTCCCACCAAAATAGGTGTATTTTTCTAATAAAAGACTGTTATTTTTTTTGTCTAAACCTATTTTCAGCTTATCAATATTAGAACTAGAATAAATTAGAGGAATATAAATATCTTGGTTCGAAAAAGTAATTTCTAAACTTTTTTTCTTTCGTTTTCCTGTAAAAGTCTTATTTTCAACGACAAGGCTGTCATTCTTTAAAATAGGATAAGTGAGATGCACCTTATTCGGTTCTTCAAATTTCACATCTACATAGTAGGTAGCCTGTATATCTTCATCCATATTAAACAATCTTAGCAAATGTGCTTTTCGCTGATAGGTATCTCTTCCTAGCTCCAAATCAGACTTGGCATAATACCTGCCATCAAGCTTGCTCAAATCCTCTATTTTAGCAAAATAAGAAGTGAAAAAAGAAGGCGTACACGATACTAACATCAAACCCAATAAGGCAAAAATAATATCCTTTTTCATGATATATAAATATAATACAGAACAAAAATAATAAAAACCATCTGAATTTAGATGGTTTTTATTTGTATTGTAATCTGTAAATAGATTTTAGTAAATAAGTTATGGGAATTTAAATAACTAACAAAAACTTTAGTTTCTTTGAACATTAGAATTCATTTTTAATTTTACAAATGCCCTCATCATAGGATTTCTAAAAGCGTACTTTGTACTTTTTCCCTTACCTAACTTGACGAGGATTTCGCCTCTTTCATCTTGTGTTAATTTGCTTAAATTATATTTTATATCACTTTGTTTCCCTGTAAGTTTTGTATATTTATCATTAATATCACTTATCGTGAATGAATTAAATTCGTCTATTTCACATAAACAACAAGAATATATAACATTCCTCCATTTATCACTTTTATTAGCAGTTAATACTCCTTTTCTAAAAGATGACCTAAGCTGTTCAGCAGTGTTATCTATTCCTTTTTTAATAGCAATTTGTAAATATGCTTCTGTGAATGTATCACGAGAATTTTCTATTAATTCTTCACATCCATACTTACAAAGCAAGTGTATATAATGAGGGAAACCCGATGAAAAATCTATTATTTTATTTTTAATTCCATTGTCCATTGATATTTCCAATTCATTCAATCCATTATTTATGATTTCCTCACATTCCTCTTTTTTCATTCTCGGCATTTTAACTTGCTTTAAACATCTTTCTAATGATTGATGTTCTCCTATTAATTCCTCTACACTATCAGCAATCCCTACAAGTAATATTGTTGAGTTTTTATTATTATCAGATAATGATTTGATTAAATCAGCAAATGCTGCTCTTGTATCTATATCTCTAATATTATCAAACTCATCAAAAATAAATAAAAACTTTATATCATTTCCCAATGAGTTTATAATATCTACTAAGACATTGGGTGTAAATTCTTGTATTGATGAAATCCTATACTTCAAATTATGAACTTCTTTCTTAATTTCATTTTTAAATCCAAGCTCTAATTTATTCTCTTGAAATATTATTTTTTCAAATATTCTTTCCCAAAGAGTTTTAAAATTATCAGATCTATCACAAGTAATTTTTATAGAATATAAATTAGTATATGAGCGAACCATTATATTTGCCAATGATGTTTTTCCTACCCCTCTATCTCCATATAGAATTGCATGTTGCCCCTTTTCATTTATAGCATCTCTAACTTTTTCTAATTGATTTTTTCTCCCAAAAAAGAAACTAACTTCTTCTATTGGTGAAATCGGTGAAAAAACCTGATCTAAAATTTCATATTTAGTTTTTGTCATAACTATATTTTTAATTTTCTAATCAAATACCAACAACCTTTTGGTTGTTGGCATGTTAATCATCTGTCTACAATTATTCCACTACATCATTCCTGGCATACCACCTCCCATTGGTGGCATTGGTGGTTCAGGTTTTGGGATTTCTGTGATGACACACTCGGTGGTAAGAAGCATACCTGCTACAGATGCCGCGTTTTCTAGGGCTACACGAGTCACCTTCGTAGGGTCTATGATTCCTGCTTCCAGCATGTTTACAAACTCATCAGTTTTTGCATTGTACCCAAAATCAGCCTTACCTTCTGATACTTTCGCTACGATTACAGAGCCTTCGCCGCCTGCATTGGCTACGATTTGTCTTAGTGGCTCTTCTATCGCTCTTTTCACGATTTTGATACCTGTATTTTCATCTTGGTTCACTCCGTGAAGATTGTTCAGAGATTCTATCGCTCTTACAAGGGCAACTCCTCCACCTGCTACGATACCTTCTTCTACAGCGGCTCTCGTCGCATGTAGTGCATCATCTACTCGGTCTTTTTTCTCTTTCATCTCTACTTCAGATGCAGCACCTACATAAAGCACGGCTACACCGCCTGCCAATTTGGCCAATCTTTCTTGAAGTTTTTCTTTGTCATAGTCAGAAGTTGTAGATTCTAACTGCGCTTTGATTTGATTTACTCTCGCTTTGATTTGGGCATCATCTCCTGCTCCGTTTACGATAGTCGTATTATCTTTGTCAATCACTACTTTTTCAGCCTTACCAAGAAGCTCGATAGAAGCATTTTCCATAGTGAAACCTCTTTCTTCAGAAATCACCTGTCCGCCTGTAAGGATAGCGATATCTTCTAACATAGCTTTTCTTCTGTCACCAAAACCAGGCGCTTTCACAGCTGCGATTTTAAGCGAACCTCTTAGTTTATTCACCACCAAAGTAGCCAAAGCTTCGCCTTCTACTTCTTCAGAGATAATCAATAAAGATTTTCCCTGCTGAGCCACAGGCTCTAAAACTGGAAGCAGCTCCTTCATAGAAGAGATTTTTTTCTCTACTAAAAGAATGTACGGGTTGTCCAATTCCGCCACCATTTTGTCTGGATTCGTCACGAAATATGGCGACTGGTAACCTCTATCAAACTGCATACCTTCCACCACATCTACGGTAGTGTCTATTCCTTTCGCTTCTTCCACGGTGATTACTCCTTCTTTACCAACTTTCGCGAAAGCATCAGCGATAAGTCCACCGATGGTTTCATCATTGTTAGCAGAAACGGAAGCTACTTGCTTGATTTTGTCATTGTTATCTCCTACTTGCTGAGACTGAGATTTAAGGTTTTCTACCACCGCCGAAACAGCCTTGTCAATTCCTCTTTTCAGGTCCATTGGGTTTGCTCCTGCTGCCACATTTTTCAGTCCTTCTCTCACGATAGCCTGAGCCAAAACAGTAGCCGTAGTTGTTCCATCTCCTGCGATATCATTGGTTTTAGAAGCTACTTCTTTTACCATCTGAGCACCCATATTTTCTACTTTGTCTTCCAGCTCGATTTCTTTCGCTACAGAAACTCCATCTTTGGTCACATGTGGCGCCCCGAAAGATTTCTCAATCACTACATTTCGCCCTTTAGGCCCCAATGTCACTTTTACTGCATTCGCCAATGCATCCACACCTCTTTTTAATGCGTCTCTTGATTCAATATCAAATTTAATTTCTTTTGCCATTTTTTTAAATTTTTAAATATTCTAGACAAATAAATCTAGATTTTTACATTTTTTAATTTTAAATAAATTCTTTTTCTTTATGCAATTTGGACAATTCTACATTTTTCGCAGAGAGGATAGGATTCCACAAAGTTTTTGATTTTTTCCTTCGCTTCTGCAAAACTTCCATTGATGTAGAAATATAGAGCCGTCTCAGTACTTCCCTCAAAATAAGAGGTAACCACTATCGCATTGTTTAGAATTTCTTCAATATTTTTATAAACTTCGTTGATATCACAGTTCTGATAAACCTCCTCTGGCAGGTCTGTTCCGTTAATATAAATTGCCAATCCTTCTGCTGTTCCTACTTCTTGGGAAAAATCTTCGCCGTA
>CAUQSG010000008.1:0-37784 GCA_963520725.1 uncultured Flavobacteriaceae bacterium | reverse complement strand
TCTGACATCATGAGAGTACAGTCTGGACTAAAAGCAGGAACTATTGCTGCTGAATACGCAGAAACAGCAACTGCATTACTAGGTGTGATGGTACCAGTAACTTCTATCTCTAACGCTACAGGTCGTGCATTAGGGGGTATGATTTCTGACATCATCGGTAGAAAGAATGTATACTATGTAATCCACACTATCCAAGCGATTAACATGTTCTTCTTCCACACTTATGACACTCCAGTAAAAATTATCTTAGGAACTATCCTTACTTGTGTGGTTTATGGTTCTGTAATGAGTACAACACCATCTATCGTAGCTGACTACTTCGGTCTTAAAGCTTACGGTGCTAACTATGGTGTAGTTTATACAGGTTGGGGAGCATCTCTAATCATTGGTCCACAAATCGCAGCTTACTCTAACAAATTGGCTGAAGCAAATAATGCGCCAGGTGAAGCTTACTTCTTCGCTTACCACGCAGCTATCGTGTTGATCGCAATTTCATTCGTTCTTGCATTCTTGGTTAAAAAACCTAAATTTAGACAAGAAGATGTTATTGATGATTACATCTTAGGACCAGATGAACTTAAAAAATAATTAAGTTTAATCATAAAACAAAGACTCCCAAATGGGAGTCTTTTTATTTTAAGAATGTTCTAAAATCATATCAAAAATAAATCCGAAGCTATTCCATCTGCAAAGAACCAATGCTTCTCAGGAATTTTGAGATGATTATTTTCTATAAAGAGTATTCCCTGTTCTATTTTTGGCTGAATATCAGTGTTGAATTTTTGTATGATTTCATCCGAAAAATCATTTTTTATTTTTGCTAAATCTACTCCCCAGCTCGTACGAAGGCCTATCATCAGCATTTCATTATATCTATCTTTTTCGGATAATATTTCTTTTTCTAATGGTAGTTTGCCTTGTAAAAGATCTTTGATGTATAAAGAATTGTTAGCAATATTCCACGCTCGGATTTGTTCTCCATCATAAGAGTGCGCCGAAGGACCAATTCCTAAATAAGGCTTATATTTCCAATAAGAAGTATTGTGTTTGGAATAAAAATCAGGCTTCCCGAAATTTGATATTTCGTAATGGTCAAAGCCATTATCTTTCAAAAAATCTACCATGTAGTAGAATTCCTCGTTTTGTGTATTTTCTTTCGGAGGGCTTATTTTTCCTTTGGTTATCCAGTTTTCAAGAGCAGTTCTTGGCTCTATAGTCAGCGCATAAGAAGAAATATGTGGAACTTCCAGCTCTATGGCTTTATCCAAATTCTGTTTCCAAATCTCAAAATTAGATGTAGGCGCTCCGTAAATTAAATCTATGCTAATATTCTGAATACCTGCATCTTGTGCCCTTTTCACCGAAGATTCTGCCTGTGAGGAACTGTGCGCACGATTCATCAGTCTCAAATCTTCATCATGGAAACTCTGTATCCCTATGGAAAGGCGGTTAATCCCAATTTCTGCAATTCCCTTCAAAAATTTTTGGTCTAAATCATCTGGGTTCGCCTCCAAGGTAATTTCTATATCCCTAGAAAAATCAAAATATTTCAGGATTTCATCCGTAAGCATTTTAATTTCATCCACTTCCAAAATAGATGGCGTTCCTCCTCCGAAATACAGGGATTCTAAAATCTTGTTTTTCAGCTCATTATTTCTTAATGATAATTCGTTTTTAATGGCGAAAAGCATCTCATTTTTCAATTTCAAAGAAGTAGAAAAATGAAAATTACAATAGCTGCATTTCTGTTTGCAAAAAGGAATATGAATATAAAGCATAAAGAAAAAACTCCCACAATGGGAGAATACATTTCATAAAAGCGAACCTCAAAGGTACACCTTTATTTGCAATAAAAAAATAGTTTTATGTGCTTTTTTTAGCGTAAATTTGAGATATATAACTTTCTCGTAACAAATGAATTAAATCATAATTTAACCTAAATTTTTCTAAAAATGAACAAAGAACAAATGTATGCTGCTTGTGAATTTGACAGCGAGGGAAATCTACTATGGGCAGGAGGAACTGCTGAGAAGCCTTGGATAGTATCTACCTATAACGCTGGTATTTTGAATAAAGACTGGGTCGGTGGAAAATCCGCAAAACAGGCTGATATTTTCCGAAAACTGAATGGACTAGACAGCCACATGTCTCCAAAAGCACAGGAAATCATAGATTCATTAAAAAATCAACCGCTTCATGTAATTGCTGAAAATCAGTTCGCGGTAACAGATTATGCATATCAGTTGTTCATCGCTCCTCTTCTTCCTGAGTTGAGAAAATTTTTAGATAGAAATATATTAGATTTACAAAACAATGAAAGTTTTTCCACTGCGGAAAAAAACTGCCAAGACCTCATCAGAAAAGTAGACTTTTCTACGGAATTTGTAGAGGCGGTGCGTGTCGCTTTCGAATGGCTGGACAAAAAAAATCCTAATGTCCCTAGAGCAGTCCGCTCTACAGCGCCTTCCGAGGATGGAGGAGAGTTCAGTGGAAGTGGAAAATATTCTACTAAACTGCGTCAGTTTGGTTTTGAGGAAGTTCTCAATGCTATCAAAGCATGTTTTGTTTCTCGTTTTAATCGTGGTGCATTGCATTATCAGTTTTCGGCTCCACACGCTTTCGGTGAGGATTTAGCCTCTCTTTCATTTGCTGTAATGGTGCAGGATATGCAGCCGAGCATAGATGTTGCAGGAACTATTTTCACAGCTGACACACAGAGCAATCACCCTAGTTTTGTGGAAATTAACTTTACTTACGGACTTGGCGAGGCGGTGGTTTCTGGCAGAGTTTCCAGCGACTCTTGGATTTTTGCAAAAAGACCTTTGAGACTAAAAAAAGATGGTCTAATAGACTTTAAACTTGGTGAAAAACAAGAGTATTTCGATGGAGAATGGCATAAAAACACTCCTGAAAACTCCGCAAAAAAATGTATGTCTGATGAGACTGCTTCTACCCTTTCTACGATAGGAATGCTCCTTGGCGATTTATTCAGAGAGCTCGATACGGAAAGTGTAGAGAGTGATTTGGAGGCGGCTATTAACTTTAAGACAAATACCATCATCATCACTCAGCAGAGAGCGATTACCACTCTGAAACACGAGCCTGTACATAGAAAATTCACTCTCGATGGGCTGAATGAAGATGGACAAGAAAATGCTACCCTAGAAAGTACGCTGCTTCTAAAATCAAAAGGGATTAATGCTGGTATTCCAAGTATCACGCACGGAGTTGTAATCTCACTCTTTGGTGAAGGAGCTGAGTTCAAAAGAGATTTTGAGAAGAAATTTAATGAAAAGAAAAAACAAATCACAGATAAATACGGCGACAAAATAGGAGTAATCCTCGTAACTGCGATGACTTACCCATGGATGGAGCCTTCTATGGAGCAGACTGTAGCCTGCATCACCACTCGTGGAGGAAAAAATGACCACACTCCTATCTGGTGTAAAGAACATGGCCTGCCGTGTGCTGTATCCGTAAAGGGCGCGCCTGAATTCCTAAAAGACGGCAGCCTAATCACTTACTATGGCGTGGGAGATACTCCTGCATTCTATGAAGGTCGCCACCAGTATTCTGTAACAGAAACTCAATTAGAAGGGTTAAAACCTTCTCCTATTCCTATCCGTCTGATAGTATCTGATGCAAGTACAGCAAGGTCTGTATGTATGCGTTCTTATTTCCCTTCTCTTAATATTGGTAGAGGTTCTGGACTTGTTCGCTGGGAAATGCTGGCAGCAAAACTTAGAGTGCATCCTATGGCGGTGATGAATTATTCTACTTTGGAGAGTGACTTCTTGCAGCTGGTAGGTCAGGGAAGAATGACAAAAGAAGAAGCTGTAAAAACAGCCGAAAGTGTAGCTGAATTTATCCGAACTGAATCTGGCGAACTTTCTCCTGTAGATTGGTATGTAAAAGCCCTCGCAAGGGAAATTGCTGGAATCGTTTCGCCATACTATACTGATGATATCAATGAACCTATGGTCGTGCGTCTTCCTGACTTTAAAACCAATGAACACGCAGATTTATTAGGTGGTAGAGCCTATGAGCCAGTGGAAGAAAACCCAATGCTGGGAGACAGAGGTGCAGGAAAATATTTAGGTGCATATCAAAAAGCATTTCTTGCCATAGACCTAAAAGCTTTGGCGTATGTGATAAATGATATGGGATATACTAATATCCACATAGAAGTTCCTTTTGTGAGAACGCCTGATGAAATGAAAGAAGTTGCTAGATTAGTGAAAGAAAGCGGTATCAATATTCCTCTTCAAATGATGTTTGAGCTTCCGGTGAATATTTCTCGCGCAACAGAGTTTTTCAAAGTGTCTGATGGCGGTCAGATAGGGTCTAATGACCTTTTACAACTAGAATTTGGATTAGACCGCTCTGGAGGAGATATTCTTCCTTGGCATATACAACATCTACAATCTAGAATAGAAAACCTCATCCAAGAAAGAAATACTACAGAACCAGAGTTTCATTTAGGTCTCTGTGGTAACCTTCCTTCTACCAATCCTGAGTTTGCAAAATGGCTGGTAGATGCTGGAATAGACGAGTTCTCTGTAACGCCTGATGCTCTGATTCCTGCCCTGCTGGGAGTAACAGGAGAGACACCTGACGGGAAACAAAACATCACTGTTTATACCGCAGAAGGCGAAGTATTCGTAAATGGACAAAAAGCATAAATCAAACAAAAGAGAGAGACCAAAAATCTCTCTCTTTTTTTTAATAGTTTAAATGTTTATAATTCTAATTCGAGGCTAAATAATTTCTCCATTTATCAACTGCCTCCTGCATATCTTTTGGCATTGGACTCTCAAAATACATTTCCTTTTTGGTGGTCGGGTGGATAAACCCAAGTGTATGAGCATGCAGAGCGTGTCTTGGTAATATTTCAAAAATATTTTGGATAAACTGCTTATATTTTGGCAGATTTTGCCCCCTTAGAGGAATATGTCCTTCATATCTTTCATCATTGAAAAGAGTGTGCCCTATGTGGCGGAAATGAGCCCTTATCTGGTGTGTCCGTCCTGTTTCCAGTTTACACTCTACCCAAGTCATATATCGGAAACGCTCTAGAACTTTATAATGAGTCACGGCATGCTTGCCCACGCTTCCATCTTCATAGACCGCCATCTGCATTCTATTTTTTTCGTGGCGCCCTATATGTCCGCGGATAGTTCCCTCATCATTTTCTAAATTTCCCCAAACAAAAGCCCAATAGAGCCGTTTGGTTTTTCGTTCAAAAAACTGTTTCGCAAGGAAACTCATCGCATATTCATTTTTAGCAATGACAAGGAGTCCTGATGTATCTTTATCAATCCTATGAACCAGCCCCACACGGTCTAAATCCGTTTTCAAGCCATTTTTCTCAAAATGATAGGCTACGGCATTAACTAGTGTTTTATCCCAGTTCCCAAAACCAGGGTGGACAACCATTCCTGCTTCCTTATCCACTACCAATACATCATCATCTTCATAAACGATATTGATAGGAATATCCTGAGGAATGATAACATTTTCGCGAGGAGGATGAGCGAGAAGAACCGAAATATGGTCGTTAGGCTTTACTCTATAGTTCTGTTTTACAGGAACTCCATTTACAACCACATTACCAGCGCGGCAAGTCTGAGAAATTTTATTTCGGGAGGAATTTTGTCTAAAAATCAACAAAAATTTGTCTATCCTGAGAGGTTCCTGATTCTTATCTACGACAATATTGAGATGCTCATACAGATCACTCCCTTCCTCTAAAGATTCATTGAGAACCTGATCTTCTATAAAATCTTCATTTTCTTCTATCATCTTATTTTCTCTACTCTACTACTACTTTTTTCGGTTTTGGTTTTTCGGCTGGTTTCGTAGTGTTTTCTTTAGGTTTTTCCTCTGTTTTTTTAGTGTCTTTTTTCTCCTCAGGTTTTTTCGTTTCCGCTGGTTTAGCAGGAGAAGACTCTACTTTTATGTTTTGCTTTGTAGAAGAAGGATATTCCATCGGTGTATTAGCCTGTCTGGTTTCCCTTGCTGGTTCACTTGGTTCATCCTTCGGAAGTCCATATATTTTATCCAGCTCTCTTGCTTTATCGACCATTTCGGCAGGCGTTTTCTTACTTGCCCAGACATCTATCTGCATTCCTTGGTCTCTAAGACTACCCACTGCAGGATCTTGGTAGTAGACTATATCATTTTCGTCTTTTACTCCACTTTCGTATTCTGCGATACCAAATTCAAAATTATTAGCCATAATCACTTCGCGGGCTTCTTTCACCGTAAGTCCTACTACATTTGGAACAGCAATATCTCTAAGCGGTCCAGAACCGATAATCAAATCTATTACAGAAAACTTCGGCAGGAGAGTTCCTGGTTTTAGTTCCTGTCCTTTATATATCATTTTCAGAACGGCGTCTTTCTGGATGCTTGGCTCATAGATGGTATCACCTACTTTTAGCCCTATAAGTTCTAACCTACTAAATGCCAATCCTTTATATTTTTCTAAAAGATTAGGAACTTCCACTTTTGCCCAAGTTTTTGGATTGATTCTCAGGATAACAGTCCTACCTTCTTTTACACGAGAACCTGCGGCAGGATAAATTTGTAACACCTGAAAAGGCTTATATTTAGGGTCGTATTTAAAACTATCCACTTCCACATCCAGCCCCATGTTTTCTAATTCTTTTACGGCCTCTTGGACAGACATATTTACCACATTCGGAACAGGAACTTCTTTTCCGTGGTTAGTGTGGGTATCCAGCCATCTGAATGTCCCCCAAACCAAACCAAAAAATATCCCTAGGGTAATTAAAATATTTACCCAAACTTTCCAGTGAAGAAATGATTTAAACATATTTTTTAGTGTCAATTAAATTGCAGAAGCAAATATATAGTTTTTCATTAAATTTTTCCTATTTTTTGTTTACTTTTGCCCAAAATTATCATAATGTTTGATGACCTAAAGCCTATTCTTATCCTGTTATTAAGGTTTTTGGCGACTTATCTGGGATTGATTTTACTTTATCAGTTTTATCTAAATCTATACTCTGATGCCGCCGCAGACCCTTTGACCAGAATTATAGCAGAGCAGTCTACTTTCTGCATGAATAAAATGGGCTACAATACCCAGCTGATAGAATCCACCGAAAAGAGCGGTTTATATTTCTATATCAATAACATATGGGCTACCACGATGATTGAGGGCTGTAATGCCGTTTCCATCATGATTCTGTATCTTGCCTTCATTTTTACTTTTTATAAAGGATTACAGACTTTTTGGTTTGCCCTTTTGGGACTGGTTGTCCTTTATGTAGTGAATGTTACGAGAATTGCTCTCATTAACATTGTTTATATGGAGCTTTCACCAGAGCATTTTAAGATTGCTCACGATTACGCCTTTCCTGCCATTATCTATGGAGGTGTGGTTTTTCTTTGGATTATCTGGATTAAATTTTTTGTTAAACGATGAAACATTGGAACTGGATTGGTGCCGCGCTTTGTGTTGCAGGGCTTATCGGAGTGAGATATCTGGAAAATATTCTATTCTATGACCCTTTCTTGAAATATTTTGCAAGCACTAGTTCTAATCCTGCATTTCCTCAGTTTGAGTGGGGAAGGCTCATCGGCAGCCATATTTTCAGGTTTTTATTAAATCTTATTTTTTCTTTGGGAATTGTTCATTTCTTGTTTTTAAATAAAAAATGGACTATCCAAGCGATGGCTTTAATCACTTTATCTTTTATTATTTTCTTCCCTATTTATCTGTATTCTGTTTATACGGAATTTAGTTTCGGGAATTTGTTTTCGTTTTACATCAGAAGATTTGTGATTCAACCTCTGCCTGTTTTACTGATAGTTCCGCTGTTTTATCACAGAAAAAATCTTATAAAATAAATCAAGGCTCTTTTTTATAAGCCTTAATTTTTTTCTATAAATTATCCAAATCTTTTTTGAATTTCTCTATTCTAAAATTCGTAGAGATGGTTCCTTTTTCTATTTTTTCTTTCGCATAGAGTTTTGTTTCGGTTTCGGTTTTTTCTAAAAGGTAATCGTAAGGCCCTGCGGTAGAAATTAATTTAACCAAAACAGGTGAAATCTCTAAACAAATGAAAAGTCCCATGATGAACATCACCGCTACAGCCATAATAGGATTTGCCCCCAGCTCATCCAGCGCCTGAAGCCTCGCTGCGAAACCATTGAACCTATTTTCCGAATCCTCGCTGTTTTTCTGCTCCGTTTGTAGGTTAGCATAGACTTTAGAGATTTCCTCATCCAGATATTTCAGCCGTGGTTCCATATGCTTTTGGTAGGCTTCCAGCTCTTTTTTCTTGTTGTCGCGGATTTCGGTTTTTCGCTTTGCATTTGGCCCAAAACCAGCCTTCCCGCTCGTAAGTCCCGTTTCTTTGCCCAGAACCTCTCTTTCTAAATCCACCACTGCGGAATCATAAGCTTTTTGGTAGGATTCTATTTGACTTTGGATTTGTTCTTTTTCTTTTGCAAAAGGCCCTGACTGCTGTAAAATCCTGCTGTTCATCTGTTCCTGAAGTTCGGTTTTATTCCTTTGGATGATGGTGTTTAGCTGTTTATTGATTTCTTTTTCAAAAATCTTTAATTCCAATGGCTTTGAAATAACGATCCCTAAAAACACCGCCAAAACCAAACGAGGAAGAGTCAGCAGAAGCTGGTTTTTCCAAGAAACCGTTTTCTTGATAGAGGATACAATGTATCTGTCCAGATTAAAAATCATCAGTCCCCAAATGAATCCCGCAGCCAGTGCAGCATGGAAATCATCAAAAATAGTATAGGTAGCATACCCTGCGGAAATTCCCGCAAAAAAACCTGTGAATAAAACAATCCCTCCGATGCCGGAATATTTATTCCACTCGGAAGGAGTTTTCTTTAAGATGTGAAGATTCGCACCAGAGCAAATCATCAAAAATTTCTGAATAAAGTTTATTTTCATTTTTCCGTACTATGTGTACGGTGTTATACCAAAATTATACCAACTGATTTCTGACCAAATATTCTGCGATTTGGACAGCATTCGTAGCTGCTCCTTTTCTTAGATTATCCGCCACTATCCAGCAGTTGAGCGTTTTTGGCTGGGAATTATCTCTTCTTATTCTCCCTACAAAAACCTCATCTTTCCCTTCGGAATAGAACGGCATAGGGTATTTTTTATTGGCTACATCATCCTCCACGATAACGCCTGGTGTGTTTGAAAGAATCTGCTTAACCTCCTCTATATCAAAGTCTTCATTAAACTCAATATTCACACTTTCAGAATGTCCGCCCTGCACAGGAACACGAACAGCCGTCGCTGTGATTTCAAAACTGCTGTCACCCAAAATCTTTTTAGGCTCGGTCATTAGTTTTAGTTCTTCTTTTGTGTAGTCATCATCTGCGAAAACATCACAGTGCGGAAGTGCATTCTTGAAAATCTGATAAGGATAAACTTTCTCGCACTCTTCGCCTTTTATTTCTTGGTTTAGCTGGTCTACTGCCGCCTTACCCGTTCCCGTAACCGACTGATATGTAGACACTACTACTCTTTTTAATCCGTATTTTTTGTGCAGCGGATTTAGAATCATTACCAGCTGAATCGTAGAGCAGTTAGGGTTTGCGATGATTTTATCTTCTTGGGTCAGAACATTGGCATTTATCTCTGGCACGACTAGTTTTTTGGTGCCATCCATTCTCCAAGCCGAAGAATTATCAATCACCGTAGTTCCTGCCTCTGCAAATTTCGGTGCAAACTCCAGAGAAGTGCCTCCACCAGCCGAAAACAGCGCTATCTCCGGCTTCATGTCGATGGCATCCTGCATGGACACTACCGAATATTCTTTGCCTTTAAAACTAATTTTTTTTCCGACAGATTTTTCCGAAGCCACTGGGATAATTTCCTTCACAGGGAAATCTCTTTCTTCTAAAACTTTCAGCATGATTTGTCCTACCATTCCTGTAGCACCCACTACCACAATTTTCATATCAGTAAATTCAATTTTAATTAACCAAAAATAATTCTCCAAGGATATGCATACTCAAAAAGTAATGCCGCTACCAATGCGATAACTACTATCTTTAGGCTTAGTTGCTTATTATTTTTTATGTATGTGTATACATATGTCATCATTCCTGCACAGAGTAAAATGCTTATTCCATACTCAAAATGTTTCAAAAATGAAGAAAATCCTGAAACCTCCGAAAACTCTGGTGAATAAATTCCTAAAAAAACACCCAATATACCCTGAACATATAATAACATCATCGAAAAAAAGTTTGTTTTTCTCAAAACATCTGAAACTGCACCTTTATAACTAAGATGCACCTGTAATAATAGAAAAATAAACGCTCCGAAAACTACCACTGTGGAAAAAGAAATTCCCTTATGAGTACTATATACACTATTAAATAATTCCTCCATTTTTTATTCTAAATTATAAACGCAAATATAAAAAAATCCTAACTAATTAAAGTTAGGATTTTTATTTATTATCTTCTTATTTTTTACTAGAAGTTGAACGCTACACTAGCAGCCCAAGTTCTTCCTGCACCAAAGAATACTCTATTTTTTGTATCGATTCCTTTGTATGTAGTACTTGCACCAGTAGCATGGATACTTGTAGAAGCATCAGAAATGTAGTAAGTGTCTATTACATTATAAACATTCACTCCGAAAGTAAAGTACTGAGAACGCTCTCTTAATCTTAGTTTATAAGAAGCACCTAAGTCTAAAAGATTGTAATCTGGAAGTCTAAGAGCTCCTTGTTCTTGTCTTGCAACAGTTTTGTAATCATTTGTATTAACTGCTGAATAAAGATTTCCAACGAATCTCCAAGTTCCATAGATGCTCAAATCACTTATCGGTTTGATAGTCGCACCTAAAGAAGCTGTAAGCTGTGGAATACTGCTGTTTCCGCTTCCTCCTACTTTTACTTGATCTAAGTATAATGTAGTGTTCCCTGTTGTTGTTGTAACAGGATTATTACTTTCATCGAAATCAGCTCCTGTAGCATTTCCTTTATATCTGTAGTCTCCATAAGAGAACATACCTTGTAATTCTAAGAATTTCACTGGTTTATATGTAGCGTCTACTTCTACCCCCATGTGAACCTGAGTGATGCCACTGATTTCTGAATATCCTCTAACATTACCTGATGCAGTTGTAAATGTTTGGTTTCCAACTCTCAACCATCTATCTTTCCATTCAGTTCTGTATAGGTTAAGGTTAGCATTGAATTTAGAAGATCTAAAACCATATCCTACTTCTGCAGAGAATATTTTCTCGTTTGTCAGGTTAGGATTCAGCACCTGTTGGTTGTTTGGATATACCGCATTCATAAATGGCTGCTTGCTATAGAAACCTACATTTGCGAAAACATTATGGTTTTCGTTGATGTTATAGTTAGCTCCCCCTTTCACATTATATCCTATAAGGTTTTTGAAGCTTGTTTTTGTATCAACAAATTGTCCTTGTTGTTTTGTGGTTCCATCTTCTTTAACAAAGTTATCAATTCTTCTGTAAGCTTGATTAGAAACAGATCCTTGTATGAAAGCAGAGAAATTATTTTTAGTAAACTCTACCTGTCCAAAACCACTATACCATAGTACTTCTCCGTCATTGCTATATCCTATGTGCTCCTCTTGTCCTAATGTTTTTCCTCCGAAAGGATTCCATGAAAGGTTTTTGTAATCATGTACTCTTGTAACTACTTTTGGAGAAATATTTCTATCAGACGCATCTTTATATCCATTAGCTCCATACAGGTGAGTAAGCGTTTGGTAGTGGTATCCATAGTAGTATCTATCGTCTGTTCCTATAGAGAATTTCCAGTTATCATTTATTTTGTGTTGGAAATTTGCTAAAATACCATACCAGTTGTGTGAGTTCATAGATGCTCTTCTTACAAGAGTGTGTTTCGCTCCTGCTGTATTAGCATCTATTGCTGCATTCGCTGCGAAGATAGCATCATAGTTTATATGACCATCTGCATCTCTGTAAGCTGTAACATTTTGACCTCTTACTCCTCCTAAATCACCTAAATCACCTGTTCCACCACCTCTACCATTAGAAGCATATAGTACAGTGCTCAATTTAGATTTTGGAGTAATATTCCAATCCCAGTTGAACATCATTACTGGTTTTGCGTAGAAGTTAGATTTGTTAGATAGCGCTCTTCTTCTTCCTGCCGCATCTGTATAGTATCCAAAATCTGGGTTATACTGTCTGTATGGGTTTCCATCATGATCTGGATTATACTTTATATAATCTTGGATCGTACTTGTATACCCTCTTTGCTCGTGCCACTGAGGAGAAGATGTTATAGTAAACTGGAAGTTATGTTTTTTATTTGGCTCAAATCCTAAAGCAAAATAGTATGCATAAGATTCGAAATCAGTGTTTTGTACATAATAAGAACCAGCTGTTCTACTCATTAAGAAAGAGGTAGACCAGCCGTTTTCAGTTTTTCCTGTATTATATGAGAAAGAAGCCTTGTGATAGTCATTATTTGCAACTCCTATTCTTACAACTCCTCCTTTTTTCATGTCTGCTGCACGCGTAATGAAGTTCATAGTACCCCCTACAGAAGCAATTGCTAATTTAGATGAACCTAAACCTCTCTGAACCTGAATAGTACTTGTAACATCAGAAAGACCAGTCCAGTTAGAAAAATACACAGCTCCTCCTTCCATATCATTCACTGGCATACCATTTACCATCACGGCGATGTTTCTAGATTCGAAACCACGCATTGTGATTCCTCCATCTCCGAAACCACCACCAGATTTAGTCGCATACACAGATGGTGTAGTGTTAAGAACTTCTGTGATTTCTTGGTTTCCTAATCTCTCAATGATTTGAGCAGATTTAACAGTAGAAACCGCTACTGGAGTTTTTCTGTCTTTAGCGATATCCGCTACTCCCACAAGAACTACTTCATCAATGTTCTTTTCTGAACCTTGGGTTTCCTCTTGTGCAAAATAAAAACTTGCTGTTGTTAAAGTCAATGCTGCTATCGCAGATCTCCTTAAAAAGTTTGTCTTCATAAAATTTTTTGGTTTTCTAAATTTTAAATGTCGCAAATTTACGGTTAATTTTTTAACTAAAATTAACAAATCATCAAATTTTTACATCCTAAAATGTTAATTTTTCAAAAACACCTATTTTAGGGCTTTTCCGAAGACACATTTTCAGAAATTTATTCGGTCTCATCCGTGCTGTTTTCCTCTTTTTTATCATTTTCAGAAAATTCATCATGATAAACCTGAATCAGCAGCATAGTAATGGAAATCAATATCGGCCCAAAAATCAACCCGATAAATCCAAAAACCTTCAACCCTAAAATAATCCCGAATACAGAATTCAGCGGGTGGATGTTTTCTATTCTTTTCAAGAATGTGAATCTCAGTATATTATCCACTCCCGCAGAAAGAACCCCGAAGAATAAAACTCCCGCCGCTCCCACTGGATTTTGGCTTGCCAGCAGCATAAGTGACACTGGAACATAGACAATCGCACCTCCTACAATAGGAATAAGCGATGCCATAGCCGTTAAAATAAATAAGAAAAACGGACTAGAAACCCCAAAAATGAGATACCCTATCAAAACCGTAAGTCCCTGCCCAATGGCCACCACGGGAATTCCCACCACATTGGCAATGATAAGTTTTCGGAAACGCTCTCCTATCTTATTGATATTAGATTTTTTCAGCGGAACAGCCTTCTCCAAAGCCCTTTCCATTGCCCGCGAATTCACCAGCATAAAATACAAAATGAAATACGCCGTAACGACCGTAGTAACGATGTCCACTGTCGCATTCAACAAGGATGAGGTATAAACCGTCACCCATTCTCCTACTTTCCTTAAATCAATGGATTGGATGATATCATAACCTGTTTTATCCTTTATATATTCGTGGATTTTATTGACATGCTCTATACCAACTTCTATATAGTCGCGGGAATTTGCCAATTTTACCACCAATGTTTCTGCGATGTAATAAATCGGAACGATTATAACCAAAAGGGAAAGCAACATCAAGAAACCAATCGCCAGCCAAGGTTTCCATTTTCTCTCCTCTGTAAGCTTAAAATAATAATCTCGGAAAATAACATAAAGTGTAATCGCGCCCAGAAATGATGGCAGAAAATTACTTAAATTAAATCCTATCAAAAACAAAAATCCGAAAATCATCCCCAATAGGATTATCTGTCTGATTTTATTGTTACTAATTTGATTGCCCATACTAAAATTTATTCTGCAATAATATCAAAAGTATTTCAAATAAAGAAAATCCTTTCCCAATTTCTTAGGAAAGGATTTTTATCATAGCAAAATGTATAAATACATTGTTTTATCAAACTTTGATTTCTACATCTACACCGCTTGGTAATTCTAACTTCATAAGAGCATCTACAGTCTTAGAAGAAGAAGAGTAGATATCCATCAATCTCTTGTGTGCAGAAAGCTGGAATTGTTCTCTTGCTTTTTTATTAACATGCGGAGATCTAAGCACAGTAAAGATTCTCTTGTGAGTAGGTAATGGGATTGGTCCATTTACTACAGCACCTGTAGATTTTACTGTTTTTACGATTTTCTCAGCAGATTTATCTACTAAATTGTAATCGTAAGATTTTAATTTTATTCTGATTCTTTGTGACATTTTAATCTAAATTTTAATTAACCTCTTGCTTTAGCTATTACTTCTTCAGCCACATTCTGTGGAGCTGGTTCATATTTTTCAAACTCCATAGAAGATGTTGCTCTACCAGAAGATAATGTTCTAAGAGCTGTTACATATCCAAACATTTCTGCTAATGGAACAAATGCTTTGATAACTTTAGCATTATTTCTATCATCCATACCGTTTACAGTACCTCTTCTTCTGTTGAGGTCACCTACGATATCCCCCATGTATTCTTCTGGAGTAACAACTTCCAATTTCATGATAGGCTCCATGATTACTGGTTTAGCAGCTTTACCAGCTTCTCTAAATCCAAGTTTAGCAGCCAATTCGAATGAAAGTTGGTCAGAGTCCACTGGGTGGAAAGAACCATCTTTTAGTGTAACTTTAATTCCTTCAATCTCGAATCCAGCCAAAGGACCATTTTTCATAGCTTCTTTGAATCCTTTTTCAACAGAAGGGATAAATTCTTTTGGAATGTTACCACCTTTAATTTCATTAATGAATTCAAGACCTGTTTTTCCTTCATCAGCAGGACCAATTTCGAAGATGATATCCGCGAATTTACCTCTTCCCCCAGTTTGTTTTTTGTAAACTTCTCTGTGGTTAGCTGTAGCTGTAAGAGACTCTTTGTACTCTACTTGCGGCTGTCCTTGGTTTACTTCTACCTTGAACTCTCTTCTTAGACGGTCTACAATGATATCCAAGTGAAGCTCTCCCATTCCAGAGATGATAGTTTGTCCAGATGCTTCATCTGTTTTCACTTGGAAAGTAGGATCCTCTTCTGCTAACTTCGCTAAAGCGTTACCCATTTTATCTTGGTCAGCTTTAGTTTTAGGTTCAACAGCGATACCGATTACTGGATCTGGGAAAATCATAGATTCAAGAACGATAGGGTTCTTTTCATCACAAAGTGTATCCCCAGTTTTGATATCTTTAAATCCTACAGCTGCACCGATATCTCCTGCTTCGATATATTCTACAGGGTTTTGCTTATTCGCGTGCATCTGATAGATTCTTGAGATTCTTTCTTTAGAATCAGATCTTGTGTTCAATACATAAGAACCTGCATCCAACCTACCAGAATAAGCTCTAAAGAACGCCAATCTACCTACATAAGGGTCAGTAGCAATCTTAAATGCTAATGCAGCAAATGGCTCATTTACATCTGGTTTTCTTGTGATTTCAGCATCAGTTTTAGGGTCAGTTCCTTTGATATCATCTTTATCTAGTGGAGATGGAAGGTATTTACATACAGCATCCAACATAAACTGAACTCCTTTGTTCTTAAATGAAGAACCACAAGTCATTGGGATAATAGACAAATCAATAGTAGCTTTTCTTAAAGCTTCATTGATTTCTTCTTCTGTGATAGAATCTGGATCTTCAAAGAATTTCTCTAATAAAGACTCATCATATTCTGCCACATTTTCCACGAGGTTTTGTCTGTATTCCAATACATCAGCTTTCATATCTTCTGGAATTGGAACCACATCAAATGTCATACCTTGAGTATCTTCGTGCCAAACAATAGCTCTGTTCTTGATAAGGTCTACCACTCCTTTGAAGTCTTCTTCAGCTCCGATTGGTAATACGATAGGAACAGCGTTAGAACCTAGCATTTCTTTTACCTGACGGCAAACCGCCAAGAAATCAGCTCCTTGTCTGTCCATTTTGTTTACGAATCCCATTCTCGCAACTTTGTAGTTGTCAGCCAATCTCCAGTTAGTTTCTGATTGTGGCTCTACTCCGTCAACCGCTGAGAACAAGAACACTAACCCATCCAATACTCTCAAAGAACGGTTTACCTCTACAGTAAAGTCAACGTGTCCCGGGGTATCGATGATGTTAAAGTGGTATCCTTTAGTTTCCGGCAAAACTTTTCCTTGGTCAGTTGGGAAATTCCAATTACAAGTAGTAGCCGCAGAGGTAATTGTAATCCCTCTTTCAGCCTCTTGTTCCATCCAGTCCATCTGTGATGTACCTTGGTGAGTTTCACCCAACTTGTGAGTTTTACCAGTGTAAAATAAAATTCTCTCTGTAGTGGTAGTTTTCCCTGCATCGATATGTGCAGCAATACCAATATTTCTTGTATATCTAAGATCTCTTCCCATTTCAGATTAGAATTTAAAGTGTGAGAATGCTTTGTTTGCTTCTGCCATTTTGTGAGTATCTGTTTTTTTCTTAACAGCAGCTCCTTCTTCTTTAGAAGCAGCGATAATCTCAGCAGCTAATTTTTGTGCCATAGATTTATCGTTTCTCAAAGAAGCATATTTGATCAACCATTTCATAGCCATAGAAATTTTTCTATCAGCTCTGATCGGCATAGGAATTTGGAAGTTAGCACCTCCTACTCTTCTTGATCTTACTTCTACATGCGGCATTACATTAGTAAGCGCATCTTTCCATACTTCAAGAGAAGTTTTTTCCTGATCTTCTTTTTTAGTTTCTACGATATCTAGTGCATCATAGAAAATTCTAAATGCGATAGATTTCTTACCATCTATCATCAAGTTATTCACAAATCTTGTTACCAATTGATCATTAAATTTAGGATCTGGTAACAACGGTCTTTTTTTTGCTTTTGTCTTTCTCATTGTTTCTTTCCTTAAAATTTAATGATTACTTTTTCCCTGCAGGTGCTGCACCTGGTTTAGGTCTCTTAGCTCCATACTTAGATCTTCTTTGTGTTCTTCCATTTACACCTGCAGTGTCCAAAGCACCTCTTACAATGTGATAACGAACTCCCGGTAGGTCTTTCACCCTTCCGCCTCTTACCAATACTATCGAGTGCTCTTGGAGATTATGTCCTTCGCCCGGGATATAAGCGTTAACTTCTTTACCATTAGAAAGTCTTACTCTGGCAACTTTTCTAAGTGCAGAGTTAGGTTTCTTAGGTGTAGTTGTATATACTCTCGTACATACACCTCTCTTCTGTGGACAAGAATCCAAAGCAACCGATTTGCTCTTCTTGGCAATTGTGGCTCTTCCTTTTCTTACTAATTGTTGAATAGTAGGCATTTTATTGCTTTATATTAAATTATTTGATTTGCAAAATTACAACTTTTTCTAAAACTGACAAAAAGTTATTCAAAATTTATGAAAAAAAACAGTTATACCATTTCTGATACAACTGTTTTTTCATTAGGATCACAATATTATTAAATCGGTTCTATGATTTCATCTAAAATACTGTATTCGAATCGCTTAGCGATGTTATAGAGCTGCTCTCCGCCATGCCCTACGATTCTTATCACGATACCACCTCCTACAGTAGTTGTGATACCGTACTCCACGCCTTCATCATCTTTTAATGCTTTTTCTAAAAGTTCTAGAAGGTGATCTTCTTCCAGCTGCTGGTCGTAGATAAAGATAGTAGCTTGGTGGGTATAATCTTCCCACTGCCCCATTGTAGTCAAATCCATTTCGCTTGGCTTCATATACAATCTATCTTTGAAAATAAGATGACCATCAAGGAATATTCTCGTATAGTTTTTAAATTCTTTAAATTCAAAAATTTCCCCTTCACCGTAAAGTTTTCTTCCACAAGTAATTACCTCTCCCCAGATTACTCTAGATGTTTTAGCAATATTGATAGTATTTATCGCTTCATAAACAGAGTCCTTGTGTGGTGAAGTAGGGTGTGGAATATACTGAAACATAGCATCTTCCTCTACATCTATGGTAGTTGTTTGCTTGGCAAACCCACCTGGTTTCATAGAGTGGATTCTAGAATAAGCCTGAGTTTCAAGACCTAAATTAGTTCCTTTTGCTACTCTAAAAGACATTTCGTAGAAATCCCCCGCCATAATCCCTGGAGTGGAGCTTCTTATCATGTATCTCAACCAAGGGTCATGAGCACTTCTCTTATCAAATCTCATCAATCCAAACGGATTGGTATAAAACATTTCCGCCAAGTGATGAAACCCATCTCGGATCTCAGTCCTTAGGCTCATCTTACTGGTGTATTCCCCTATTATTCCGTTCATAATTATCTGATAATTGCAGGTTCTTCAATATCTTCTAAAAGAGCATACTTCTTAATCCATCCGATAACAGCATCTACTCCTTCTTCTGTTTTCAAGTTTGTGAATACAAATGGACGCCCTTGTCTCATTCTCTTCGCATCGCTTTCCATTACTGCTAAATCTGCACCTACTAATGGAGCCAAGTCAAATTTGTTAATCATCAACAAGTCAGATCTTGTAATACCAGGTCCTCCTTTTCTTGGGATTTTTTCACCTGCAGCCACATCGATTACGAATATTGTCAAATCAGCCAATTCCGGGCTAAATGTAGCAGAAAGGTTATCACCACCACTCTCCACGAAAAGAATTTCCATGTCTGGATGTTTAGCAGCCATTTCATCCACTGCCTCCAAGTTCATACTCGCATCTTCTCTAATCGCTGTGTGAGGACATCCTCCTGTTTCTACCCCTGCAATTCTATCTTTTGGTAATTTACTATTTTTTTGAAGGAATTTTTCGTCCTCGTTAGTATAAACATCATTGGTGATTACACAAACATGATAATCATCCATCATTTTTCTTGATAAAACCTCTATCAAAGCAGTTTTTCCAGCACCTACAGGACCTGCTACACCAATTTTAATATATTTTCTATTTGCCATTTTGTTATAATTTTTTGTTATACTTCAATAATTTTAATCCTTAACTCATATACAATCTTGAATACAATCTCTCGTGCTGCATAGATCTCAAATCAAATCCTACATTAGAAAGACCGATTTTATCTTCTTCCAAATTCATGGTTTTTTCTACCCAAGAAGGAATATTTCTTTTCACTTCAAAAAGAATTTTTTGTCCTTCAAGCTGACCAAGTGGAACCAACTTAACTGCGTTAGTTACCATACCCGTAGCCGTAGAGAAATAAAATGCTGTAATCGCCTCTTCCAATGGAATTTCCATCAAATAGCACAATGCACCATATACCACAGGATAGTTCCCCACGCTGATATTTTTAGTTACATAGTCCCCAAATTTTGTCAAGAAATCGCACTTTTGTCCTTCTTCTATGAAGATTTTCAGCAATCTCGTTCCCAATTTGTGGCTCGCCTCACGAATTTCTCTTGGACTCTTCATTGCACTACATTCCTCATCCAAAACAACTATTCTTTCGTAGCTGTCTTTTTCTTTCATAGCTTCATAAGCTAATCTCACATAAGCCGCATCATTATGTAATATACTGCTGGACAGCATATTATTAAGAAATAAAGCCGCCGTCTCCGTACTGTTTACAAGTCCTTTCTGCACATAGGTTTCCAAGCCATTTGAGTGAGAGTATCCCCCAATCGGCAAAGTTGGATCCGCAATGTGTAATAGACTTATTAGTGAATTTACCTTCATTTTATTTCTGTTTTTTATCTATTATAATTAGTCTTTGTTTATTTACTTGGAAAAACTTTTGAAAAAAGCTGATCAGTGTCTATCTTGTGATCCTTTGCAGGAGCTTCGTGGTCAGATGATGCTTTCAGCATATCTTCAAAAATTCTTTGTGCTTTGAATGGCTCATATCCGCCTTTTTTCAGCAAATTAAAAATAGGATCTTCATAAGGTATGATAATCTCATCATTCTCAATGAAAATAGGAATGTGCTGATTACCAATCTCAAAACATATAGTTCCCATTTCTCTCATTGTCTTCGGCTGAACCACTACCGCATCAGATGGCAATACATTGACCAGCAATATTTTATTCCCATCTTCCCATAGCACATCATGATGTTTTAGTCTAAGATTTTCTTTCAATATTCTCAAACCTACTTCCTCACCTTTATGACTGACTTTGCGCAAAAGTTTTCTTGTAGACTCAAACCATTCTATATCAAAAAAATCTACTTCTTTTGAGGACAAATCCTCTCCTTTTGCATTTCGAATTACCTCAGAAACCACTAACATAGGCTCATTTTTAAATTATCAATATCTTAAAAAAATAAAAAATCCCGTTTCCATCCATTCAGGATTTAAACGAGTCCAAAAATACAATAAAAAAAGTAGATAAAGGTATCATAATTATATGATATATAACAGCCTTTTTGTTTTTCCAAGGAATCAAACCAGAAATAGCCCAATAAACTGCTAAAAACCAAAACATTATGAAGTTAAAAACGATTTTGCTAGTCTATTGGTCTACCCTCTGACTTAAATGACTAAATTATAATAGATTACTAAAAAAAACAATTCGACCGTGTTATCTTTATTATTTTAATGACACAAATTTATAAAACTTATTTTAGATAAAAAAATGTTTTTGCTACTTTTTTATAAAAAAATAACAAAAAACCACCTTTTTAATAAAGGTGGTTCTATTTCTAAATTTCAGTTCTATTAGAACATGAAGTATAGTTGTCCCATTGGAAGTTTGCTAGCTGGCTCACATACACATGGTTTACCATCTACTTTCACTTCGTGAGTTTGTGCATTTACCTCAATCTTAGGCATTGCATCGTTGTGGATCATATCAGATTTTCCGATATTTCTACATCCTCTTGCTGGTAATAATTTTTTACCTAATCCGTAAGACTGAACGATTCCTTTCTCTAAAGATACTTTAGATACGAAGAATGCAGTAGTTTCAGTGTTTGCTTTACCATAGTTACCAAACATTGGTCTCCAGAATACTGGTTGTGGAGTTGGGATAGATGCGTTTGGATCTCCCATTTTAGAGTAAGATACAAATCCTCCTTTGATAATCAATTCTGGCTTAGCACCAAACATGTCTGGTCTCCACATTACCAAGTCTGCCATCTTACCAACTTCGATTGATCCGATGTATCTTTGGATACCGTGTGCAATCGCTGGGTTGATAGTTACTTTAGAAATATATCTCTTAATTCTGAAGTTATCATTTCCTGTTCCTTCATCTTCTGGCAATGGTCCGAATTGCTTCTTCATTTTGTCAGCTGTCTGGAATGTTCTTGTGATTACTTCTCCTGGTCTACCCATCGCTTGAGAGTCAGATGACATGATAGAGAATACTCCCATATCGTGAAGGATATCTTCTGCTGCGATAGTCTCTCTTCTAATTCTAGAGTCTGCGAAAGATACATCCTCTTTTACATTTTTATCCAAGTGGTGGCACACCATCAACATGTCTAAGTGCTCATCAATTGTGTTAACTGTGAATGGCTTAGTTGGGTTTGTTGATGCTGGCAATACATTCGGGTAAGATGCTACTGTGATGATGTCTGGCGCGTGTCCACCTCCTGCTCCCTCTGTGTGGAATGTGTGGATTGTTCTACCATTGATCGCTCTCATTGTATCTTCTACGAATCCTGCTTCGTTCAATGTATCCGTGTGGATTGTAGCTTGTACATCATATTTATCACAAACTGTTAAACATGTGTCAATAGCAGATGGTGTAGAACCCCAGTCTTCGTGTAATTTAAGACCTAAAACTCCCGCTTCGATTTGCTCTATAATAGCCTCATGAGAAGAAGAGTTACCTTTACCAAAGATACCGAAGTTCATTGGCAGACTGTCTAAACCTTCGAACATTTTTCTTATATTCCAAGCACCTGGAGTAATAGTTGTAGCTAATGTTCCGTGGTTAGGTCCTGTACCACCTCCGATGAATGTAGTAATACCTCCTGCTAATGCAGTTTCGATTTGTTGTGGACAGATGTAGTGAATGTGTGTATCGATACCTCCAGCTGTAAAGATGTGTCCTTCACCTCCTAATGCTTCTGTAGATGCTCCGATTACCATTCCTGATGTTACTCCATCCATTGTATTTGGGTTACCTGCTTTACCAATACCAGCGATTTTTCCATCTTTGATACCGATATCTGCTTTTACGATTCCCCAGTAGTCGATAATTGTTGCGTTAGTAATTACTAAGTCTAACACTCCCTCATCTCTAAGGTGAGTAGCTGACTGAGCCATACCATCTCTCAAAGTTTTTCCTCCACCGAATTTGTTTTCTTCTCCGTATACTGTGAAGTCTCTTTCGATTTCTGCAAACAATTCTGTATCTGCTAGTCTAATTTTGTCCCCAACTGTTGGTCCGTACATTGAGGCATACTTCTGTCTGTCGATTTTTGCCATAAGTAATTATTTTTTATTATTTCATTTGTATTCGTGTTAAGAATTAAAAAAACATGTCACGAATAATTGATGTGCAAATTTACCGAATGTTTTTAAGAAAAAAAATTAAAAAACATGATTTTTGTTATGTTTCGTGTATTTTAACATTTAGGCAATAAAAAAATCAGCCATACCAAATGGTATGACTGATTAAATATGGTTTTATATACTTTATTAGAACATGAAGTATAGTTGTCCCATTGGAAGTTTGCTAGCTGGCTCACATACACATGGTTTACCATCTACTTTCACTTCGTGAGTTTGTGCATTTACCTCAATCTTAGGCATTGCATCGTTGTGGATCATATCAGATTTTCCGATATTTCTACATCCTCTTGCTGGTAATAATTTTTTACCTAATCCGTAAGACTGAACGATTCCTTTCTCTAAAGATACTTTAGATACGAAGAATGCAGTAGTTTCAGTGTTTGCTTTACCATAGTTACCAAACATTGGTCTCCAGAATACTGGTTGTGGAGTTGGGATAGATGCGTTTGGATCTCCCATTTTAGAGTAAGATACAAATCCTCCTTTGATAATCAATTCTGGCTTAGCACCAAACATGTCTGGTCTCCACATTACCAAGTCTGCCATCTTACCAACTTCGATTGATCCGATGTATCTTTGGATACCGTGTGCAATCGCTGGGTTGATAGTTACTTTAGAAATATATCTCTTAATTCTGAAGTTATCATTTCCTGTTCCTTCATCTTCTGGCAATGGTCCGAATTGCTTCTTCATTTTGTCAGCTGTCTGGAATGTTCTTGTGATTACTTCTCCTGGTCTACCCATCGCTTGAGAGTCAGATGACATGATAGAGAATACTCCCATATCGTGAAGGATATCTTCTGCTGCGATAGTCTCTCTTCTAATTCTAGAGTCTGCGAAAGATACATCCTCTTTTACATTTTTATCCAAGTGGTGGCACACCATCAACATGTCTAAGTGCTCATCAATTGTGTTAACTGTGAATGGCTTAGTTGGGTTTGTTGATGCTGGCAATACATTCGGGTAAGATGCTACTGTGATGATGTCTGGCGCGTGTCCACCTCCTGCTCCCTCTGTGTGGAATGTGTGGATTGTTCTACCATTGATCGCTCTCATTGTATCTTCTACGAATCCTGCTTCGTTCAATGTATCCGTGTGGATTGTAGCTTGTACATCATATTTATCACAAACTGTTAAACATGTGTCAATAGCAGATGGTGTAGAACCCCAGTCTTCGTGTAATTTAAGACCTAAAACTCCCGCTTCGATTTGCTCTATAATAGCCTCATGAGAAGAAGAGTTACCTTTACCAAAGATACCGAAGTTCATTGGCAGACTGTCTAAACCTTCGAACATTTTTCTTATATTCCAAGCACCTGGAGTAATAGTTGTAGCTAATGTTCCGTGGTTAGGTCCTGTACCACCTCCGATGAATGTAGTAATACCTCCTGCTAATGCAGTTTCGATTTGTTGTGGACAGATGTAGTGAATGTGTGTATCGATACCTCCAGCTGTAAAGATGTGTCCTTCACCTCCTAATGCTTCTGTAGATGCTCCGATTACCATTCCTGATGTTACTCCATCCATTGTATTTGGGTTACCTGCTTTACCAATACCAGCGATTTTTCCATCTTTGATACCGATATCTGCTTTTACGATTCCCCAGTAGTCGATAATTGTTGCGTTAGTAATTACTAAGTCTAACACTCCCTCATCTCTAAGGTGAGTAGCTGACTGAGCCATACCATCTCTCAAAGTTTTTCCTCCACCGAATTTGTTTTCTTCTCCGTATACTGTGAAGTCTCTTTCGATTTCTGCAAACAATTCTGTATCTGCTAGTCTAATTTTGTCCCCAACTGTTGGTCCATACATTGAGGCATATTTTTGTCTATCTAATTTAGCCATGATTTTAAATTTTAATAGTTAATAATTATTTTTTTAGTGAATTAAGAGCCTCTTTGTTTCTTTCTAAGTGTCTAAGGCTAAATCCTCTTACTGATCTAGCTCCACCGTAAGGAATCAATTCTACTTCTTTAGATTCACCTGGTTCAAATCTTTGTGCAAGACCTGCAGGAACATTCAATCTGTGACCTTCAGCTGCTTTTCTGTCAAACTCAAGAGCAGAGTTAGTTTCAGCGAAGTGGAAGTGAGATCCAACTTGGATTGGTCTGTCTCCTGTGTTAGTAACTTTAAGTTTAAGAACTTTTTTACCAGCGTTGTATTCGATGTCACCAGAAGCTAAGATGTATTCTCCTGGAACTACATATTTATTATTACTCATAACTTTAATTTTTTTAGAAGTTTAAATTAGTGGATTGGGTGGTGTACTGTTACCAATTTTGTTCCGTCAGGGAAAGTTGCTTCGATTTGCACATCGTGGATCATTTCAGCAACTCCATCCATTACATCTTGACGACTCAAGTATGTAGTTCCTTCTTGCATTAATTGAGCTACAGATTTTCCTTCTCTTGCACCTTCAATTAATTTGTGAGCGATATACGCTACTGTTTCAGGGTGGTTAAGTTTCAACCCTCTGTTTTTTCTGTCTTCAGCCACTTTACCAGCTAGATAAAGCATTAGCTTCTCAGTTTCTCTAGGTACTAAATGCATAATTAAAAATTTAAAATGTTAATATTAAGTTATTATACAATATCAAAACACAGGTTTTGAATATTTTCTTTTTTTATTAAGGATTTAATGATTTTACTAATTCCTCAGTATTTGGGTTTGATTTGTTCACTGCTTTTTGAACAGCTTCCATAATCCAAGTTGCTACGATGAAACCAATAGTGTAAGTTGCCATAAACTGACTAACTCCGTAGTGGATTAACACTGCTAAAAGGATTCCAACAACGATGTAAACAAAGTCTGCTCTTGAAACTCCTGATTTTGTCACGAACGCACACGCTACCAAGATAGGAGAGAATGAATAAAGCCCGTTTGCTAATACATTGGCATCTATTCCAAGTACATAGTGAGCGAATAATCCTCCCAATGTTGCAGCTGCTGTTCCCCACATCGCTACAGAAGGTGAGCTGATTGCCAGTCCTAAGAAGATGAACACTCCTGTAAGGAAATTAGCACCGAAGTTTACTTCTGCCCAACCGTAGAATGGAGTTGTAATAGCATCTACTGTTCCTGTGTAATCAGGTAATGCTGGTGTAGTTTGTTCTAATCCTAAAACATTGTATTTAGCAAATGCCCAGCAAAGAACCCAACATGTTACTACGAATGGGAATGTAAATGCAGTCCATCCTTTAGTTACAAAAACATGCATAATCACTGTTGCTATCACTGCTGCTACTGCTCCAAGAACCCAAAGGATTGGATTTGCACCATTTAATGTTGCATGAGCATCGTTAGTTGCAAATGTGAACATTACACACATGTAAGCCAAACTTGCATTGAATCCATAAAGACCAAACTCTATGTCTGCATCTTTAGCTTTTAATGCTTTTGCTGTAAGCGTTCCTATCAATGCTCCTAGGAAGCAAGTTACACCTAATGTCCAGTGGCTAAAAAACATACCGATTGTAATTAGCAATCCAGACCAACCATTGTCTTGTAGGAAGATTTGTCCTATCCCAACAAGCGTTGTTTTAATCAATTTCATAATTTCCTGTTTTAATTGTTATAATTTAGAATCTGTTATTTATTTTCGTTTCTGTTATTTCTTAGCTTCTTTCTTTTCTTTGATTTTTGCTAGAATCCAATTTACCCAATTATCCATGCCAACATCTGTAAGAGTTGAGATTTCCATTACTTCAATATCTGGGTTCACGCTTCTTGCATCTTTTGTTACTGCATCCACTGAGAACGGAAGATATGGAAGTAAATCTGTTTTGGAAACAAGCATCAACTCACTTGTTAAGAACATTTTAGGATATTTACTTGGTTTATCATCTCCTTCTGTTACCGCGATCAGAGTTACTCTGTAATCCTCACCCAGGTCAAAAGAAGATGGACACATTAGGTTTCCTACATTTTCAATGAACAATACATCTGTATTGCTAAGATCCATATGGTCTATCGCCTGTAAGATCATCTGTGCTTCTATGTGACACATTCCTCCTGTCACGATCTGAAGTGCATCTATTCCTACATCCTTCATTCTTTGTGCATCTCTATCTGTTTCTGGGTCTCCCACTAATACAGACATTTTTGCTTTTCCTTTTAGTAACTCTCCTGTCTTCTGCATTAGAGTAGTTTTCCCACTCCCTGGCGAAGAACAAACATTAATTACTAATATATCTTTTAATTTCTCACGAATTGTTCCCGCAACAAAATCGTTTGCTTTCAGCAAGTTAAGTGACACATGCTCTGTATCTATGCTCCCTGCTGTAAGTCTTGATGATTTTGGTTTAACTTCACTCATTTTTCCTAAAATTTATTTCATTAATATATAACTCCTCTCCTTGTATTATGTTCCTTGTAGGATGCCCACAATTACCACATACAAATTTATTCTGTTTTACTTCTGTGACTTCTCCACATTCTTCACATTTTATCAGTACAGGAAGTACATCTACTACCAACTCTGTATGATAAAACTCTGGACACTCCATCACATAAGCTTTATAAGCATTCTGGATAAGAATAGGCTGTACATTGCTTAGCAAACCTACCTTTAAATGAACACTTGAAACATCTTCATATTTTTCTGGAAATTCCTCCTGTATTCTGTCAAAAATATTTTTAACTAAATAAATCTCATGCATTTTACAAATCTTTTCTTCTCTAAACTTCTTTTAAGATATATCCTAAAAGAATCTAGCAGTCTACTTTCAAAGATTGGTAAAGTAAGAATAATTGAGGTTTTGAATATTCAGCAGATTGAGAATTATAGGATATATGCTGACTATTTATAGCGTTTAGAATTCTGTTATTATTATTTTCAAATATTTTATCTACCCCTTCATCATCAAAGTATTTAACTTTTAGCACTCCTGTTTCAGAGTCATCTCCATCTATAATATCAGTCAAGGATATTTTTTTAGCCATCATAGCACTTCCACCCTTTGTAGCAGAACCATTTTTCAAAAGCAACTGCAATGAACTAGTCACGATCATTACAACCAACATTTGAAATACTACTTTATGGATTCTTGTTCTTTTCATTTGGACTAAACTTTCTTATCCTTTTTTGATGTAACAAATGTAGAGATAATTTATGACATTACAATATTTTTCCCATTTTTTAGTTTATGATATTTAACATATTTTTTAATTCTTTATAAAAAGCCGTTTTTTCGAAAAATAATATTATTAAATAAAAAAAAATAACACAAAATGTGTTATTTTAAAATTTAGTGTCACAGAATAATGCTTTTTCAACCTTCTTTTTTAACCATTTTTTAACGATATTTGATATTTTTGGCTATTTATAGGGAATAATTTGGTGCTTCTTGTGTAATAATCACATCGTGAGGATGAGATTCTTTCAGTCCAGAACCTGTAATTCTTACCATTTTAGAATCCTGCTGTAGCGTAACAATATCTTTCGCGCCACAATAGCCCATTCCTGCTCTCAGCCCTCCTGTAAGCTGGAAAATAACATCCTCTAACTTTCCTTTATATGGAACTCTTCCTTCTATTCCTTCTGGAACGAATTTTTTTGCTTCCGATTGGAAATATCTTTCCTTACCTCCTCTCTTCATTGCAGAAAGAGAACCCATTCCTTGGTAAGATTTAAACTTTCTTCCTTGGAAAATGATTTCTTCCCCTGGTGACTCATCCGTTCCCGCTAGTAGAGAACCGAGCATCACAGCTCCTGCTCCACTTGCGATAGCCTTCACTATATCCCCTGAAAGTTTGATACCTCCATCGGCAATGATAGCTACATTATGTTTTTTAGCAACTTCATATACATTATATATAGCAGACAACTGTGGAACTCCTACTCCTGCTACCACTCTTGTAGTACAGATAGAACCAGGTCCTACACCTACTTTTAGCACATTTGCTCCCGCTTTTATTAAATCTTCTGCTGCCTCAGCAGTTACGATATTTCCTCCAACAATATCCAAATCAGGGAAATTCTGTCTAATTTCTTTTATTTTATCCAAAACTCCTTTGGAATGTCCGTGCGCAGAATCCACCGCGATAATATCCACGCCTGCTTCCACCAATGCAGAAACACGCTCAATGGTATCCACTCCGATTCCTACACCCGCTCCCACTATCAGCCTTCCTGATTCATCTTTGTTTGCATTCGGGTATTCTAGTTGATTATCTATATCTTTAATGGTAATCAGACCTATAAGTTTGTTGGATTTATCTACGATAGGAAGTTTTTCTACTCTGTTTTTCAGCAGAATTTCTTTTGCTTTTTCTAAATTAACCTCTTCGTTAGAAACGATGAGATTTTCTCTAGTCATAAGCTCTTCTACTTTCACAGAAAGGTTCTCTTGATATTTCACATCTCGGTTGGTAATTATTCCAATGAGCTTATGCTCTTCATCCACTACTGGAAGTCCAGAAATTTTGAATTGAGCCATAAGAGCCTTTGCCTCTGCGAGAGTATGGTCTTTAGAAAGTGTGACAGGATTAGCTATCATCCCGTTTTCGGAGCGTTTTACTTGATTGACTTGAGAAGCCTGCTTCTCTATGGGCATATTTTTGTGAATGAACCCCAGTCCGCCGACTCTTGCAAGCGCAATCGCCATATCCGCCTCTGTCACAGTATCCATTGCCGCAGAAACGATAGGAACATTTAGGGTTATTTTATCCGAAAGTCTGGATTTTAAAGAAACCTGATTAGGTAAAACTTCTGAATAAGAAGGAACTAGAAGCACATCATCGAAAGTGATGGCTGTCTCTACAATTTTATCATAAATAGACATAGCACTTTCTTTGCAAAATTAAAAAATTTAATTTAAAAAAGAAAGTGCTATGAGTAACGAATTCAAAATCTAACTCTAATCGTCTATTCTAAGAAAATCTCCTTTTAGCGTAAACTCAAGGTCTAAATCGTTATCAAGTTCTACTTTTTGTTTATTCCACTCTTTTTCCCAGTGCACTATTTTATTCTTTGGATAATATTTTCTCACATAAGCCTGAACTTTAGAAGGAACTACAGAAGAAGGAACGCCACTGTAACTTTTCACTTCTATGATATTTCCATTGCTGCTAAATTCAGCTTTTGTACCATCCTCAAAATGAACATCATAAACAATTTTACCATCCTCTCTATCTTTAGTCACAGAGGAAATCACTTTCTTACCAAAATACTTTGTTACATTTCTCTGCACAGCGGATGGCATGTCTTTTTTTGAAATTGGCATATCATCCTGCGCAAAAAACAATCCTGTTGCAAATAGTGCGAACATCGCACCCAAAATTCTCTTTTTCATATTTTTTTATTTTTTATGATTGATTATATAGCAAAAACAATACCTTTTAGCGTTTAAATTGATAAAAACTTATTTATCATTATATAAATGCGACAAAATACCCTTATCTTCATCCGTGAAATCAACCTTTCTACGAGCCATTACTTTTTCTATGGTTTCAAATGCCTTATTCAGATTATACTTTTCATCATCTTTCATACCGCCCCAGCTAAAGCTATTCACTAAATTTGGCGGAAATCCACTCTTGAAAATATTAGCAGCCACACCCACTACTGTTCCTGTATTCAGTTGGGTGTTTATCGCTGTTTTAGAATGGTCTCCCATTATCAATCCGCAAAACTGAAGCCCTGTATCTACAAATTTTTTCCATTTATAATTCCAAAGTTTCACATTGGCGTAATTGTTCTTCAAATTAGAAGAATTGGTATCTGCTCCAAGGTTACACCACTCACCAATAACCGAATTTCCCACAAAACCATCATGACCTTTATTAGAATATCCAAAAATGACGATATTATTCACCTCGCCACCTACTTTTGAGTGAGGGCCAATGGTCGTAGCGCCATAAACTTTGGCTCCAAGATTAAATTTAGAACCTTCACAAAGAGCAATAGGCCCACGAAGATGGCAGCCCTCCATAATTTCCGCATCCTTCCCAATGTATATTTTTCCTGTTCTGGCATTGAGTGTAGAATATTCCACCACTGCACCTTCTTCTATGAACAAATCTTCGGTCTTTCCCAAAAAACCATTTGTAGAAGAAAGCGGCTGCGAAATTCTTCCTTTTGTAAGCAGTTCAAAATCAAAATCTATCGCTTTATCATTGAAAGAAAATAAATCCGTAGGCTGTTTAAACAACAAAATTTCTCCCTCTACATCCATCATCATTGTAATTTGATCCAAACTAAAATTTCCCACATTGACCTTCGCTGCCAAAAGTTCATTTTCATAAACCAAAGCCTCACCGAGCCGAAGTCCCTTTATCTGCTCCAAAACCCTATCCGAAGGAATACAATTAGGCGTGATGAACAAGCTTTCTTTTCCCTCTGGTCTAGCGAATTTCTGCTGAAGATAGTCCTCCGTGATGTAGGATATTTCATCCGTGCTCAAAAGCTTTTTCCAGCGTTCAGAAAAAGTAAGAATTCCACATCGCATCTCCGCAACAGGTCTAGTGAAAGTCAGCGGAAGGAAATTTTCCCAATAATGGGCATCAGAAAATACTAACTGCATATTTTTTTATTTGTAACAAATTTAATTCTTTTCCTCTTCTAAACAAAAAAACCTCCTGAAAAAATCAGAAGGTCTTTTAATATTTTCCTAATGTTACTTAGCAAATTTTTTGTACTTGTTCATGAACTTGTCTACTCTACCCGCAGTGTCTACCAATTTCACTTTTCCTGTGTAGAATGGGTGAGATGTAGAAGAGATTTCCATTTTTACTAATGGATATTCTTGTCCTTCGTATACAATTGTATCTTTTGTTTCCGCTGTAGATTTGCAAAGAAACACCTCGTCGTTACTCATATCTTTGAAAACAACAAGTCTATAATTTTCAGGGTGGATTCCTTTTTTCATAATATTCTAGAAATTATTTTTATTTTTAAAATTCAATTATTTGGATAAAATGGTAATGGACATCTTATCCTTATACTAGGTATTTCAGTTTGCAAAAATATTATTTTTTTTTGAATTCACAAAAACTTTAAAAATTTATCTTAAAATATTTATCTTTGAATATTATTTTAAACATATGAAAGTAAAATTCTTACTTGGACTGAGTTTTTGGGTTTTATTGTTATTTGTTTCGTGTAAAAGGGATGAAATCAACTTTGAAACACCTTCTGCTGACTTAAAATTCTCACATGATGTCGTATTTTGTGATACGGTTTATAATCAGGTTCGCTCTGAAACTTATTTCGTAAAAGTCTATAACAGAGAGAATAAAGATGTCCGAATCCCAAAAATCACATTAGAAGGCGGAAGTTCCTCGCCATACCGCATCAATGTGGATGGAAAGGCAGGGACTGAGTTTTTTGATGTGCCACTGATAAAAAACGACAGCCTCATTATCTTTATAGAGATAGCTCCCGTAGCCAATGCAAGGGAAGCCATCGCCGAGGACAAAATAGTTTTCAGCTCACCGAGAGGCAGCCAGCATGTGACACTCCTTTCCGTAGTGCAGGATGCTGAGTTTTTCATAAAATCTGATACTAACCCTAATATCATAAACACCAATACAACTTGGAGAAATGACAAGGCTAAAATCATCTTCAGAGAGCTCACTCTCGCAGAAGGGAAAACCCTTGATATAGAGGAAGGAACGAAAGTTTATTTCACCAAAAACAGCAGCCTGAAAATCTCTAAAAACGCAAAGCTCAATATCAATGGACTGATAGACAAAGAAGTCATTTTCCGCGGCGACAGAAATGATACAAGATACGACACCATTCCACTCAACTGGGATGGAATTTACCTTGAAGAAAACGCCGTTCTAAACATGAATTATGCTAAGATTTTTGGAGGAAATTCTGGGCTTAATCTTTATAAAACCACAGCCAACATCAAAAATTCTATCATTCACACTTTTCAGGAGTATGGAATTTATTCCGTAAAATCTAAAATCAATGCGGAAAACATGGTAATGAACAACTGTGGAAGAGCGAATTTAGCCATATTCGGCGGTGGCGAAGCTAATCTTACTCATTGTACATTAGCCAATTATTGGTATCAAAGTTCTGCTTCGCCAGCTTTGGGAATTTATGCCACGAATAAATGGCGAAATAATTCTGGGAATACGGAAAATGCAAATCTGGAACTCAACATCAAAAACTCCATCGTTTATGGGAAAAAGGAAAATTCCATTTTATTTGAGCCTGTTTCTGGGTATAATTTTAATTATCTTATCAGCCATTCGCTTATAAAATATAGTGACAAAGCTGGTTATAATTTTGATACAAATCCGCAGATAATTAGTTCTATAAAAAATGAAAATCCTAAATTCCTAAACCGCACCATCGCGAAAATGAACCTTCGCACCGCAAATGATTCTCCTGCCAAAAAGAAAGGAAATGTATCTACAGCGGCTGGTGTGCCTCAGGATATCAAAGGCGTTTCGAGAACAAGTAATCCTACTATCGGAGCTTATCAATAAAGATTTAAAATGAAAAAATTATTTGTTTTCTATTTTTATTTGCTATTGGTTTTTATTTCTTGTGATAATAAAAACACGAAAAAAAATGAAAATTCGGCAACGGCAAATCTCATCAAAATTGGATTTTACCCAGCAACTGCTGGACAGCCAGCAGAAACCATTCTCAATTTAAAAGAAAAATATTTGGTTTTTTATTCTCCTGAGGTTTATCACCACGAAATTCCACCACCTTCGGAAACCAGCTCAGTAAAAACATATAATGAACTTATTTCTGAAAATCCAAAACTTATTCCTTTTCGTGCAGAAATGACCGATAAAGAAATTCAGGAAATCAGAGCAATTATTTCCTCTTTCAGCGAACAAAATATAAAAGAAGAAAAACCAAATTCTAATAAAAACCTTTCTGAGGAGAATGAATTTATTCCACAAATTGATGGATTAACAGTGAATATAATGATAGATTATTCCGATGGGAAAATTATTCAAATCAACCCTGTTGTCAAACCGAAAACAAAAGAATTTTATCAAAAGATTATTCATCTCTTATTAATTAAAAATAAAGAAAAAAATAATCAGAAAATTTTATCTAAAATTGAAAAATACAATTAATTTTCTCTAAAACAATGGAAATAAAAACACTACAAGAGCAAGTAGATAACTGGATAAAGACAATCGGTGTCCGCTATTTTGATGAGCTGACCAATATGGCGATTCTAACCGAAGAAGTAGGCGAAGTGGCGAGAATCATCGCCAGAAGATACGGCGAACAATCTGAAAAAGAAAGCGATAAAAACAAAGACCTCGGAGAAGAACTTGCCGATGTGCTTTTTGTAACACTTTGCCTTGCCAATCAAACTGGAATAGACCTGCAGGATGCCTTTGACAAGAAAATAAAAAAAAAGACAGAAAGAGACCAAAACAGGCATCAAAACAATGAAAAACTAAAATAAAAGTTTGTTCTAAATGAAATTATTTCACCTAGCTCTTCCAAATGAAATACAAATCATAGGCTCTAAAAGCGAGTCCAACCGCCTGCTGATTCTACAAAAACTCTTTGGAAATATTGAAATAAAAAACATATCTAACTCACAGGATACCAAACTTTTACAAAAAGCCTTGAATTCCGATGAGAAAACAATAGACATCCACCACGCTGGCACAGCGATGCGGTTTCTGACTTCATTTTTTGCGATTCAGGAGGGCGTAGAAAAAATCCTCACAGGCTCCGAAAGAATGAAACAAAGACCCATAAAACCTTTGGTAGAAGCACTTAGAGAGCTGGGAGCAGACATAGAATATTTAGAAAACGAGGGTTTTCCTCCTCTTAAAATAAAAGGAAAAACATTAGAAAAAAATTTCGTGGAAATTTATGCGGATATTTCTTCGCAGTTTATCACTTCGCTCATTCTTGTCGGCGGAAAATTGGAAAACGGCCTGACCATAAAGCTTTTAGGAGAAATCACATCAAAGCCTTACATAGAAATGACTCTGAAACTACTTTCAGAAATCAGCGGAAAATCCATTATCCTAAAAGACAAAACCATCCAAATTCCCAACATCAAAACTCAAAAAACAGCCTTCACTGTGGAATCCGACTGGTCTTCGGCTTCTTATTTTTATTCGTTTTCGGCTTTGAATAGACAAAAAATTACCCTTAAAAATTTTAATAAAAATTCTCTGCAAGGCGATTCCAGGATTACCGAAATTTACTCCCATTTTTTCAGAATTGATACTATTTTTAATGAAAATAAGCAGGAAATTACTTTGATTCCAAAAAATAATTTTAGCCTTCCTCAGTCCATTCAGCTCAATATGAACGACTGCCCAGACATTGCCCAAACCATCTGTGTAACGGCTGCTGCACTAAAAATTCCTTTTGAAATAAGCGGACTTGCCACTCTTAAAATAAAAGAAACCGACAGGCTCTCTGCCCTTCAAAACGAACTAAAAAAAATAGGCTGCGAAACAGAAATCACGGACAATTCCATAAAATCTGTCCTCTACACCAATCCCAAAAAAAATATATCCATCGCTACCTATGGCGACCACCGCATGGCAATGGCATTCGCACCCTACTCGCTAATTCAGGAAATAGAAATACAAAATCCCGAAGTGGTGGAAAAATCTTTCCCTGATTTTTGGGAATTTATCAAATAACCCATTTTCATTTCTAAAACTGAAAAACTTTTTAACAAAGGTTTTTTATTAACTTTGCTGTTTAATCCTAAACAAATGAATTCTAAAATATCCCAAAACATTTTTGCTTTTTTAGAAGAGCTAAAAAAGAATAACAACAAGGACTGGTTCAGCTCCCACAAATCCGACTACGAAAAGGCAAAGGCTGATTTTTCGGAGTTTTTCCAAGCCGTACACAGCGAAATTGCAAAAAATGATTTCATTTCAGAGCCGAAAATCTATCGAATTCACAGAGATTTGAGATTTTCCAAAGACAAAACTCCTTATAAAACCCATTTTGGAGGCTATTTTGCCCGAAGACAGCCACAGTACAGAGGCGGCTATTATCTTCATATTGAGCCTGATAACTGCTTCATCGGCGGCGGATTTTTTGCACCAAATAAAGATGATTTGCACAGAATCCGAAAAGAAATAGAACTAAACGGAAAGGATTTGGATACATTTTTAAATTCAGCGAAAGCTAAAAAATTATTCGGAGGAGAATTCTGGGGCGAAGAACTAAAAACTGCTCCAAAAGGCTTTGAAAAAGAGCATCCTTATGTTCATTTATTAAAGAAAAAACAATTTCTTTTGGTTCAAAATTTCAAAAACGAGGAAGTTTTCAGCCCTGATTTTTTAGACAAAGTAACAACTGGTCTGGAAGCAATGCGCCCATTTTTTGACTTCATGACCGAAGCCCTGACCACCAATCTAAACGGAGAATCAACCATATAACACGACTAAATGAAAAAAACAATCATCATCACAGGGACATCATCTGGAATTGGCTTTTCCCTTGCAGAATATTTTGGAAAACAAGGACACAGAGTCTACGGACTGAGCAGAAAAAAGACTGATTCTAAGCTTTTCACATCCATCCCGACCGATATCACCGAAAAAAGCCAAATAGACCGCGCCATAGAGGAAATTCTATCCAAAGAAAATCATATTGATATTCTTATCAACAATGCTGGAATGGGCATGGTGGGAGCCGTAGAAGACTCTAATAAAGAGGAGATTATGAAACTTTTTAACCTGAATCTAATCGGAGCTGTGCAGATGATGACCGCCGTGATGCCCAAAATGCGCGAGCAGAAATCAGGACAGATTATCAATATTTCCAGCATCGGTTCAGAAATGGGACTGCCTTTCAGAGGATTTTATTCTGCCTCCAAATCGGCTTTGGATAAAGTTACCGAAGCCATGAGATACGAAATCTCAGCTTGGAATATAGATCTTTGCTCCCTTCATCTGGGCGATATAAAGACCAATATTGCAGAAAACCGAATTAAAACCACGGTTTCTGAGCCTTACAAAAATATTTTTTACAAAGTTTATTCTACTATGAATTCTCATGTAGACCACGGAGTAGAGCCTGTGGAGGTGGCGAAATACATCGAAAAACTATTGCTAAAAAACAAATGGAAAGCTCATTACTATTTCGGGAAATTTGGGCAAAAAATCGGCATTCCTCTCAAATGGATTCTGCCACAAAAAACCTACGAAAATCTAATGAAAAAATATAATAAAATGGATTAGCAAACAGCTAATCCTTTCTTTTTAAATTTATAATTTTATTTATACTTTTCATCTAATCTATTCTCTAACATTGTATAAAATTCGTATACCGCCTCTCCTGTTTCCTCTTTTCTTGCTAATCTTTTAGCTGTTATATAAAGTGACCATATACTGTTAAGTACACCCTTTCCAAAACCTTTTATTACCATATGTCCTTTATCCATATGATACTTGCTACGAGTAAGATATTGCTCCCATTTTAAACCTTCATGGTTCTTTATAAAAACTTCTCCAAAATAAATCCCAATATCTACAGCCAACGAGCGGGTCTTTATTGTAATGTCCCAGTCTTGTATTTCTATATAATCTGGAACAGCAGCTCTCTTTTCTTTGTATTCTTCCTCTGAAAGCTTCTCTGTTTCTACATTCTCCTCAAACCACTTTCCAAGCATTTTCAGAGATTCTGGGCTGTAGTCTGCCTCCCAGTTTTCATAGCCTTTTGTAGTTTTTACTGCTTTTATCAGCTCTTGTAGTCTGCTTTCTTTATTTTCCTCAAACCATTTAGCGTATAGTTTCAGTTCTTCCTTCGTCTTGGATTGAAAATCATAATCAATCGGCAAATTATTTATTACTTGGTACATGAGATTATTTGCTATATTTTATTATTTGGTAAATATAAACAGTTTCCATTACCCAAATTTAATAAATTCCTATCAAACAAAAACCTCTTTCCTATAATCAAGCAATTCAATGAAGATTAAAAAAACAAAACCATTAAAAACGAAAAAAACCTCTTTTTCTATCAAACGATAAAAAAAGAGGTTCA
>CAUQSG010000007.1:0-38938 GCA_963520725.1 uncultured Flavobacteriaceae bacterium | reverse complement strand
GGCTAAAATATTCCAGTGTAGGATATCTGGGATTTTTGCTGGGAACACTGGCAAATTTCTTTATTTTCCCAAATGATTTGGAATTTTATGGCAAGTTGAGATTTATTTTCCCAACAGCGGAGATGTTCGTTCCGATAGTGGTTTTTGGGATTTCTTTTTCTAATGTCAAGTTTTTTGCACAGACACAAAAAGACGGAAAACACCAGAATATGCTTTCTCTGTCCCTTGTAGGGATTTTTATCAACTTTTTTATTTTCGAAATTCTTTACTTTCTGATTTTCAATATTTTCCCTTCTCTGAAACAAAGTGAAAACTGGCAGGCGAAACATCTGATTTTTCCTTTGATTTTGTTTCTGTCCATTTCTACTGTTTTGAATAAATATATTTCCAACTATAAACGCATCGCCATTCCGAACATTTTTGAAAATCTGTTTCCTAAACTCGCCAACATCGGTGCTTTTTGTTTGTTTTTCTTCACAAAAGTCCCTGAAAATCTAGCGCTTATTTTCTTTATTTCTGTTTTCTTTATGGCAATGCTGGGTTATTTCCTGTATAACAACAGGTTAGAAAAATTCCATTTTGATTTTAGCACAGATTACTTCCGACAAAACAGGCTTTGGGTTCAGATTTTATCGTACAGTTTTTTTGGATTTTTGGGAAATATAGGCAGTTTTTTAGCTTTGAAAATTGCCAATGTGATGATTGGGGAATACATTGGTTTTGAACAAAATGGGCTTTACAGTAATATTTACTCCATCGTTACCCTCATAAACATCCCTCAGATGGGGCTTTACAACATCTCTGCACCGATGATTAACAAGCATCTTACGGAAAACACCCTGCAAGAACTTGACCGCTTTCACAAAAAAACTTCCCTGAGTTTATTCTTTTTAGGATTGGTCTTTTTTTCGTGCATTGTAGTGGGATTCCCTTTCCTTACGGACTTTATGAAAAATGGTGAACTTCTTCGGACAGCAGAGCCTATTTTATGGATTATCGGCATTACGATGCTGTTTGATTTGGCTACGGGATTCAACAGCCACATTATTTCCATGTCCAAATTTTATAAGTACAACACTCTGTTTATGCTTATTTTAGCCGTGGTAACCATCGCTCTAAATGCTTTTTTCCTAAAATATACCAATTTAGGTATTTTAGGAATTGCAATTTCTTATGCTGTTTCTTTGACCTCGTTTAATTTAATAAAAATCGTATTCAACTACCGCCATTTCAGGGTTTTCCCATTATCCATCAAAATGCTCTGGGCTGTTATCATCTGCGGTTCTGCGATTGTTTTGGCTACAGTTTCTCCTAATTTTCAGTCCAGTTTCGTGAATTTGATTTACAAACCTGCTTTGGTTTTGGTGGTAATATTCATCGGGAATCTTATTTTCAAAATATATCCTTTGAACCAAATCCTGCAAAAATATCTTCTGAAAAAATCTGAAAACAAATAAAAAACGAAAGTAAGGCAAAATCGCCTTACTTCCGCACTTAGTGATTATGATTAGAAAAAATTGAATTTAGTTCTTTTTCTTTCAGCAGCCCTTCATGGGTGAGCATTTTCCCGTTTTCATCAGCAAAAACCCAGAATGGATAGGCAGGAACTCTGCCGCCAGCCAGCTCGTAGGCTATTTTATGCAGTCCCGAAGTCCCATTGGACACGAAAGTGTATTTCTTCCCAAAAAACTCTATGTCTTTATAGTATTTTTCAGGGTTTATACTTATAAAATAAACGCTGTTCCATGTGCTCTGAGGAAGTTTTGACAAATTTTTCTTCTGCACTCTGCACACTCCGCACCATTCAGTGGTGAATAAAACAACCACAGGTTTAGGATTTTCTTTTCTTAATTTCTCCACTTCCTCAAAACTACTCAGCACTTGAGCGTGAGAAAAACAAGACAACACAACCGCCAAAAAAGCGAATTTTAGTTTCATATATTTTATTTTATTGTGTATCTTATTCCTAGGAAACCTCTTATTTTCTGCATCGGAGCGTATCCATAGGACGGGTCAAACTCATATCCGTTCGGATTATTGGTTCCTGTATCTTTATCAAACGGGTCAAAAGGTCTTAGAATAGGGTCTTTCGGAGTGAAATTAAACAAGTTTTTCACGCCGCCATAAATTTCCAATCCATTGTCAAACTTAGTTCTCAGCTGAATATTCGCCAAACTATACCATGGCGAGTATTCTGGTCGGAAATCCTTCGGAACGGTGATAAGGCGCATCGGCCCATAAACTTCGCCCGTGAAATCCACTCCGAATTTTCTACTAAACTCATAGCTGAGCGCATAAGTTCCAGACCATTTAGGTGCGAGCTGCTCGTATTTTTTGTGCGTTTCGCCCCCTTCTTCATACTTTTCAAAAACATCCATATAGGTCGCCCCTATGTTCAGGCTCAGCGGAATACCGAATTTTATATTCGCTCCCAATGAAATCCCTTGGCTTATCGCATGTCCTTTCAGGTTATCATAAATGATTTTATCGCTATCTGTCTCTGTATCAGCTACTATTTTATTCGTGAAATAGGAATAAAAAGCCGTAGCATCTATATCAATATAGCCGTTTCCTGCGGTTATTTTTTGAGTAAAATTGATATTTCCGTTGATGGATTTTTCTGGTTTAATGTCTCTAATGACCGTTTCTCTAGCATTGGTAAGCGATTTATGGTCTTCGGTAAAGACATTTACTACGCGGAAACCAGTCCCAAAACTCGCTCTGATACTGGTCGCAGGGCTTGGGCTCAGCTTATAAGCCAGCCTCGGAGAATGAATAAATCCATGATTTTTACTGTGGTCTAATCTGTACCCCAGCAAAAGTGAGTGTTTGTCATTAAAAGTCCATTGGTCTTGCACGAAAAGCCCTGGAAGCCAGTCGCTGGTCGGGTTATTCGTTCCGTCTGTATTCTGCGTTCCTATCGTGCTGTCATCGTAGTAGTTATGGCGCAAAGTAGCTCCTGCAATCAGGTCATGCTTTCCGAAATTTTTATTCCAATAAAACTGCCCAAAACTCGTGCGCTGTGTCGCATCAAAGGCTTCTGTTCCGTATCTGGAATCCTGATTATGATAATTAAACGAAAGCTGTAAAAACAACTGCTCCACCGTAGGAAGCTGATAAAGCCCTATCGCCTCAAAGCGGTTGGTATAGATACTTTCGCCATAGACTTCATCGCCGCCTCTATGCTGTTTCTGCCACTGGAGCTGCCCTCCCAATCGGTCTTCATAAAGGTATCTTGCCATAAAGGAAGCCATTCTATTGTCTTTTCGCTTAAAATTCCACTTATTAAATACTGAAACTCGGTCTTGAAGCGTGGTATCCATGAAGCCGTCCTTATTTTTGTCAATTCTATTAGTAAAATTAAAATAATTCACGCTCAAGATAGACGCTGCTTTCTTACCAATATTGAATTTCGTAGCCAAATCCATATTCTGCTCGCCCCAAGAAGTCGTGCTAAAATCCGAAGCAAACTTCGGTGCGGTCAAAGCGTTTTTAGTGATAATATTGATGGTTCCTCCCATCGCTTCTGTCCCATATACAGAGGACGCAGGGCCTTTCACGATTTCTATTCGCTCTATCATAGAATTCGGGATTCCACTCAGACCGTAGACCGTGGAAAGGGAACTCACTATCGGCATTCCATCGATGAGAATCAGCGAGTAAGGCCCTTCCAGCCCATTGATGTGGATATCTCCCGTATTACAAACCGAGCAGTTAATCTGCGAACGAATCCCATTAACCATAGAAATAGATTCTAAAAGGTTAGAAGTCGGATTTTTTTCAAAAAATTTCTTGGTGTAAATTTCCACTGGAACGGGACTTTTAGACTTGCTTATCGGTTTGAGCGTTCCTGTGATAATCACTTCATCTACATTTTTATCCTTGTGAAGGGAGTCTTGCTTTACATCTTGCGCATTCATCAAACCCATGAAAAACAGGGCTGATAATGGAAAAAGTTTATAATTTTTCATAAAAAGTTAGATTTAATTAGAAATAAATATTAGGCAAAACTAATATTTTTAAATATACAAACCAAATTTTTATTTAAAATAATTCTAAAAAAGAATTTTTCCTCATCAGATAAATATTTAAAAAAATCATAATTTTAGGCTAAAAATTGGATTTCTTTTATCAAAAAATCTTAATTTCGCGACAAATTATTTTTATTAATGAAAAATTGGACATTTAAAAAATGGAATAACATATTAGGCTGGGCAGTTTTTGGGATTGCTTTGGTGACCTATCTATCTACTATAGAGCATAAATTCAGCTTTTGGGATACGGGTGAATATATCTCATCCGCTGTAAAACTGGAAGTTACCCACGCACCAGGAGCAGCATTGTTCCAGCTGGTGGGCGCTGTGGCGGCTATTTTGAGCTTTGGGAATGAGGCCTATTACTCACTGATTATCAACGCTATGTCTGCGCTATTCAGTGCATTTACGATTTTATTTCTTTTTTGGACCATTACACATTTAGTCCGAAGAATTTTAAACAAAGAAATGGAAGAGCTCAGCTCAGCAGAAATGATTTCCGTACTGTTTTCGGGAGTTATAGGCTCACTGGCGTTTACTTTTTCGGATACTTTTTGGTATTCTGCAGTGGAGGGCGAGGTGTATTCTATGGCGTCTATGTTCATCGCACTTATAGTCTGGCTGATTACAAAATGGGAAAACGAATACCATGACAGCGACAGCCAGAGATGGATCATCCTGATTTTCTTTATCGTAGGGCTTTCTGTGGGTGTCCATATGATGGTAATGCTGGCAGTTCCTGCAGTGTGTTTCATCTATTATGCAAGAAATTACAAATTCACTTGGAAAAACTTTATCATTGCTAATTTCATCACGCTTGGAGTTTTAGCATTTGTTTTTAAAGGAATTTTCCCTATTGTCATGAGACTTTTCGGAAAGAGCGAGATTTTCTTTGTGAATAGTGTCGGACTGCCGTTCCATTCGGGAACTATCATTGCATTTATCATTTTGGTTGCTTTCTGTTATTACATCATCCGATATACCAGAAAAACCAAAAACCATTTATACCAAACCATCGCATTATCAGTTGTTTATATGATTATCGGATTTTCGTGCTGGATGATGATTCCTATCAGAGCCAATGCCAATCCTCCTATGAACCTAAACAATCCTGATACTGCTATTGGTATGCTGGATTACTACAACCGTGAACAATATGGCGACTGGCCTACTATATATGGACAAAACTACACCGCTCATCTAGATGCACATGGAATAGAAAGAAACGAAGACGGCAGTTACAAAACAATAAAAACAGGCGATGTCTACGAAAAAAATGAAAAAACAGGAAAATATGACAAAGTAGACGAACGCACCAGTTATGTGTACAACAAAGACCATGTCAGCTTCTTGCCGAGAATGTACAACTCTGACAGGACTGTAATGAACAACTATGTGTCTATGTACGGAGCGCCTGATTTTGAGTTTAATTATTCCAATGAAAACATAGTGGACAATCCTCATGCGAAAAAAGCTTTTGATGAATTAAAAGCTAAGTATGAAGATGGAAACATCACTGCAAAAGATTATCTTGATGTAAAAAGCTATGATTTAATCAAAATCAAAAAGCCTACTCTGGCGCAAAACCTGCATTATTTCATTGATTTCCAGAATGGATATTATTTCGCTCGTTATCTGATGTGGAATTTCGTAGGGAGACAAAACGACCTAGAAGGACACATGGAAAACACGAACGGAAACTGGATTAGTGGAATTTCTGCCATTGACAATATGATGCTGGGCGACCAAGACAACCTGCCATCAAAATTCAAAAACGAAAGTACTGTATACTTTTTCTTCCTTCCTCTTCTTCTTGGAATCATTGGTTTTGTTTATCAATCGTTAAAAGATTTTGGAAGATCATATGCCCTGCTTTCTATATTTATCCTGATGAGTGTGGGAATTATTTTCTACACAGGGGTAAAACCATTTGAACCAAGAGAAAGAGACTACGCTATGGTCGGCTCATTCTATGTTTTTGCGATATGGATAGGTCTGGGCGTGGCAGGAATTTTTGATTTCCTTAAAAATAAAATAAAAAACAATGCTGTCAATATCGGTATTGGTGCTATTTTAATGGGAATCCCTCTAATGATGGGCTTTCAAAACTATACTCCACATGACAGAAGCGGTAGATACACAGCATATGATTATGCCTATTCTTCACTAAAATCCCTTCCTAAAAACGGAATTTTATTTGTCTATGGGGACAATGACACCTACCCTACTTGGGCTATCCAAGAGACAGAAAGATTTAGAGATGATGTAAAGGTAATCAACCACACGCTTTTGGCGACACCTTGGAACATAGACCAAGTGAAAAGAAGAACTTATAATGCGATGCCTGTTCCTTCCTCCCTGTCTCATGCCGAATATCGAGATGGAATGAATGACCAAATCTATCTAATGAATAAAAACAGCTGGACAAGCATCTTTGAAAACCTTGAAGAACAGGGAGTTCCAGCGACAGAATTGGCTTCTTTAAGAAAATATCTAACCCAAGAAACCATGACATTAAAAGAAGCTATCCAGTTCCTCCGTTCCAAATCAGAGGATAAGGACATGATTCTAAAAATGTTATTCGGAGAAGAGCAATATCACAAGTTCAACTTCCTACCTGTAAGCAAATTCGTATTACCTGTAAACAAAGAAAATGCAGTAAAATCAGGAATTATAAAAGCGGAAGATGCTCCACTTGCAGAAAACGAAATCATCATTAACTACGAAGGTTCTACTATGTACAAAAATGAACTTATGATGATGGATATTTTAGCCAATTTTGATTGGAAAAGACCCATAAGTTTCTCTTCTGGAGGTATTTATGACTCCAAAAATATATTTTACCTAAATGATTATTTACAATTTGATGGATTTAACTATCGTCTTGTTCCTATCAAAACTCCTGAAAGAGAAGATGGAGATTTAGGGCGTGTAGACGCGGATGAACTCTACAAAGTTGTTAAAAATTTCCGTTGGGGGAACTTCAAAGACCTAAAAGTACACTATGATGAAACAGCAACTTCCAACATCATGAACTACAGAACATCAGCTGGAAGAGCTGCAGAAGCATTAGTCTTAAAAGGACAAAAAGCAAAAGCTTTGGAAGTTTTAGACCTGGCTTCAAGAGAAATTCCTGTGGAGAAATATAATGACCCTCGCTCCGTGAGTGCTATTATTTTCGGATATATAGCCGCAGGAGAAGAGCAAAAAGGTCTCAAACTGGCTGGACAGATGAAAAAGGATATTTTCAGCGAATATGACTATTATCTAAGCCTCAGCAAACGAGAGCAAAACCTGCTTAGAAGACAGATGGTCACCCAGCCTATGCTCTACTCTATGGTAGTCCAAGCAGTAGTAAATGGCTACGAAATTGCTGGTAAAAAAGACAAAGGATACCAATATTTGGTGAATTCCATTTCGGTTATTGACAAAAGATTTGATAATTTCATTAAAAAATTAGAGATGATGGGAAAAGAAAAAGCTTTTGAAAAATCTGAGGAAGTGCAGAATATCACGCCATTTTATCAATTCCTTTTCCCTATTATGAAACCTTTTGATTCTACTTATGAAAAGGAAAAAACTCAAAAAATAACCCAAAAAGTTATAAGTGTAACCGAATAAAACCTACAAAAGCGAGTCTCATAGCTCGCTTTTTCTATTGAATATTTATTAAAATTAAACCTATATTTGTGAAAATTTAAATACATATATATGATACAGCATTTATCAAACATCAGCCACAAAGATTCTAAAAATTTCTTTCTAATAGCTGGTCCATGCGCCATAGAAAACGAAGATATGGCGATGAGAATAGCCGAAACCGTTATCAAAATCACTGATAAATATAAAATTCCTTACATTTTCAAAGGGAGTTTCAAAAAAGCCAACCGCTCTCGTGTGGATTCTTTCACAGGAATAGGCGATGAAAAGGCACTTCAAATTCTGAAAAAAGTAGGCGAAACTTTCAACATTCCTACTACCACAGACATCCACGAAAATGCACACGCCGAGCTGGCAGCTCAGTTCGTAGATGTATTACAAATCCCTGCTTTTCTGGTTAGACAGACTGATCTTTTGGTAGCTGCCGCTAAAACCAACAAGGTGGTAACTCTGAAAAAAGGGCAATTCCTATCACCAGAAGCGATGAAATTCGCCGTACAGAAAGTAAAAGACTCTGGAAATGAAAAAACAGCCATCATAGAACGAGGAAATTCTTTCGGATATACTGACTTAATAGTAGATTATCGTGGAATTCCTATTATGAAACAATATTCTCCTGTAATTCTAGATATCACCCACTCATTACAACAACCCAATCAAGAAAGCGGAGTTACTGGTGGCAGACCAGAACTTATAGAAACTATTGCAAAAGCAGGAATTGCCGTAGGAGCTGATGGAATATTCATAGAAACACATCCTAATCCTTCTGAAGCTAAATCCGATGGAGCAAATATGCTTCAACTTGATAAATTAGATAATCTTTTAGCTAAATTAACCAAAATAAAAGAAGCTATTATATAATTAAAACTAAATAATACTATAAATATATAATACAATTTAATTTTTAATTAAAAGATAATTTAGATTATCTAAAAATAATCTTATAAAATAATAAAGGTATCTTCCCAAATAATTTGGGGAGATATTTTTTTTAAATATCTATATACAAATATAATAAAATAATATCATGATAGATTAAAATTATATATATATTTTAAATTAAAATACTTAAATAGTATAAATATTACTTATTATTTTAAAAATATTAAAAATATTTTAAAAAAGTTATATTTATATTATTTTTTTATTTATATTTGCAAAATAAAATTAAACTCAAAATTCAAAACACTATGAAAAAGACAATTTCAATATTATCTATTTTTACAGTTTCATTTTTTTATTCACAAGAAAATAATAATGATATAAAAAATGAGAATGAGAATCAAATTATAAGTAAAAAAGATTTTAATTTTGATTCTAATGATAAAAACATTATAAAAATTGAAAATCAAAAACCTATTCATATTGAAATTTTCCAATATAATAATAAAGAATATAGAATAAAGAAAAATAAATCTATAAATGATATAAATTTATCTATATTTAATAAAAATTATAGTGAATTAGAAGAAAAATTATCTAATTATAATACTATTGATAATAATATAGTTGCTATTAGATATGAAAATTTGAGCGAAATAGAAAATACTACATATAAAGTAGATAGAATGCTAGAAAATAAGTATATATATAAAGCTGATAAAACTAAAACTTACTGGAGTTAATAATATATACTAAAAATACTTTATATAAAAATATAAAATAATAAATATGGCTACAAAAACATATTCTCAAAAAATAACAAATGCTAACGTTCTAATAGATGGACTAAAAAAGATAAAATCTAATCTTCCTGCTGGAATTACAGATGATACTATTGTAAATTTAGAAACTTTAAGAGAAAAAATAGAAACTTTAAATAGCGAAAATGAAGGATTAAAAGCAGAATCTAAGAAAAAAACAGAGGATATAAACTCTAAACTAAAAGAATTAGACAAACTCTATTCCCAAATGAAAAAAAGAGTAAAACTAGATATAGAACCTAGTCTTTGGGGAAAATTTGGAATAGAGGATAAACGATAAATGATTATACTACACCGAAAGTCAATATTATATTAAATCTATAATTATTGGCTTTCGGTTTTTATTATGAATACATACTTGATATTTTGATCAGTTTTTATTTTTTCATTTCATAACACAATTTTTCTATCTCAGTCAAAATATCACTAACAATTCTATCAAGACCCCAGTCATTCACCAATACCGAAATCTTTGCTTTAGAGTAGTAATGATTCCTTTCCATGAGATGCTGCCCTACGAAATTAGGTAATTCCTCTTCCTTTATTCCCGCTATCAGAGGCCTTTTTTCTCTTTCATACAGAAGATTTTTCACCAAAGTATTGACATTAGCCACCAAATAAACGCTCACTGATCTTTCATTTATAAGATCTATGTTATTATAATAGCACGGCGTTCCTCCTCCCAAACTCAAAACTATATCTTCTTGGGAGTCCAAAACCCTTTCCAAAATCTCTTTTTCCTTTTTTCTAAAGAATAATTCTCCTTTTTTTTGGAAAATTTCAGGAATAGACAACCCTATTTCACTAGAAATTTCATTATCTAAGTCAATATTTTTAAAGCGTAATTTAGAGCTTAATTCATTGGAAACGATAGACTTACCACTTCCCATATATCCCATAAGTGTAATTATCATGATAAAAATTTTCAACAAATTTGATAAAAAATTTTGATAATAAAAAAAAATACCTATCTTTGCACCACTCAAAAATTACTGACACAGTAATGATGGAGACCTGGTAGCTCAGCTGGTAGAGCAATACACTTTTAATGTATGGGTCCTGGGTTCGAATCCCAGCCAGGTCACTAAAAGACAATAAGTCTGCGTGGTGAAATTGGTAGACACGCCATCTTGAGGGGGTGGTATCCTAAGGATGTGCTGGTTCGAATCCAGTCGCAGACACCAATAAGATATTTGTTCATTCATATTGTAGACCTGGTAGCTCAGCTGGTAGAGCAATACACTTTTAATGTATGGGTCCTGGGTTCGAATCCCAGCCAGGTCACTTTTAAATAGAAAATAGTAATTTTTTTCATATTAATATTTTGTGATTTGGTGTTTAAAACCTTTAACTTTCCAGTTAAAGGTTTTTTCTTTTTTACTTTTTTATCTTTTGAATTTTTCTTAATTTCGTTGCTGAAAAATACGAATAAAAATGGAAGAACACACGGAGAAAATTCTCATCACTGGAGCCAATGGACAAATAGGAAGTGAATTAGTAACAAAACTTGCTAGCGTATATGGAAAGGAAAACATAATAGCTTCTGACCTTTATATAAAAGAAGGACTAGACAGCGCTGGAAAATACATAAAACTAGATGTTACTGAACACCAAAAATTAGAAAAAATCATCAAAGAATACAATATCACTACTGTCTATCACCTAGCTTCACTCCTATCAGGAACTTCCGAAAAACAGCCTATTTTGGCTTGGAATGTAAATTTAGACCCTTTACTTCATCTATGTGAAATGGCTAAAAATGGACTAATCAAAAAGATATTTTGGCCAAGTTCTATCGCAGTTTTTGGAAGAGGAATTTCTCCTTATAATGTAGAACAAGAAGTCACACTCAATCCATCCACCATCTATGGAGTAACCAAAGTAGCTGGTGAAAAACTCTGTGAATATTATCACCAAAAACACAATGTAGATATCAGAAGTATCCGATACCCAGGGCTTATATCTTGGCAGACTCCTGCTGGTGGAGGAACCACAGATTATGCCGTGGAAATTTTCTATGAAGCAATAGAAAAAGGAAAATACACGAGTTTCATCCAAAAAGGAACAGCCATGCCTATGCTATACATGGAAGACGCCTTAGATGCAACGATAAAACTAATGGAAGCACCTAGCGAAAATATTTCTGTAAGAACATCTTATAATTTAGGCGGAATGTCCTTTACACCAGAAGAATTAGCAGAAGAAATTAAAAAAATAATTCCTAATTTTGAAATCTCTTATGAACCTGATTTTAGGCAAAAAATAGCAGAAAGCTGGCCAAAAAGCATAGATGACAGCGTTGCTAAAAGAGACTGGGGACTGAACTATAAATTTGGAATAAAAGAAATGTCCGAAGACATGATAAAGAACCTGTCCATAAAACTAAAGAAATAAAAAAATCCTCTCAAATTTGAGAGGATTTTTTGTGAATTTTAAACTTTTATGAATAAAAATTTGTTTATTTATTTTTCAATAAATCTCTAATTTCAGCCAATAATTCCTCTTGTGTAGGCGCTGCTGGTTCGTCAGCTGGTTTTTCATTTTTAAGTTTATTAATTCCCTTTATCATCATGAATAAGATGAAAGCAATGATAACAAAATTGATTACCGCTGAAAGAAACATTCCATACTTAACTCCTCCAAAAAGAGTCAGTTCTTCAATATTCTTCAAATTAGCAGCTTCCAAAGCTGGAGTAAGAAGAAGAGGCGTGATAACATCTTCTATAAAAGAGCTCACTATCTTACCAAAAGCTCCTCCAATAATCACCCCTACTGCCATATCCACCACATTTCCTTTAATGGCAAATTCTTTAAATTCTTTAATAAAACTCATAAATGCATTTTTTAATTTGCACAAAAGTAAAAATTTATTTATTAAAAGCAAGTTTTTTTTCATAAATTACATCCAATAGATTAAATAAATATTATCTTTGCAGGATATGGAAAGTAATAGACAAAGAAAAGTAGCACAAATCATACAAGAAGACCTAGCGGAACTTTTTAGAAAGCAGTCATCAGACAGCAAACAAAGCCTATTGGTAAGCGTATCTGATGTAAAAGTCACTGCTGACCTAGGAATAGCCAAAGTTTATCTAAGCATCTTCCCTCAGGATTTCAGAGATGCTGTGATGAAAGAAATCGAGGAAAACAAATCATATTACAGAAATTTCATTGGGCAAAAAATGGCAAAACAAGTAAGAGCAATCCCTCAGCTCAATTTTTATCTGGACACTTCCCTAGATGATGTAGAAAAACTAGAACGAGAACTTAAAGGTCTAGGAGACAACCCTATTCTGTAAAAATGAACACTCCTTTCTACATCGCCCTTCGATACATAGTTTCCAAAAAAGGCAGCCAAGCTGTGTCCTTTATCACAGGATTGGCAGCTACGGCTATGACTATTGCGGTAATGGCGATGTTTATAGTGATTTCTATTTTTTCTGGGTTGGAAGAGCTTAATAAAGAGCTGATTAACAATATCCATGCGGATTTAACGATAAAAAGCAAAGAAGGGAAACTATTAAAAAATCCCGAAGAAATCATTTCTGTATTAGAAAAAGAGCCTGAAATAAAAGCATTTTCAAAAGTAATTGAAGAGAAAGTTTATCTCAATTATAATGAAAATGGAGAAATCGCCTATTTAAAGGGCATTGATTCTATTTATACCCAAATAAATCCTCTCCAAAAATCCATTATATATGGAGAATATCCTTCCTTTCAGTACCAAAATGAGGTCATTGTAGAAGGACTTCTAAACAACAGGCTTGGTATTCCCATTGGTGGAGATGATGACAATACGACAGCCACCATTTTCATTCCAAAAGCAGGAGAAGGACTCATCAATAAAGAAGAAGATATTTTCAACAAAGAGCCTATATTCGTAACAGGTATTTTCGCTGAAAATGAACAACTTAACAACTATATCATTGCTCCGATAGAACTTACTCAAAGACTGCTCAATCTTCCGAAAAATTCGGCTTATCAAATCGCTATAAAGCTAAATAATCCCGAACAAGCCGATGCAGTAAAAAAATCCCTGCTGGAAAAATTAGCCGATGAAAGCATCTACATCAATACTCAGATGGAGGAAAACGAAGCGTTTTGGAAGATGATAAATACCGAAAAACTGATTATTTATCTGATTTTTATTTTGGTAATTTTCATCACAACCTTCAATCTCGCTGGTGCAATCATCATCCTTCAACTAGACAAAAAACAACAAGCTAAATCACTTATTTCGTTAGGTTTTACATTTTCACAGTTAAGAAAAACCTATTTCTACACAGGCGCACTGATTGTTTGTTTAGGCGTTTTCTTTGGGTTGATACTGGGAACTTTAGTTTGTATTTTGCAGATACAAACAGGCTTTTTCAAGGCATCGGTAGGTCTGGACTTACCTTTCCCTGTGAAAATAACTTTATATAACTATCTGATTGTCATATCATCAGCGTTTTTCTTCGGACTGCTGGTTTCTTGGATTTTCTCCAAAGTGAATAGACATCATTTGTCATCTAATTAGATTTAAAGCCAATAAAAATGGTGAAATTTGGGCTTATCGGAAGAAATATTTCCTATTCGTTTTCAAAAAAATATTTTGAACAGAAATTCAATCGATTATCTTTACCAGATTACTCCTACGATTTATTTGATATTCAGCAAATTGAAGAAGTAGAAAAAATCTTTAGCATAGACAATCTCAGAGGACTGAATGTCACCATTCCCTACAAAGAACAGGTGATTCCTTTTTTAGATGAACTCAGCGATGAAGCTGAAAAAATAGGTGCGGTTAATTGTATTTTAATCAAAAACGAAAAGAAAACTGGGTACAATACAGATGTTTTCGGTTTTGAAAAATCCTTATTGACTTACCCAAAAAGCCTATCAGAAAAGGCTCTGATTTTAGGAAACGGAGGAGCTGCAAAAGCGGTAAAATATATTTTCGATAAATATAATATTGATTATCAAATAGTTTCAAGGAAAACCGAACTTAATTTTGAAAACCTTTCGGAGGAAATCGTAAAAGAGCATAAAATCATCATCCAATGCACGCCAGTAGGCACTTTCCCAGATGTGGAGCAGAGCCTTCCCCTTCCTTTCGGTGGGATTTCTTCTCAACATGTGGTCATAGATTTAATCTACAATCCTCCTCAGACTCAGTTCCTTAGAAAAGCTCATGAAATGGGAGCAAAAACGATGAATGGACTTCTTATGCTGGAACAACAAGCAGAAAAAGCGTGGGAAATTTGGAATTTTAAGTAAAAAACCTTTAATTTAGTGCCTTGAAATGTTGAGGCATTTTTTAATCCTCAAAATTTGGCTTAGTATTAAACAAAAAACTGATTGTAATGAGTACAGAAATGGAAAACAAAAACGAAGAATTTCTAGATATCAATTCTTACGAAGAAATAGAAGAAAATGAGCAGACAGCTCTGGATACGCTCTCTGTAAAGGAACTTTTGTCTGAAATGGAAAACATCGTAAATAAGCCAGATGCGGGAGCTCATGCTAAAAAATTCAATCAGTTAAAAGACAAGGCTTATCACCTTATTCAAGATGAAATCGCGGATAAAAAACACGATTTCGTAGAGGAAGGGAAAGATATGGAAGATTTCTCTTACGAACATCCAGAGCAGTCCAAATATTCTGCTTTGGTAAGTATTTTCAAGGAAAAACTGGATGCCTTTAACAAAAACCAAGAAAAAGAGCACCAAGAAAATTTGGAAAAGAGAAACCAAATCATAGAAAAACTCAAAAATCTCTACATCAATACTGAGCCTAATACCAACCTATTCCGTGCAATCAGAGAAATTAAAGAAGAATGGGCAAATGCTGGAGCAGTTTCAAAATCTGAATTTAAAAACTTAAATCACAATTACTTCCATCATTTGAATCAGTTTTACCAAATGCTGGATTTAAATAAAGAATACCGCGAGCAGGAATATGCACATAATTTAGAAAAAAGAAAAAGCATCATCGCTCGTGCAGAAGAACTGATAAATGAAGCTTCTGTCCAAAAAGCCCTCAATGAGCTGCAATATCTGCACAGACTTTGGAAAGAAGAAGCCGAGCCTGTGGCGGAAGAGTTTCGTGACAGCACTTGGGAAGTTTTCAAAGAAATTTCTAATAAAATCCACGAGAGAAAATCCGAACTTTTGGCTCAAATAGAAGTGGAACAGCAGAAAGCTTTGGAAAAGAAAAATGAAATCATCGCGAAACTGAAAGATTTCGCTTCTTCGAAAGAGGCTCTTACTCACAACTATTGGCAACAAGCGATAAAACAAGTGGAACAGCTTCGCAGCGAGTTTCTGAAACTAGGCAATGTTCCTAAAAAATTATCCAACCAAAACTGGACAGAATTCAAAACCGCGCTTAGAGCCTTTAATGCTAAGAAAAATGATTTTTATAAAAATCTAAAAAATTCGCAGCATGTCAATTTAGAGGAAAAACAGAAACTGATTTCCATCGCGCAGGACAACATGCATTCTGAGGATTGGGACACTGCGGTGCCTCTATTTAAAAAGTTACAAGAAGACTGGAAAAATATAGGGCATGTTCCTAAAAATCAAGCAAATAAGGTGTGGAATGATTTCCGCGATGCTTGTAATACATTCTTCAATAATTTCCGTGAGAAAAACGCTTCTACAACAGATGATTGGAAACAAAATTACTATCAGAAGAAAGCCTTGCTCGATGAATTAAAACAAATAAACGATGAAGAAGGAAGCGTAGAAAAAATAGAGCAAATCAAGAGCTCTTGGGACAGCATCGGTAAAGTTCCAAGAAATAAAATGAGCATCAACAATGAGTTTAATAAAGTTCTGAAAGAAAAACTTAAATTAAACAAAATCAATGTATTTGACTTAAAAGAAGATAATCTTACAGAAGCTCAGCTTACTGACAAAGCAAGAAAAATAAAGAGCCAAATAGCTGATTTAGAGGCGGAAGTGGTGAAATTAGAAAACAATATCAATTTCTTTAATAATCCTTCGCGAGAAAATCCTCTGCTAAAAGATACTTATGACAAAATAGATGAGAAAAAAGTTCTGATAGAAAGCCTAAAACAGAGCCTTCATAAGCTTATCACTGGCGAATAATTTTTTAAATATATTCTTAATATTCTTCCAATTTTGGGAGAATATTAAGTTTTAGACAAAACCTAAAAATGCAAGATAAAATCTACATGAGGCGATGTATAGAACTCGCCAAAAAAGCTGTCGGAAAAACCTATCCAAACCCTATGGTCGGCGCTGTCATCATTCATGATGGGAAAATAATAGGCGAAGGATACCACCAAAAAGCAGGAATGCCTCATGCAGAAATCAATGCAATCGACTCTGTTCAAGATAAAACTTTACTGAAAGACTCCACCATTTATGTTTCTTTGGAGCCTTGCGCTCATTTCGGGAAAACACCGCCTTGCGCTCTAAAACTGAAAGAAATTGGATTCCAAAAAGTTGTAATAGGAACTCTGGACTCTCACGAAAAAGTAGATGGAAAAGGAAAAAAAATCTTAGAAGATTCAGGAATAGCGGTAGTTTCAGGAGTTTTAGAGAATGAATGCAGGGAACTCAACAAAAGATTTTTCACTTTTCATCAAAATAAAAGACCCTATATCATCCTAAAATGGGCAGAATCAGAGGATGGATTTTTGGATAAAGACTTTAAACCGACAGCGGTCAGCAATTCATTAGCCAAACAATGGGTTCACCAGTTAAGAGCCGATGAACACGCTATTTTGGTAGGGAAAAACACCGCGCTAAATGACAATCCCAGCCTTACCACAAGGGAAGTTTTTGGAAAAAACCCTGTACGGATTTTGATTGATTTGGAATTAGAAGTTCCGCAGAATTTCAATATTTATAATGATGAAGCCCCTACTTTGGTTTTTAATTCAATCAAAAACGAGGAGAAAAAAAATGTAAAATTCATCAAAATAGAAAGAGAAAATTTTATAAAAAATCTTCTGGAAAAATTGTGGGAAGAGCAGATACAATCGGTAATTGTGGAAGGTGGAAGTTTTACTTTACAGCAGTTCATCGATGCTGGATTTTGGGACGAAGCTTTTGTCATTAAAGCCAATAATTTAAGTTTAACAAATGGAACCAAAGCACCTGTCTTCAGCCCAAAACCAAATAAAATCAGTAAATTGCGAGACAATACGCTCTATCATTTTCAAAATCAGTAAATGAAATACGAATATCAAACCATTGAGAAACCCATTGAGAATGTTTTAGTTAAGGAAAAAGGAAGCAAATTTATCGGTTTTGCTTATCCTATTCTTTCTGAAAATGATTATAAAGAAAAACTAAGCAAAAGCAAGGAGTTACACCCAAAAGCGCCCCACCACTGCTATGCTTTTCGGCTGGGGCGGAATGGGGAAAACTACCGTATCAATGATGATGGAGAGCCTTCGGGAAGTGCAGGACTGCCTATTTATAATCAGCTACTTGCGCACGATGTTACCAATGTTTTATTGATTATTGTAAGATATTTCGGAGGCACCAAACTGGGCGTTGGAGGACTCGTAAAAACCTATAAAGAAAGCGCAAAAGCAACTCTGGAAGAAGCCAAAATCATCACAAAAGAATTAGAAACTGAAATAGAAATCCAATTTAATTTTTCTCAGCAGAATGTAATTTTCTCATTGCTAAATAAATTTGATGCGCGAGTTGTAAATTTTGACACGCAGGAGACCTGCTCTATCACAGCATTTATCAAAACTTCACAAAAAGAAAACATCTCAGATATTTTATCCGAGATGTATCAAGTTACATTTACATTTATCTAAAATTTATTCCTCTCTCCTGCTACCTCCTAAAAGCATAGAAGCATAATATAAAAGCTGAGCCAAAGAGCCTAATGCTGCCACCAAATAGGTTCTCGCTGCCCATTTTAGGCTGTCTTCTGCACCTTCCATTTCTTGCGGAGTTACAGTTCCTGTTTGTTTCAGCCATGCCAATGCACGATTACTGGCATCATATTCCACAGGAAGAGTTACGAAAGCAAACAGCGTAGTCATCGCAAATAGCAAAACTCCTATCAGCAAAACTGTTTGTCCCAAAGCCATCTGAGCCGCCACCATGGCAACACCAGCCATCATCACAAACTGAACCAAATGAGAACTAATATTCACGATAGGAACTAATCTGGAACGAAGCTGAAGCATGGAATATCCCACAGCATGCTGTACGGCATGTCCGCATTCGTGGGCTGCTACGGCTGCTGCAGCTGCATTTCTTTGATTATAAACCACATCAGAGAGGTTTACTGTTTTATCCATTGGGTTATAGTGGTCTGTGAGCTGTCCTGCTACGGAGATTACCTTCACATCGTGGATACCATTATCCGCCAGCATTTTTTCAGCAATTTCTTTCCCAGACATTCCATTTTGTAATCTTACATTTGAATAATGAGCAAATTTTGACTTTAGTTTATTTTGAACAAACATACTCGCCAAAAAAATTGCACCTAAAATTAAATAAATCATCTCTATACTATAATTTTACTGAATTTATTTTAATATAAAAACTATGCCAAAGCACATTTTGTCATAATTTTTGGTTCTTATTCGTTATAGAAAAATAAATAATCTTATTTTTGCAGAATATTTAAAAAAGAGAATGTCTGATATAAAAGTAAAACAAGTACTTAATTCATCTGATTTGGAGCTTTTTATAAAGTTTCCAATGGAGCTGTACAAGGGAAATCCCTACTATGTACCGCCACTCATCAATGAAGAAAAAAGTATTTGGGTAAAAGAAGAAAATCCTGCCTTACAATATTCTGAAGCGGCTCAGTTTCTGGCTTATAAAGGCAAAAATATCGTAGGAAGAATAGCTGTAATGATAAACCACAAGGAGGAAAAAGAACTCAATATCCGAAAGGTAAGATTCGGCTGGCTGGATTTTATAGATGACATGGAAGTTTCTAAAGCGCTGATAAATACAGCGATAGAATACGCTAAATCCAAAGGTATTTCTAAAATAGAAGGCCCGATGGGTTTTACAAATTTGGACAAAGCAGGGATGCTTACCAAAGGTTTTGACAAATTGGCAACGATGATTGGGATTTATAATTTTGATTATTATCCTAAACATATGGAACAGCTGGGCTTAGTGAAAGAAAAAGAATGGGTGGAATTTGAAATCAATTTCCCTGATACCCTGCCTGATAAGGTGGAAAAATTCAGCAACCTTATCGCTGAAAAATACGAACTAGAACTCGTAAAATTCAAATCAAAAAAAGACATTCTCCCATTGGTAGAACCAATGTTTAAACTCCTAGATGACACTTACAAGCATCTTTCCACCTATACACCGATTACTCAGGAACAGATTAAACATTATAAAGAAAAATATTTTAAATTCATAGATAAAGACTACATTGTCTGCATCAAAGATAAATACGGCAGTCTGATTTCTTTCGCCATTACTATGCCTTCTTATTCCAAGGCTTTACAAAAGGCTAAAGGAAAACTTTTCCCTTTCGGCTGGTGGCATCTGCTGAACGCTGGAAAGAAAAACGATAGAGCAAATTTCTATCTGATTGGTATTCACCCTCAATACCAAAAACGAGGCGTAACAGCGATTATTTTTAAAGAAATCTACGAAACTTTTAAAAAGAAAGGCGTAAAGTTTTTGGAAACCAATCCAGAATTAGAGGAAAATGCAAGTATTCAGGCTCTTTGGCAAGATTATCACCCGACAAATCATAAAAGAAGGAGAACTTATTCTTTGGAAATAAAATAAAGTTAATATGAAACTAAATAACAAAAAATTAGCAATAGATTTTGATGGAACCATCGTGGAAGACGCCTATCCTAGCATTGGGAGAGCTCAGCCTTTTGCATTTGAAACGCTGAGACAACTTCAGGCGAACGGATACAGGCTTATTCTCTGGACTTACCGAAGTGGAGAAGCTTTGGAGGAAGCTGTGGAATTCTGCAAAAAAAACGGAATAGAGTTTTATTCTGTGAATTCAAGCTACGAAGGGGAAATTTTCGATGGAGATACACAATCAAGAAAAATAGATGCAGATGTTTTTATAGATGATAGAAATCTTGGCGGTTTCCCAGGCTGGGGCGAGGTTTATGAAATCATAACTCAAAAAATAGAATTTGGGATTTCAAATGGCGAAGTTCAGGCTTATTCAAAATTGAAAAAAGAAAGAAAAAAAGGTTGGTTCTGGTAAAAATTTAAAAATGATTCAGTTAAAAACAATAGACGAACTCCGTTTGATGAGGGAAAGCGCTCAGCTGGTTTCCAAGACTTTGGGTATGCTGGCAAAGGAGATTAAACCTGGGATTACTTCTCTTTATTTGGACAAATTGGCACATGATTTCATTATGGACCATGGCGGAAAACCTGCTTTTTTAGGAATGTATGGCTTCCCAAATTCGCTTTGTATTTCTCCAAATTCAGAGGTGGTGCATGGTATTCCCAATGACAAGCCAATAGAGGAAGGAACTGTTCTGTCTGTGGATTGTGGCGTTTATATGAATGGTTTTTATGGTGACCACGCCTATTCTTTTGAGGTAGGAGAAGTCGCAAAAGAAACCAAAAAACTCCTTAAAATTACCAAAGAATCTTTATACAAAGGCATCGAACAATGTATCCGCGGAAAGCGTGTAGGAGATATTTCTAATGCTATCCAGACCTACTGCGAGAAAGAGGGCTATGGCGTTGTGCGTGAGTTAGTTGGGCACGGATTAGGAAGAGAAATGCACGAAGAACCACAAGTGCCGAACTATGGCAGAAAAGGCTCTGGAAAAGTCCTAAAAGACGGTATTGTCCTAGCGATAGAACCTATGATAAACTTAGGAACAGAAAAAGTAAAATTCCATGATGACGGCTGGACAGTAACGACTTTGGATAATAAACCTTCTGCTCATTTCGAGCATGATGTAGCCATTATCAGCGGAAAACCTGTTCTTCTATCTACTTTTAAATATATTTATGAAGCTTTGGGAATTCAAAGCAAAGAAGAAGAACCATTTACAATGGATTTTTAATTAAAATATAAGAGCCGAAGTTTTCCTTCGGCTTTTTCTTTTAGAAATTATAATTTTCAGTTATTTTTTTGTCTTCATTCAGCCTGTGTATAAGCTGGTCAAGGTTGTCAAATTTTATCTCTTCATGGAGAAAATCTCTGAAATTCACAGTCAATTTTTTACCATAAATATCTTTATCAAAATCCAAAATATAGACTTCCACCGAGAGTTTTTCTCCGCCAACTGTCGGATTTGTCCCAATGCTGAGCATTCCTTTATAAAATTGATTATCAAGCCATAATTCCACTATATAAGCGCCTTTTTTAGGAAGAAGTTTCGTGGAATCTACTTTTAGATTTGCTGTAGGAAAGCCTATTTTTCTGCCTAATTTTTTACCATGAATAACTTCGCCAGACAGATTATAAGTGTATCCCAGCATCCTATTGGCTTCCTTTATCCTGCTTTCCAAAAGTGCTAGCCTTATTTCAGTAGAACTAATATACTGATTCTCAACACTTACTTCTTCTAATTGCTCCACTTCAAAACCTAATTCATTTCCCATTTTTTGGAGCAGTTCAAAATTTCCTTTTTTTCCTTTCCCAAAACTATGGTCATGCCCTATTACAATATATTTAGCTTTAATTTTCTTTACCAAAATCTCTTTCACAAAATCCTCTGCATCCATATTTCTAAAATCCTCACTAAATTCCTGCAAAAAAAGCAGTTCCACACCCGCTTTCTCCAAAAGAGTTTCTTTTTCTTCCAAAGTATTCAGCTGGTGGATTTCTAATTCTGGATTTAAAATTTTTCTCGGATGCGGCCAAAAAGACAACAAAGCCATTTTTAGATTTTTTTCCTTCGCTTTCTCTTTCAAAAGGCCGATAACGGACTGATGACCAAGATGTACGCCATCAAACATTCCTATGGAAACAGCAGTAAAATCAGGGCTTTTGTAAGCAGATAAATCTCTTATAATTTTCAATTGATAAAAATTTGTCGCAAATATGATAAAAATCTTCTTTTTTAACAATGTTATTTTATAAACTTTCACTATATTTGCAAACAAGAAAAATTTTAGAAATGGCAAACCATATTAAAGGAAAGATTTCACAAATCATTGGTCCAGTAATTGATGTTGTATTTCAAGAGGTTGAAGAATTACCAAAAATCTATGATGCTCTTGAAGTAGTTAAAAATAATGGAGAGAAACTCATTCTTGAGGTTGAACAACATATTGGCGAAGACATGGTAAGATGTATTGCTATGGACGCTACAGACGGGCTTCAGAGAGGTCAAGAAGTAGTAGCTACAGGTAAGCAGATTACAATGCCAGTAGGAGATGGTATTAATGGTAGATTATTCAATGTGGTAGGTGATACTATTGATGGTATTACTGCTCTTTCTAAAGAGAATGGTTTACCAATTCACAGAGAAGCTCCTAAATTCGAACAGCTTTCTACTTCTGCAGAGGTTCTTTTCACAGGTATCAAAGTTATTGACCTTATTGAGCCTTATGCTAAGGGAGGAAAAATCGGATTGTTTGGAGGTGCGGGTGTAGGTAAAACCGTATTGATTCAGGAATTGATTAACAATATCGCTAAAGGACACGGAGGTCTTTCTGTGTTTGCAGGTGTAGGAGAAAGAACCAGAGAAGGAAACGACTTGATGAGAGAGATGTTAGAATCTGGTATTATTAAATATGGTGAAGATTTCATGCACTCTATGGAAAATGGAGGTTGGGATCTGAGCAAAGTTGATTTAGAACAAATGAAAGATTCTAAAGCAGCATTCGTATTCGGTCAGATGAATGAGCCACCAGGAGCAAGAGCAAGAGTAGCACTTTCTGGACTTACTCTAGCTGAATACTTCCGTGATGGAGGAGAAACTGGACAAGGTAGAGATGTACTTTTCTTCGTGGATAACATCTTCCGTTTTACTCAGGCAGGTTCTGAGGTGTCTGCTCTTCTTGGGCGTATGCCATCTGCGGTAGGTTACCAGCCGACATTGGCATCTGAGATGGGTGCGATGCAGGAGAGAATTACTTCTACTAAAAATGGATCTATTACATCTGTACAGGCGGTATATGTACCTGCGGATGACTTGACAGAACCTGATACAGCAACTAAATTATATCAACTTTATGCTACTACTGTAATTTCAAGAAATATTGCATAATTAGGTATTTACCCAGCAGTGGATCCACTAGACTCTACTTCTAGAATCTTGGCACCAGAAATTATCGGTGAAGAGCACTATAACTGTGCACAAAGAGTAAAAGAAATTCTACAAAGATATAAAGCTCTTCAAGATATCATCGCTATCTTAGGTATGGAAGAACTTTCTGAAGAAGATAAATTGGTAGTTTACCGTGCAAGAAAAGTTCAGAGATTCCTTTCTCAGCCATTCCATGTAGCAGAGCAGTTTACAGGTATTCCAGGTGCATTAGTGGATATCAAAGATACTATCAAAGGATTTAATATGATCATCGATGGTGAATTAGACCACTTACCTGAAGCTTGTTTCAACCTTAAAGGAACTATCGAGGAGGCTATAGAAGCAGGAGAAAAAATGCTTGCTGAAAACGCATAAATTATTCAACGATTTGGAATTTGAAATTTGAGGTTGATGAAAATTCAATTTCAAATTTCAAACTTCAAATTTCAAATCTGATATAAATATGAACATTAAAATATTAACACCAGAGCTTGTAGTATTCGAAGGAGAAGTAGAATCTATCCTACTTCCTGGAGAATTGGGCGAATTTCATATTTTGAATGACCACGCCCCAGTGGTATCTTCTCTAAGAACAGGCAAAGTAAAACTGATTACTTCTAAAATAGAAAATCAGAACTACGCTAAGTTTTTCACAGCAGAACCACAGCGAAACAACTGCTACACTTTTCCTATCAATGGAGGAGTGATAGAATTTAACAATAACTCTGGTATTATCCTTTGTGATTAAAATAATAAAATGATAAACTTTAAAAATAATATATGGTGGCAAGTTGGCAGTCTCAGAAACGGGGGTGTTCAGCTCGACTTTTTATATTTGTAAAGAAGATTTTATTTTTATCAAGATATATAAAAGCCGTTAGGAGAACTTCCTAGCGGCTTTTTGTTTTTTATAATCGAATAATAATTTAAAATAATAAAAATATGACAACAACAAACAATGCCCAAGGGCAAAAAGAAGTAATCAATGTAGAACCAATAGCAGAAATGCTGTCTTACAATGGTAATTATGGTGAGTATGGCGGAGCTTTCGTGCCTCCTGTTTTAGCGGGACAATTAGAAAAACTGAGCAATTTCTTTGATGAAATTACCAAAACTGATGATTTTAAAAATGAATTTATTCAAATTTTAAAAGATTTCGTGGGAAGACCATCCTCTCTTTATTTAGCGAAAAACCTCAGTGATTATGTAGGTTCTAAAATTTACCTCAAAAGAGAAGACCTAAACCACACAGGTTCTCATAAAATAAATAATGCCATTGGGCAGATTCTTTTAGCGAAGAAAATGGGAGCGAAAGAAGTAATCGCAGAAACAGGAGCTGGGCAGCATGGTGTGGCTACAGCTACGGCTTGTGCTTTATTAAACATTCCTTGCAAAATCTTCATGGGAACAATAGACATTGAAAGACAACTCCTAAATGTAAAGAGAATGAGACTTTTAGGAGCGGAAGTTGTTTCGTGTGATTCGGGTACAAAAACCCTGAAAGATGCAGTGGATAGCGCTTTGGGATATTATATAGAAAATCCAGAATCTTACTATCTGCTTGGTTCTCATGTAGGGCCGCACCCTTACCCTAAAATCGTGGGATATTTCCAAAGTGTAATCGGAAATGAAGCAAGACAGCAGATTTTACAGAAAGAAAATCGCCTCCCAGACAGCATTGTCGCTTGTGTTGGTGGTTGTTCTAATGCTATTGGGCTGTTTTCAGGGTTTTTAAATGATGAATCTGTAAAAATATACGGTGCCGAGGGCGGTGGAGAAGATAAAATTTCCCATACTGCGGCTACGCTTAACTACGGTAAACCGATGGTTTTCCAAGGGACTTTCTCCTACTGTTTGGCTGATGAAAACAATGAGCCTATCGCATCAGAATCCATCGCGGCGGGATTGGATTACCCAGGGATAAGCCCACAGCACGCCTTCCTAAAAGACAGCAAAAGAGCAGAATATTTCTCAGTAACGGACAAGGAAGCCATAGAAGCTTTTCAGCTTTTGTCCCGTTTGGAGGGAATTATTCCTGCCATAGAATCTTCCCACGCGGTGGCTCTCGCCATGAAATTATTTAAAAATAAAAATCAGCTGGTGCTTGTAAATCTCTCTGGAAGAGGCGACAAGGATGTAGAAAGAGAACTGTAACTAATTGGACAAAAAAGTAACTTAATTAAGTTACTTTTTTTGTTATCATGATAAAAAAAGTAAATTTGTCCAAAATCTAAAAATATGATAAGAAAAATTTTGTTGGTAAGTCTCGGTTTTTCGGTGTTTGCATCAGCACAGAAAATAGAAAACGCAGAAAATATGGCACCTTTCTTTGATAAACTCAATAAAAACGAATCTGTTACGAATGTCCTTTTCATCGGAGATTCTCACATTCAGTCGGGGCATATTTCAGAATATTTAAGGAAAAAATTCCAAAATAAATACGGCAACGCAGGGCGAGGAACGGTTTTCCCGTATCCTTTGGCAAATTCAAACGGAGCGGTTGATTTCACGGCTTATTCCAATCAGGCTTGGCAGACTTTCCGTCTGGTCTATGAGCAGGATATTTATCCACAAATGGGAGCTTTGGGCTTTGTGATGGGAAACAACGGAAATTCTTTCATTGAAATCAATTTCAGTGACCCAAAAGACAGCTTTGATGAAGTGAAAATCTTTAACGATAATGTGCTGACAGGCGAAGATTTTACTATTTTTAAAACTTCTCAAAGTCTGAAAAACTTTATAAAACCAAAGAAAACTATTCTGAATTATCAAGTTCAAAATGGTGATACTTTCCCTGAAATTGCAGCTAAATTTAATGTAGTCACTACCCGACTAGTTCAGCTAAATGGCAACAATGTCCGAAATGCAAAAACTGGACAAACCATAAAAGTGGAAAATGTAGAAATTCTCTACGATAAACAATTTGAGGAAAATCTCACTCCCATAGGAAAAGGACAATTCGCGGATAACAGCACTAGTTTTAAGTTTAAAAATCCTACTCAGGAATTCATCATCAATATGAATGGAAGAAAAGGAAACATTCTGCATGGTTTTCAGTTTCTGAAATCCACGGCTAAAAACGGCGTAGTTTTCAACACGGTAGGTGTAAATGGTGCTACTTATGCTGATTTCTTGATATATTCTCTGCAAACTAAACAACTAAAGTCTCTAAATATTGATGTCCTGATTGTCACGCTGGGAACCAACGAATCCCTGAGTAACATCACAAAAGAGGAATTCAAAGACAATGCTAAAAAGCTTATCAATAATTGGAGAGCAGAAAATCCCAACTTCCCTATTCTTCTGATTTCTCCAACGGATAATAAAATAAAATCTGCAAAAGCGAAAGAAATTTCTTCTTGGATAAAAGAAGTAGCCGCAGAAAACAAAACTTCATTCCTTGACCTGCATACCAAAATGGGCGGAACAGGATATTTCCAAAAGGCTCTACAGCGAAAAGAAGCCAATGCTGACGGCGTTCATTTCCTAAAACCTGGCTATGAAAAACAAGCCGAAATAATCTGGAATGAGCTGATAAAATAAGTTATTTTTCTATCTTTGTAGTGAACTAAAATTTTTAAAAATGGCAAAAATATCATTAGGAGGAAATCCCATCAATACAATAGGTGAGCTTCCAAAAGTAGGCGAAAGCGCAAAAAATTTCACACTCGTAGCTGCTGATTTATCTGAAAAATCTTTATCGGATTTTAGTGGTAAAATAGTGGTTCTCAACATATTCCCAAGCATAGACACAGGAGTATGTGCAGCTTCAGCAAGAAAATTCAACCAAGAGGCTTCATCTCTAAACAATACAGTAGTTATCAACATTTCAAAGGATTTACCCTTTGCTCTTAGTAGATTCTGCGCTTCAGAAGGTTTAGAAAATGTTATCAACCTATCTGATTTCAGAGGAAGTTTTTCTGATGATTATCAATTATTAATAACAGACGGCCCTCTAAAAGGACTATGCAGCCGAGCTGTAATCATCGTGGATGAAAACGGAAAAATCATTTACACAGAGCAGGTTCCAGAAATCAAACAAGAGCCAGATTACGAAAGTGCAATCGCAGTTCTGAAATAAAAAAACACTAAAAAAATCCCTAATTCAAATTTGAATTAGGGATTTTTCTTTTTTTAAAAATCAATGATTGGAGCTAGTATTTTTTCCATTTTTTGTTTTACCTGCCCCACACTTCCACTGTAATTATTTATCAAAAGGGAAAAAGTCAAAAGTTTTCCGCTTTTAGTTTTGATATATCCTGCCAATGTTTTTACTCTGTTGAGTGTTCCTGTTTTAGCAAAAACCTGCCCAAAGGAATCCGAATTTCTAAACATTGATTTTAAAGTTCCTGTCTGTCCACCAATAGGTAAAGATTTGAAATAAGAATCAAAATGCTTGTCATCCATCAAAGAGGATAAAAACTTAACCTGAGAAATAGGCGTTACTACATTAGAACGAGAAAGCCCGCTTCCATCAGCATAATTAAACCCTTGAAAATCAAACATTTTCTTGGAAAGATGTTTATTCATCATCGTTCTTCCTGTATCCAGAGAGAAATCTCCATATTTATAGAAACCTGTAGTCTTCAGCAATGCTTCTGACATGTGGTTGTTACTAGTTTGGTTGATAAAATAGACCATATCTTCCAATTTTGGAGACTGATATGCCATTATCTTTTTCCTTTCTTCAGAAAGATTTTGCTCTGGCTCAGACTGGTTTACTACTTTTCCTTCTGTAATGATTCCATTTTTAGCAAGACTTGTTTTCAAGTTGTTACCCAAATACGCTGGTGTATCTGGTAATTTTGTTGAAAGAGCAATTCCTCCAAAATTCTCTGTATAAACCATTTCTTGGGTAAATGGTGATAGGTATACAAATTTCTGATCCTCAGGATTTTTTCTTCCCAAAAGTCTCTCTTGTCTTGGGTCTGTATCATTGGTACTTCCCATCGGCACAAAATATCCTCTACTTCCTTTCCACACGATATTTGCTGGGAGAACCACGGTTTTATTACTTTTAAAAACGGCTGTTTTTAGAACAATATCTCCTTTTACTCGTTTTATCCCTAAATCTTTTACAGACCTTACAAAATCACTTACCAAAGCCCCATAGGTAGAAGCTCCTGCCCTGCCCGTTCCTAATGAAGGGTCTCCACTTCCTACTATGTATAGGTTTCCGTTTAGAATTCCCTGCTCATCAATAGAACCCGAATGCTCTAACTGCGTAACCCATTGATAATCTTTACCAAACAAAGTCATCGCTGCCTCTGTGGTCAATAATTTCGTAGTGGAAGCAGGAATCAATGAGGCATTTTCGTTATATGAATTGATGATTTTTTTCTTTTTCGGGTCATAAACCACAAATCCCCATTGTGCATTTCGCATCACTGGGTCGTTAAACATAGAGGCTATATTGCTGTTCAACTGTTCCTCTGGTGTCAAAGGAGTTGGAGGTGGAGTTTCTATCACAATACTCTCTGCTGATACAGGTGGTAAAAGTGGATTATTCTGCGCACAAACTCCCAGTGGAAGCAACATCGTAGAAACTGTTGTTATTTTTACAAACTTTTTCATTGCATTCATTTTTTTGATGTTTAATTGACGATTGCCAATATTAAAAACAAGTAAAATTAATAATTATTGTTCAAATTAAAGAATATTTCACCATAAAATTTGTTAATTTTCCTTAAAAATCGACATAGGTTTTTAGTTTTATGCTTTTATAAGCGGCTATCTCATCGAATTCTTTTAGCGATATAGCTACTAATTTTTTGTAGTCATTATATTTTTTAGAACGAGGTAGTTTTAGCAAAATCTGAAACTGATACAGATTATTTATCCTCCCGATAGGTGCTATTTCTGGCCCTAAAACACACTCCTCTGGGAGATATTTTCGTAGAATAGAACCAAGGAATTTAGCGGCTCTTTCTAGTTTATCTTCTCGTCTGTGTTTCAGCTCTATAAAGATAAGTTTCACAAACGGCGGATAATGAAATTTCTTCCTTTCTCCCAATAAATATTCATATATTTTCTCGGAATTATTTTCTTTAATCAGCTGAAAAATAGGCTTTTGGGGTTCGTAAGTCTGTATCAGAACTTTTCCATTCCCAGAAGTCCTCCCTGCTCTTCCTGCCACTTGGGTAATGAGCTGGTAGGCTCTTTCCTCTATCCTAAAATCCTGAATATGAAGCAGTGAATCTGCCCTCGGAATGGCAATCAGCTCTATATTAGGAAAATCTAAACCTTTGGAAACCATCTGTGTACCGATGATGATATCCGTTTCGCCATTTTCTATTTTTTCGTAAAGTTTTTCGTAGGCAAATTTCTTCCGCATAGAGTCCACATCCATTCGGTCTATCCTGCTATTGGGAAGAATTTTATTCAGCTCCTCCTCTATCTGCTCGATTCCTATTCCGCGAATACTGATATTTTCTGAATGACATTTAGGGCAAAATTTAGGCTTAGAAGCCCTTTGACCGCAGTAGTGGCATTTTAGCTGGTCTTCGGTTTTGTGATAAGTCATCACCACATCACAGTTTCCGCAGTAGGTAACATGCCCACAGCTCTTGCATTCTGACACATTGGCATAGCCGCGCCTATTATGCAGAACTATAGTTTGTTTCTGATTATCAAGCTGATGCCTGATTTCCCTTATCATTCTTTGAGAGAAATTTCCTACCACACTTTTCATGTCCATGGCTGATTTGAAATCTATCAATTCATAAACAGGAAGTGCCGTGCCGCCGAATCTTTCTCCGAGATAAATATAGCGCAGTTTGTCTTTCTGAGCGTTGTAATATGTTTCTAATGAAGGAGTTGCAGAACCCAAAATCACATTCGCCTGATAAAATTTAGCCAAAACCAAAGCTGCATCTTTCGCATTGAAAAAGAAAAAAGCATCTTTCTGTTTGTAGGCGCTGTCGTGCTCCTCATCTACGATAATCAGACCCAAATTCTGAAAAGGAAGGAAAAGCGAATTTCTGGTTCCTATCAGGATTTTGATTTCGTTGTTTTTTATTTTTCGCCAAACTTCTACTTTCTCAAAATCACTCAGTTTGCTGTTATAAAACCCTAAATTTTTTCCATATTTTTTCTCCAATCGCTGGGTAATCTGCTGATTGAGAGCAATTTCTGGAACGAGGAAAAGAACATTTTTCCCACTTCTGATGCAGTCTTCTATTTTTTCCAAATAAACATGAGTTTTCCCAGAAGAAGTAACGCCGTGGAGAAGCACATTTTTGCCCTCCGTAAAGGCTTGGTCTATCTGATTTTTGGCTTCCTGCTGGTATGGAGTGAGTTTTTCTATTTCCTCCAATTCTCCGCTGTATCGCTGGATTCTATCAACTTCTAAGAAATATTCTTCTACGATTTTTTTATCCAAAAGCGGTTTCAGATGAGATGATCCAAAATTTCCTTTCTCAAAAATATCAGATTTTTTAACAGGCTGATTTTCAACCTTTTTTTGTTCAGATAAAATCAAAAGAAAAAGTTCCTTCTGCTTTTTAGCCCTATCCAATAGGGAAAGCGTGTTTGCGAGATTTTCTCCTTGCAAAACCTCATCGTTTATTTTTAGATAAGAAGCTTCTTTTATCTTGTATTTTTCGGTAATTTTTTCGTCAATGATGATGAGCCTTTGGTCTATGAGGGAATTGATGGTTTTGATGATTTCTTTTTTGGGAATAAAGGCTTCTATCTCCTGTAAATTCAGTACTTTTTTAACCTCCAAGGCTTGGATAAGATAGATTTCATTCGCCTCCAAATCCTCCAAATTCACCTGCTGGGTAGTATTGAGTTTTATGTAAGTTTCACTCTCTAATTTCAATGAAGACGGAAAAGCGAAACGATAGATTTCGCCGATGTTACAGAGATAATATTCGGACATCCAGCTCCAAAAATCCAGCTGCTCCTGTGGAACGATAGGAACATTGTCCAAAACACTGATGATGTCCTTTGTCTTAAAGGTTTCTGGAGCATTCTGATGAATTTCGGAAACGATTCCTGTATAAATCTTTTTGCCACCGAAAGGAACCAGCACCCGCTTGCCCACCTCTACAAAATCCACCAAATCATCGGGAACTTTGTAAGTGAAAGTCCCTGAAAGATTGAGCGGAAGTATGATTTGGGCGTAGTACAAATTTGATTTTATTTGCAAAAATAATGAAATAAAAAGCAGTTAGAAAATATTTTCCAACTGCTCCAAAAAATTCTTAATTATTTAATCTTAAAATTTGTATCCAAATCCTAAGTTCAAGTAAATGTTATGCAATGCAAAACTGATAGAATTGAAATCGGATTTAAATATTCCATTGATTCCGTAGTTCAGCTCTGGGAATAGAATGAAATGCTTGTTCAGATGCCATTCCGCTCCTAACTGCCCTCCCCATTGGAATAATCTCAAATCATTAGAAAAATTATAGTTTGCTTTCCCTCCGTTTTCAAAGACAACTTTTGTCCCAATCGGTGTATCTTGGCGAAGGTATCCATCAGAAACATAACCACTAAAATTTTTATCAACTAAAATACTAGCATACAGACCTCCATAAAGTTTCCATCTCGGAGAAACCTTATAAACCACTGATACAGGCATGGTTACATAAGTATTTTTAATATCAGTTTCTACTGTCCCTGTGTAATATCCTTTTATCTTTTCATCGCCTTGAATTACCTCTGTAAAGTAGCCTTTCACAACCGCTTCTGTTTTCATTCCCTTCCCTTCGGTACGGATTCCCACTCTGATACCCCATTTTTTGTCATTAGATACCCATTTAGTAGCATCCGCCTCTAATCCAAGAACCAAAGTAGGATTATAATGAGTAATTTTTCTAATTTCCCTTGGGATACCTAGCGGAGTACTTCCTCCTATACTGAAATTAGCCTTTACCTGATATTCCATATCCCTTGTGAAAAAATTTCTATTCTCATTTTCTTGGGCAAAGCTAAAAGAACTAATACCAAAAGTAGCTAGAACAGCTAAAAATATCTTTTTCATTAGATTATTTCTTGTTTAAATTATTTATTCTGTAATGATTTTTACCTCATCAATATCCAATGTACTTCCTACCGCACCATTAAATTTATCTCCTTCTATACTAGATGTAAAGACTATAGTATACATATATTCTTTGGTAGGGTCAAAGGATTTTCCACTCACAAGCTCAAAAGGAATTTCAAATCTTGTCCACTGGTTTGTTTCTTTTCTGTCCGCATCTTTTAGTTTAGCGATACTTACGATTCTCGCATCAGCAAAGTTGTGGTCTCCTAATAAATAGTTATCTACATCAGATTTTTCAAATAAGATGGCATAGGCATTCCAAGTATCCTTAGTTAATGTGCTGCTTCTATCCTTTTTAGTAAGCCTAGTTCCTGCAGCATATTTGAAATATCCTGTGATAGCTTTGGGAGCTTTATTATAATTATATGGAATACCAAATCTTGTAGATTTAATGGCAGGATATGCAAATTTAAAATATCCCAAGAAAAAACTTCCAGCCGCTATAGGTGAACCAAACGCAGATCCAAGAAAACCTGTACTTCTTGTAATCATTCTTACGGCATTACCACTATATCCATCAGTAATTTGGAAAGTAGGGTATGTATCAGCTTTTCCACCTGAATTAACTAAAGTAAATCCATCATTACCATTACTCCAGTTAAATAGTTTCTGATTATTCAAAATTTCATAGAATTTGTGATACTTATTAGTTGCATCTTCTTCCATATTTTCAAAAGAATAACTAGTAATAAAGGCATTTTCATCAGTGATGAAAGAAACCACATATTGCCTGCTCCACGCTCCATCTTGAGAAGTTACTGTATAAGTCTGTGGCTGCGTGAAATCCAGCTCTGTCCCACTCGCTGGAGAGATAGTTGCTCCATCTGACAGCTTAAATTCTGGAGCGAATTTATAACTTCCAGAAAATGTTTTCATTCTGAAAGTAATGTTATTACTCTCTATCACAGGTTCTGTTTGTAACAAACTCTCTGCATTAGCAATTGTTACACTTTCAATGTCAGCTTCCATATTGGGTGCTTCTTCGCGGATACAAGAGTTGAACAACAACCCCGTGGATACCACCACAGCAGGAATTAATCTACTTAATTTCATTTTATTTATAATTTTTTATTAAATTTTTAAGAGTTTTGTAAGTCATAGAAAGACCTTCATTTTACACTTGTTAAAGAAATGAGAGTGCAAAGTTAAAAAAATCATAAAAAACAAGAAAATATTCATAAAAAAATTAGCCTTTTTAGGGCTAATTTTCATTTTAATGCTTTATAAAAACCTTTATTCATCGTTTTTTTCTTTTATTTCTCGGTAAGAATACTTGCTGTTTTTGAAAATTTCTGACCATTTTTTAACAAACGCTGTGGAAAGTTTCTTTTCTTTCACTGATACAAAGGCTATACAGACCGTATCATATCCCATAAAAACATAATACAATTCGGATTCTACCTTATGTGGAAGCTTTTCTGACTGTATATTTTCCACTTTGAAAATCGCTTTTTTTCTGTTTTTGCTTATTTCCAAAACTTTCATTTTGGCATCAGAAGCATTATTCTCAAAAGTATCTTTATAAGTATCTATGACATCTGCCACATCGTTTTCTGCAGCATAGTACAGATAGAGTATTCTTCCCTTTATAGACCAGTTGTTTTCGTTTTCTTTATCGGGAAGATATGCCACTAATCGGCTGGTTAATCCTTTTTTATCATAGAGCTGTTTCCATTTTTGTTCTTTTGGCCAAGGAACTTCCAATATTTCCTCTATTTCCTGCCCAAAAAATATTCCTGAGAATAACATTAAACATAAAAAAATTAACTTTTTCATTTTATAAATTTAAGTTTTATTTTAGATTTATACTATAAACTATTGTGTTTTATCTGAATACTCATAAAAAAACTCTCCACTTCTAAAAACTTTACTCCATTTTTTTATAAATTCTTTGGAAAGTGTTTTTTCTTTCTTTGCAATAAACATGCTATGAAGCGTTTTTTCTCCCTGAATCACATACCATAGCTGGGATTCTGGTTTAGGGTCATTGGGGAAAGATGGTGTTTCTACCTTAAAAAGCACCCAGATGCCCTCTCCTTCTTTGCTTTTTTCTAAAATCGTGAGTTTTGCAAGAGGAGACTCTTTTAAGGTAGCTTCCTCATAAATTTTTATAATAACATCTACATTGGGAACTATTGTATTTTTAAAAGAGCTCATCATACCGAGCATTGTCCATTTATCAGGCTCTTCTTTTCCTGGGATGAGCTCTATTGTGTGTTCTGTATCACTTTCATTATTAGAAATAATTTTCCATTGGTATTCTTCTGGCCAAAGTATTTTTAGATTTTGTCTTCTTTCCTGCCCAAAAAACATTCCTGAGAATAATACCAAACATAAAAAAATTAACTTTTTCATTTTATTAAAATTTTATTCGTTTATCAATTTACCTTCTTTGAAAATTTTACTCCATTTTTGCACAAACTTTTGGGAAAGTGTTTTTTCTTTTATCATAACAAAAACATTATGAATATCATCTTCTCCTTGTATCACATATACTAATTGAGCTTCAAGGTTTGATTTTTTAGAAACAAATGGTGCTTCTATCTTGAAAAGCGCCCAAATATTTTTTGCTCTATTATTTTTTTCTAAAATCGTAAGTTTTGCTGAAGGTTCCTCCTTCAAAAAGGTTTCCTCATAAGATTTTATAATAATATCTACATTAGGAGCTTTCGTCTTTTTATAAGAAACCAAACTTCCTAATATAGTCCAGTTTTATCCATAGTTTCGTTTTCGGAAACAAACACCACAAAGCGAGTCTTTTCATCTTCTATATCTAAAGCTTTTTTCATTTTATATTCCTCTGGCCATTCTATTTTTAAGACCTCTTTCTCCTGCCCAAAAAGCATCTGGAAACACAGCAAAACAAACACAAATACAGCTTTTTTCATCTTTAAAAAAATTAAATCTACCTTATTCTTGCATAGATAACGAATAATCGCAAAAAACAAAAATCTGAGAACATGAAAATTCTCAGATTTATAAAATATGTTTTTTAATGTAAAAAATGTCTCATTCCAGTGAGCAGCATTGGGATGCCGTGCTGATTGGCAGCCTCTATGCTTTCTTCATCCTTGATGCTTCCGCCTGGCTGTATAATGGCTTTTATGTCTTTTTCAGCACAGAAATCCACCACATCACGGAACGGGAAGAAGGCATCTGAAGCCAGAACCAGCTCTCCGCTGAATTTCTCTTTGGCTCTTTCCACTGCCTGCTGTGTTGCCCAGATTCTATTGACCTGCCCGCCACCGATTCCCAACGCCTGCGTTCCGTTAGAAACTACTATCGCATTGGATTTCACATATTTCACTACTCGCTGTGCAAAAAGCAGGGCTTTTCTCTGTTCCTCAGTTGGCTGTTTTTCGGTTACAGCTTTTATTTCCTCCGAGAACTGATTGTCGCAGTCCTGCACCAGCAGTCCGCCATCTATTTTCACCCAAGTTTGTTTATCTGAAACAGGATTTTTGATTTTAATAATTCTAAGGTTTTTCTTTTGTCTAAGGATTTCCAGCGCTTTCTCCTCAAAATCTACCGCCATCACGATTTCAAGGAAAGTCTTCCCAAGTTCCTCCGCTGTGGCAGCATCCACCTTGTAGTTCATCGCCACAATGCCTCCAAAGATGGAAACAGGGTCGCACTCAAAGGTTTTAGTATAAGTTTCCACCGCAGTATTTCCGATGGCTACACCGCACGGCGTAGAGTGTTTCACGGCACAGCACGCCATTTCATTTTTGAATTCATTTACTACTTTCCAGCACAAATCCATATCGCGAAGATTGTTGAACGAAAGTTCCTTTCCTCCCAGCTGTTCAAAATCTTTCATCGCTCCATTTTCCACTGTTGAAACATAATAAGCTGCGGACTGGTGCGGATTTTCGCCATATCGTAAATCCGAAACTTTCTTGTAAGAAGCATTCAGATACTGTGGATATTCCTCCTCCAAAAGCATTTTGGAAATGGCAGCATCATAGGCAGAAGTAAGGTTAAACACCTTCCCAGCAAGGGTTTTACGAGTTTCCAAAGTAGTATCGCCCAAAGTTTCTATTTCAGATTTTACTTTTTCATAATCTTCCACATTGGTAATGACTGTCACAGACTTGAAATTCTTTGCTGCTGAACGAAGCATAGACGGCCCTCCTATGTCGATAAACTCTACCTTTTCATCCAAAGGAATATTCTTCCCTGCATTTTCGAAAAATGGGTAAAGATTCACCACCACCATGTCTATCAGCTCTATTCCGTGCGCAGCCACTGTGTCCATGTGCTCTTTATTATCACGCACAGCGAGAAGTCCTCCATGCACCTTCGGGTGAAGGGTTTTTACCCTGCCGTCCAGCATTTCTGGGAAATTCGTAACTTCATCTATCTGAATAGGACTAAGCCCAGCATCTTTCAGATGTTTGAAAGTTCCGCCTGTAGAGATAAGTTGGTAATTGTTTTTTTCTAAGAACTGAGCGAATTCCGTAAGTCCGCTCTTGTCCGAAACGCTGATTAAGACTCTTTTTTTCATAGTTAAATTTAAGTTTCACAAAATTAAAAATAATAATTGGTTAATGCGAGTTTTAGAATTAAATATTCGTATTTTTACCAATAAAAATTTTAATTAAGATGCTTATCAACCTAAAAAGAGTTTACGAAATCCCTAATGAAACCGATGGCTTCCGCGTACTGTCTGACCGCCTTTGGCCTCGCGGCATCAAAAAAGAAGATTTGGATTTTGATTTTTGGGCAAAAGAAATCGCTCCCTCCACATTTCTACGGAAAACCTATCACCAGACACTGGATTTTGATACTTTTAGCAGCGATTACCAAAACGAGCTGGAACAAAACATCGCCGTAGATGGCTTTTTAGAGCTTATTCATGACAAAAAAGTCCTTACCCTCCTCACTGCTGCCAAGGAAATAAAGAAATGCCACCTTCCTATTCTCAGGGATTTTCTGCTTTCCAAATTACCCAATTAAACCTTATAAAAATTCCCTTCTCTATTTCAGAAAAGGGATGTTTTATCAGTTTTATTAGCACTGCACCATGTCTGGACATCCGTTGATAATTAAAACATTTTTCATTGTTTGAATGTCTAAATTTAGTTTAAAAACTATTTACTCCTTTGTTTTTGATTATTTTCAAGTATTTTATGGAAATTAACTGGTTAGAATTTGATTATAAAAATCTATTCATAAACACGCCCTATTTCAAGGAGTTTTCCTAAAAAACCCCAGTCAGCAGAAATATCATCTTCCTCACTATCAGCACTATCCAAAAACCATTCTGCTCCACATTCCAGATTGGTAAAAGGGTCAAAATTATACCACCAATTATCCGTTTCGGAATTGATTCCTGAATATCTCTGCGGATTTTGCAGTTCCTTATCCCGCATTCTATGCAGTTCAGCTATTTGGAAAATTAAAACATTTTGAGTGAAAGTCATACCTTTCCCTTCATCAGGAGCATCACAGACAGAAAGCCATTTTTCATCAAATGACATAGGCGTTTCGGTAAAGGCTTTTTGTATAATTTCAATGCACAACTCTGGCGAAAAAGGCTCTTTTTCATACTTTTTCACTAAAGAAAACAATGCCAGCAAATATTCCTCAAGGTTGCGGTTTTCATGGTTCTCAGGAAGAGACACCATCGCATTATAGAATGCTTTGTAAGTCATTTATCATTTATTTTTAAATAAAGCCAAGAAAACTCTTGGTTTTGATATTTACATTTTATTTTACTATCACGCTTTCCCAACCGTCATAATAGGCGTCATAATTATCGGCTAGTTCTTTCAGTTCCCAGACTATCTCATCTATTTCATGTGGACAATCTTGTCTTACGATATGCAGCTGAAAATGGTGGGAATTTCCCTCTTCTATAAAATCTTCTGAAACCACTTTGTAGCCTTTTCTTGTTATTTTTTCCACATATTCTGCTCGGCTCTGTTCATTATCAAAATAAATCCAATGGTCTATTTCTCGCGGAATATCTAGATTATCCCCATTTTCTTCTAACTGCATCACTACTCTTCTATTTTGCATAGATTGGTAGGAGTATGGGTCTGGGAATAGGAATTCAAAATAATCCTTCCATTCTGGATCTTCCTCGAAATAGCTCTTATACTGATACCCCTCAAAAGCAGCCAACTCATCTACACAAGCCTCTGAAAGCCCCTCAGAAAGATTGGTATAATAGATAAGCTCTAGAATTCCACCTGATTTCACAGCTCCTGCTGAGATGGCACCCATCTGCTCTGCTTTCCCTGAAATAGCATCCTCTATATCACATAAAATAGGATATTCC
>CAUQSG010000006.1:0-47311 GCA_963520725.1 uncultured Flavobacteriaceae bacterium | reverse complement strand
ATTTCTACCAATCTGCAATTCTTCCTCTTCTATCTTTGCACCATAATCTACGGTAAGCAGTTCCGTTTCATGCCATACCATTTTATCAATTTGGCTCATGTGGATTACGCTGTCTCCGTGAGTTCTCGGCATTTTAGGGTTTACCTGAGCAATTACATATTTCGCTGTATCCACTGCGGCTCTAGTAACATCCACAGAAAGCCCAAGCGTACAATATCCGTGCTCATCTGGTGGAGACACTTGGATAATTGCTACATCTAGCGGCATCCTATTGTTTCTAAACAAATCAGGAATATCTCCTAGGAAAATAGGAATAAAACTTCCTCTTCCGCTGTTTATATTTTCTCTAACTGCCGTAGAGACAAACATCACATTAAATCGGAAACTATCCTCATATTCTGGTTTTGTAATTTCTATATCGCCTTGTATCGTGATACAGGTAACTTCCACATTTTTTAATTCATTTGCTCGTTTTGCTAATTCGTTTACTAAATAATTAGGCGTACAAGCACTTCCTTGTAAAAAAATTCTATCATTACTTTTTATCAATGACAGAGCTTCTTCTGCTGAACAATACATATTATTTTTCTAATGTTTTTGTGACAAAATAATTTTTTATCAAATTATACTTACTTAAAATTTTCGGCAAATATAAAAATTTTTCGCTTAGAAAATATCCCTATTTTTAGCCATTTATTTTCATGATAAAATTTAGTTTATTATTCTTTTATTCTAAGAATAATTTGCGTATTTTTGTAGAACTATATATTTTAATTATAACATTTTCAAATTATGAAAGTATTGATAATCGGAAATGGTGGAAGGGAATCTGCCATCGCATGGAAACTAAAAAATGACCCAAGAATTACCCAATTTTACTTTGCAAAAGGAAACGCCTCTACAGAGAAATTAGGAAAAACAGTTTATGAAACGGAAATAGCAGACCTAGTGAAGTTTGCTAAAAAAGAAGATATAGAACTTACTATCGTAGGTCCAGAAGCTCCACTAGTAGAAGGTATCGTGGATGAATTCAACAAAGAAGGATTGAGAATTTTCGGAGCTAAAAAAGCGGCTGCTTTACTAGAAGGCAGCAAGGCTTATTCTAAAAAATTCATGCAGGACTACGGCATCAGAACTGCTAAAGCGAAGATTTTTGATTCTTACAATGATGCTGTTGCTTATGTGAAAACTCAGGCTTTCCCATTAGTGATAAAAGCGAGCGGTCTGGCAAGTGGAAAAGGCGTGGTGATCTGTAAAGATTTGGCTGAGGCAGAAACTACCATTCACGATTTCATGATTAGAAAAGTCCATGGAGATGCAGGAATCAGAATCATTGTAGAGGAATTCTTGAGAGGTTTTGAGGCTTCTGTAATTGCTTTCTCTAATGGAGAAAAATTCTTCCCTTGCATCGCTGTGAAAGATTATAAAAAATTAGGAAATGGCGACAAAGGTCCTAATACAGGCGGAATGGGAACAGTTGCTCCAAATCCAGAATTCACGGCTGCACACATGGAAGATTTCGTTCAAAATATTATGAATCCTACCACCAAAGGAATTCACGATAACATGCTGAAATTCAAAGGATTTATTTTCTTCGGACTTTTGGTTTCTAATAACGAATGCTACCTATTAGAATACAACATGCGTCTGGGCGACCCTGAAACTCAGGCAATTATGCCACTTTTGGAAAACAATCTTTTGGATGCTATCAATGATTGTATCGATGGAAAAGACATTGAACTTAAGTTTTCAGATAAAAAATCAGTTTGTCTTGTGTTAGCTTCTGGCGGATATCCTCGTGATTTCGAAAAAGGACTGGAAATCAAAGGAATAGACAAAGTTAAAAACAGTGAAGTCTTCTTTGCTGGAGCCACATACCAAGGAAGCAGAATCGTAACAGACGGCGGAAGAGTGCTGAATTTAGTTGCCACTGGCAACACTTACGAAGAGGCTAGGCAAAAGGTTTATGAAGATGCTGATGCTGTCAATTTTGACTATGCATATCACAGAGAAGATATTGGTTTAGTTAAATAATTTTCAGCAAAAAACTATATCAATATGAATAATGGTATCATTGTTCTTGATTTCGGGTCTCAGTACAATCAGCTGATTAGCCGAAGAGTACGAGAAATGCAGGTGTATTCGGAAATTATTCCTTATAACACGCCGATAGATGAAATCAAGGCTAAAAAACCTGCTGGAATCATACTTTCGGGTGGTCCATCTTCCGTAAATGCAGAAGATGCACATTTGGTGGATAAAGAAATTTTTAATCTCGGAATTCCTATTTTAGGAATCTGCTATGGAATGCAGCTTACGGCACATCTCCTTGGCGGAAAGGTAGAAAAAGGCACCAAAGGCGAATACGGAAAATCTCATTTGGAGATTGTAAAACCTTGTGCTCTTTTCGAAGGAGTGAGCCAAAATTCTATCGTTTGGATGAGCCACTTTGACGAAGTAAAGGAGCTTCCGAAGGATTTTGAAATCAATGCTAAATCAGGCGTGATTGCGGCTATTTCCAACGAGGCTAAAAACTTCTACGCCGTGCAGTTCCACCCAGAAGTAACCCACAGTGAGGAAGGCGGAAAAATGCTGGAGAATTTTGTATTTAAAATCTGTAAAGCAGAAAGAAACTGGAAATTAACCAATTACATAGAAAAAACAGTCAGCGAAATCAAAGAAAAAGTCGGAAATCAAAAAGTGATTTTAGGGCTTTCTGGCGGTGTGGATTCTTCCGTAGCGGCAGTGCTTATCCATAAAGCGATAGGCGACCAGTTGACTTGTATCTTCGTGGATACAGGGCTTCTCAGAAAAGATGAAGCGAAAAAAGTAATGCAGAACTATGGAGAACATTTCCATATGAACATCAAATGCATAGACGCTTCTGAGAGATTTTTAGTTAAATTAAAAGGCGTGTCCGACCCAGAGCAGAAAAGAAAAATTATTGGAAATGAATTTATAGAAGTTTTCAATGAAGAATCTTCAAAAATAGTAGGCGCGAAATTCTTAGCACAAGGTACTATTTATCCCGATGTGATAGAATCTCAGTCCATCAAAGGCCCTTCGGCAGTGATAAAATCCCACCATAATGTGGGCGGACTTCCAGAGGATATGAAATTTGAGCTTTTAGAACCTCTACGCGAACTTTTCAAGGATGAAGTGAGAAAAGTAGGTGAAGAATTGGGTATCCCTAGCCACCTTGTCCACCGCCATCCGTTCCCTGGTCCAGGGCTGGGTATCAGAGTTTTAGGTGAAGTAGATGCAGAAAAGGTGAGAATTCTTCAGGAGGCTGATGATATTTTCATCGAAGAACTCTACAAACACGAGCTTTATGACAAAGTCAGCCAAGCGTTCGTAGTGCTTCTTCCTGTGAAATCTGTTGGCGTAATGGGCGATGAGAGAACTTACGAATATACCGCAGTAGTTCGCTCTGCGAATACCATAGACTTTATGACTGCTACATGGAGCAAACTTCCTTACGAGTTTTTGGAATTGATATCCAACCGCATCATAAACGAAGTAAAAGGCATCAATCGTGTGGCTTATGATATTTCCAGCAAGCCGCCTGCAACCATAGAATGGGAATAAATTTAATAAAAAAATATCTTTACGCTTTGTAAAGATATTTTTTTATTTTAAAACTCGAACTCTTCTCCTAATTCAGGGAGGGAAAGCTCTATTTTTCGCTGTTGGAAAGCCGCTGTCGCTTGCTCATGATTTATCTTAATCGGCGGAAAAGTATCAAAATGACAGCCTATCACTTTTGGTGTTTTTATCAACTCTGAAGAAGCAAAAGCAGCCTGCTCTGCATCCATCGTATAATGCCCGCCAACTGGCAGAATAGCGCAATCTATATTACCAAAAAACTGTGGCAGAATTCCCATTTCAGAGATAACTCCCGTATCGCCAGCAAAATACACACATTTTCCATCAAATCTTAAAACATATCCCGCTGGATGCCCTCCATATGTTCCATCTGGAAAACTAGAAGTATGAGATGCCGAAACCATACTGATTTTCAGGTCTTCTATCATTGTAGAGCCTCCTATATTGATATCTATAGAGTTAGGATGCCCGAAATATCCACATATCTCTGGTTGCGCGATAATCTTTGCATTTGGATGGGTTTTAATAACCTCAGCCACATCCGCCGTATGATCTCCATGTGCATGAGTAATGAGCACATAATCAATCTTCTGCGAACTAATATCAAATCCTGATTTCTCCTTTTGGAAATTATAAAATGGATCTGTCAAGATATTTTTGCCTTTATACGAAAACAAAAAACAATTTTGTCCTAAAAATTTCACTTTCATAATCTTATATTTTTTAATTTTTTCTTAAAAATAATTTAATCCCAAAGCCACCAAAACCGCCATCATAAGGGTAATTATCCCCACTTGTTTCAGGAATGAGTCTAGCTCATTTGGTGATTTTACTTTCATGATATTTCGGCGAAGTGTAACCATCGGAAAAAATAAAATCATCACAATAAAAGCATAGTATTTCCCCTGTGCATGCAGATTGTTTTTCATTAAGAAAACAAGAATAAAAATCAGTGGCAACTGCATGAGAACAATCTGATAAATCATCGCATACCTAAATCCCAGCCACTGCGCAACCGTTTTTTTTCCAGCCTTTTGGTCGCTTTCCATATCCCTCATATTATTGAGATTCAGCACCGATACAGACAGCATGCCTACCGCAGAAGCAGGAAGCAAAACATCCCAATTCCATGTTTTAGTAAAAAGAAAATAGCTCCCGCCTACGGACACCAATCCAAAAAAAATAAAAACCATAATATCCCCCAAACCTAAGTATCCATAAGGTTTTCTGCCAATTGTATAACTTATCGCTGCCCAGATACTCATCATCCCCAAACCGATAAAAATCCAAAATTCCGTAACAAAATCAGGAAAAAACGCCAAATAAAGCAAAGCCGCTGTCGCTAGCACAGACAAAACCGCAAACGAAATCACTACTTTTTTCATTTGTTCTGCTGAAATTTTCCCTGATGCCACCGCTCTGCTCTCTGCTCTTTCATCACGGAAATCATCCGTTCCCTTTGTCCCATCTCCATAATCATTAGAAAAATTAGACAAAATCTGATAAAACATCGTAACAAGCAAGGCCAAAATAAAAACTCTATAATCCCAAAATCCACCCTCCTGAACCAATCGCCAGCGGGCAATAAAAGCCCCCATAATAATGCCACTCACAGATAGTGGCAATGTTCTCAACCGCGCTGCTTGAAGCCAAATAAATATTCCTTTCTTCATACCTTAATCACTGAAAATAAATCTTCATTTATTTCCTTTTTTCACCTAAAATTTGTGTAAAGATAATCATTTGTGATTAAAAAATAATCGTTAGATTTGCCGAGGTTTATACTGATTATGAAATCACTCAATGAAGAAAACTATCTAAAAGCTATTTTTCATCTTATTGACAAAGATGACACTTTCACAGTCAATGAGTTAAGCAAAATGCTCAACATAAAAATGCCCAGCGTAAACAGCATGATGAAAAAATTTTCTCAGAAAAACTGGGTCATCTACGAAAGTTACAAACCGATAAAAATCACAGCATTAGGAAAAAAAGAAGCCGCTCATGTAGTGAGAAAACACAGGCTGACCGAAATGTTTTTAGTAGAAAAAATGGGCTTCGGATGGGAGGTCGTTCACGAAATCGCAGAACAGCTGGAACACATCCATTCCGAGATTTTCTTTGATAAAATGGATGAACTTCTGAACTACCCAAAAGTAGATCCACACGGCGAACCTATTCCTGACAAACAGGGAAACATCATCCAGCAAAACCTAACAAAACTTAGCGAGTGTAAAGCAGGAAACTCTGCCATTCTTTCGGCGGTAATAGATTCCTCAGATGATTTTTTGACTTACCTAAACCATAGAAACCTGAGCCTAAATTCTGAACTGAAAATTTTAGAAGTGGAGAGATTTGACCAATCGATGAAAATAGAGTTTGATGGAAAAACCGAAACGCTCAGCAAAATGGTTTGCGATAAAATATTAGTGCAGAAAATCTAATAAACAAAAAGAGACGCTCCGAAAAGCATCTCTTTTTTATCTATTATTTTTTAAGAATTGGTGTCAGAACCTTGGTTTTTCCATCTATATTTTTAGGATTTTCTACTCCTAAAATATAATTGATAAATGGATAAATGTGTATATTTTCAAAAGGTTTTATTTCGTTATTTTCTTTGATTTTATTCCCAAAAGCATAGAAAATCGCCATCATTTCTGGTGTCACATACGGGTCATACCCATGAGTTCCCCAGATACCTTTTCTATTTGCTAAAAAGTCTTTATCGCTTTTTACCATATAGTATGGAGCATCGGTAATAATCAAAATATCGCCTATATTTTTGTGGTTTCTATAATGCCATTTTTCTGGTGTTTCCTCTTTTTTATACACTTTCACATGATTGTCCCCCGCGAAATATTGTTTTATTTCTTGATAAACTTCCTCTTTTTGGTTTTTATTTTTTAGATAAACTTGGCAGTGCATACCATTGTTTATCATATCAGCTTTGTCTTTTAGCTTATTTTCAAGATTTTCGGTGATGATTATTTTCCCTTTTTCGCTTGTCATATCTATCATTCCGTGGTCAGCCGTGATGATGGTAGTGATTGGCAGATCTAAATTTTCCACACCCTGCATGATTTGTCCCAAAAGCTCATCTGCCAGCTGTAATTCTTGTTTTAGTTTTTCGGAATTTGTCCCTGTCTGATGTCCCGCTGTATCCACAAACTCAAAATAAAGCGTCACAAACTGTGGTCTTTCTGACTCTGGAAGCCTAAACCAATCCATCACCTGCTGTATTCTTTCGGTGTAAGGCACATTAGCATTATACTGTTTCCAATAGGTAGGATATTCGCCTTGTATAGGCGCCTCTGAACCCACCCAAAAATAAGAAGCGGTCTTCATTCCATGTTTCTGAAGCCACTGCCACTGCGGCATCCCTCCATAGAATTTAGGATTTTGCACAGCTTCTCTATCTGGGATAGAATAGATTTTGTCCTCTGCTGGAGAATAAAATTTATTATCCACCAGTCCGTGGCTTCCTGGGTACATTCCCGTAATTATAGTGTAGTGGTTAGGGAAAGTTTTACTAGGAAAACTAGGAATTACTCCTTTTGCGTAGGATGATTTTTCTTTCAGTTTTTTAAAGTTTTCTAAATTAAATTTCTCAGGATAGTCATATCTAAATCCATCAAAAGAAACCAGCAACACATATTGTTTCTCTGACGGCTTGTTTACCAGCGCATTATTCTTACAAGAAGTTAGAAAAAAAAGACTAATCCAGATGAATAAAATTTTCTTCATTGTTAAATTTAAATTTCCACAAAGGTAAAAAGTTTTAAGTAAATTTGTGACAAATAAAATTATTATCATGAATTTCAGAATAGAAAAAGACACTATGGGAGAGGTGCAGGTTCCAGCTGATAAATACTGGGGAGCACAAACTGAGCGTTCTAGAAACAATTTTAAAATCGGTGAAGAAGGCTCCATGCCTAGCGAAATCATAGAAGCATTTGCATACCTAAAAAAAGCCGCAGCCTATGCCAACTGTGATTTGGGCGTACTTCCTTTGGAAAAGCGAGATTTGATAGCCCAAGTCTGTGATGAAATTCTATCTGGAAAACTTTCCGACCAGTTCCCTTTGGTTATCTGGCAGACAGGCTCTGGAACTCAGTCAAACATGAATATAAATGAAGTAATCTCCAACAGAGCTCATGTCTTAAACGGCGGAACTTTGGGCGAAAAATCTTCTATTCATCCCAATGATGATGTGAATAAATCCCAATCTTCCAATGATACTTTCCCCACTGCTATGCATATCGCGGCGTACAAAAAATTGGTAGAAAAAACCTTTCCTGCAGTGGAACGACTGAGAGACTCTTTAGCTAAAAAATCAGAAGATTTCAAAGACATCATCAAAGTAGGAAGAACCCACCTAATGGATGCCACTCCCCTAACCCTTGGACAGGAATTTTCTGGGTATGCAGCACAGCTGGATTACGGACTAAAAGCCTTATCAAACACTCTGGAACACCTTAGAGAGCTGGCTCTGGGAGGAACCGCCGTGGGAACAGGTCTCAACGCTCCAAAAAACTACGACACAAAAGTCGCAAAATACATCTCCGAATTTACTGAACTTCCATTCATCACGGCTCCGAATAAATTTGAGGCGCTTGCTGCCCATGATGCTATCGTAGAAAGCCATGGAGCACTGAAACAAATCGCGGTTTCACTATTCAAAATAGCCCAAGATATCAGAATGATGGCTTCTGGCCCTAGAAGTGGCATTGGAGAAATTTTCATCCCAGAAAACGAACCAGGTTCTTCCATCATGCCAGGGAAAGTAAATCCCACTCAGCCAGAGGCAGTTACTATGGTCTGTGCGCAAATTCTTGGGAATGACACCACTATCTCTTTTGCAGGAACGCAGGGGCATTTTGAGCTGAATGTTTTCAAACCTGTGATGGCTTACAATTTTCTACAATCGGCGCAGCTTCTCGCAGATGCTTGTATTTCGTTCGATGAACACTGCGTATCGGGAATTACACCTAACAAACTAAAAATCAAGAGTTTATTAGAAAATTCACTAATGCTTGTCACAGCACTAAATCCTCACATCGGCTACGAAAATGCCGCAAAAATCGCTAAATCCGCTTATAACAACGGAACAAGCCTAAGAGAAGAGGCTATAAATTCGGGAATGCTGACTGGCGAAGAATTTGACAACTGGGTAAATCCCAAGGATATGATTTAAATTTCTTTTAAAATTAAAATTAAACTATAAAAATCCATAAAACCAATTAGTTTTATGGATTTTTGTTTTAAATATTTTTCTTCCAAATCTATTCTGAAAGTCCAACCAAAGAACCTTTTGCATAAAACTCTAACAACTTGACTTGATATAAATAATTATATTTCGCCTGTGCTGCCGAACCTTGGGCATTTACATAATTGTTTCTCGCTGTATTTAGGTCGTAGATGGAGGTTTTCCCTGCCTGATAGCTCTTTTCCATAAAATCTAGTGCAAGTTTTGAGCTTTTCTCTGCTTCCACCGCAGATTTATAAACTTCAAAATTATTTTCTGCCGTGTATTCGGCTTTTTGGATATTTTGTAAAAGCTCTTGTTTCTGTTGTTGCAGGTTGTTTTTGGCTATATCTTCATTTATTTTAGCCTGTTCTACTTGTATTTTTGTAATTCCTTTGTTAAAAATAGGAATGTTTGCGCTAAGCCCTATCTGCTGTCCAAAATTATCCTTATACTGCTGGCCGAAATTTCTACCTCCATCATTATTAAACGAATTGAAATAAAATGTCCCAACGCCTGCACTGGCTGTAATGGACGGAAGAAAACCTGTATTTGCTATTTTTGTCTGCATTTCAGAGGCTTTTATTCTCGCTTCTGCTCCCTTTATCTGCGGGTGCCAGCTGTAAGCCTTTTCCAAAACTTCACTTACCGAAAAATCCGTTTTTTCTACATTTTCTGCCACATCCCAGCCTGCTACATCAAAGTCCTTGTAATCTTCCAGCTGAAGCAGTAAAGCCAATGAAAACAGCGCGTTTTTGGTATTTACTTCTGCTGATTTCATGTTCTGGTATTCCCTTGCCATAGAGGCGTTTGCTTCCGCTAAAACCGTTTGGGAAGTTGTCCCTACTTTGGTGGTTATTTGGGCTTTTTCATAGACTTTTTGTGCGTTTTCATAGGCGGATTTATTGATATTTTCCACTTCCCTATTCAGTAAAATATTCAAATACTGTTGGGCTATCTGAAGGGAAATATCACTTTTTATCCTTTCCAAATCATAAGTGCTGGCTTCCACCTCATACTGAGATTTTTGAATTTGTTTTTCCAGTCGGCTTCCGTTGTAGAGGGTCACACTTGCACCGATGTTCACAGAATTATTAAAATTATCATTTCTTCTATGGTTACCGAAAACATCTTGATTTTGCCCAAAATTAGCCGTATTGCTCACCGTTGCAGAAACGCTCGGAACACGCTCTTTTTTAGCTGTTTTTAGATTATTTTCCTGATTGGTTTTTTCCAGTCTGCTCTGTTTGATGTGCAGATTATGCTCAAAAGCGTAATGTACACACTCCTGCAATGTCCACTTTTTCTGAGCATTAGCCACAGAAAAAGAAAAGAAAAAAACAAGGAAAATAATTTTATAAATTCTCATATTTTTATTTTATACTACTCATTATCACATCATTATAATGAACCAATTCTGGAATAGCAGCGCAGTCCATATTGATGATTTGAACATTATTTTTATCAAGTACATTGTATAAATCATTCTGCTTATTCATAGGAACGAATCCGAAATGATAATATTTCTTTTCGTTGTTTTTTATATCATTTTGGGCTTGTTTTTCGTATTCTATGTATTTATCGTTATTTTTATTAGATTGATAATAGGAATAACCTATAAATGAAACAGCTACAACGATTACAATTAATACAATATATTTTATTTTCATAATATCATTTTCTAAAATATTTCAGACTAACCTCTTATGCTTCGCCCAAAAGACTCTGCAACAGCTCCAAGCACAAAAACTATTACTAAAACACGCAATATGGTGTATAAAACTTTCTTATTCATATCTTTTTTAATTATCTATCAAGCAATGCCATCGTTTTTCCTATTTTGTATCCCAAAAAATACAAAAAGAAAACTAAAGCCACTATTTTTGTTACAATTCGCGGGTTTTTACTAATATAAGAAATTAGTTTCTCAAATGTTGCTTCCATTATTTTATCATTTTTTTCTTGGCGAATATCAGAATTTTTCTTGTAAAAAACTATTTTTTGTTTAAGATTTTTATTATTTAATGAATATTTATCACAAAATTAGTAAATTTGTCAAAAATGTTGCTGCTGTTTAAATAAATTCATATGGTTTTTATTAAAGATTTACAAAAATCCTACGATATCGGAAAATCCAAACTTCATGTTTTGAAGGGAATCAATCTGGATATTTCAGAAGGCGAATTCGTGTCCATCATGGGTTCATCAGGTTCTGGAAAATCCACCCTGCTGAACATCATTGGGATTTTGGATCAAAAAGACAGCGGAATCTACGAGCTGGACGGCATTCCCATAGAGCATCTTAACGAGGCCAAAGCCGCAGAATACCGCTCTAAGTTTTTAGGGTTTGTATTTCAATCGTTTAACCTCATCAGCTATAAAACTGCTTTGGAAAATGTGGCTCTTCCGCTCTATTATCAAAATGTAAGCAGAAAAGAACGAAACCAAAGAGCCTTAGATTATCTAGAAAAAGTGGGTCTTGCAGACTGGGCCAACCGCCTGCCGAACGAGCTTTCGGGAGGACAGAAACAAAGAGTAGCCATCGCCAGAGCCCTCATCACTGACCCGAGAATCATCCTCGCTGATGAGCCGACAGGAGCTTTGGATAGCAAAACCACTCACGACATTATGAAACTTCTGCAGGAAATCAACAACCAAGGAAAAACCATCATCATCGTAACCCATGAGCCTGATGTAGCAGCACAGACAAAAAGAAATGTCTTCCTAAAAGACGGCATTATAGAAAGCGATGAAGTCATCGAGCAATTTGTTTTATAAACACATTTTTAAATAAAAACCAACAAAAAGATGTTTGATTTAGACCGCTGGCAGGAGATTTTTAGTTCTATTCGGAGCAATATGCTTCGGACAGTGCTTTCTGGCTTTACGGTGGCATTGGGACTTTATATTTTCATTGTTCTTTTTGGAATTGGAACAGGTCTAAAAAACGCCTTTAATGATGGTTTCAGAAGCGCTCAAAACCTGATTTCCATTTCCTCTGGGCGAACTTCCCTTGCCTATGCTGGACTTCAGGCGGATAGGCTTATTAGTTTTAATAATGATGATTTAGAGGCTGTTACCACTGAAAACAAAAAAAACATAGAATATTCCTCGCCGATATATTCCGCCTTTTGGACAGTGAAATACGGCAAAGAAAGCGGCAGCTACGGCATAAATGGAGCTGGTGAAGAGGAAGTCTACATCAAAAACAGAACGGTTTTGGATGGGCGGTATCTTTCGCCTGCGGATATCAAAGAAAATAGAAATGTAGCAGTCATCGGTAAAATGGTGCATCGCGACCTCATCAAAAACGGAAATCCCATCGGTAAAGAACTGGATATCAATGGAACTATATTCAAAGTCATCGGCGTTTTTTCTGATAACCAAGGCGACTGGGCGGAGCGAAGCATCAGTATTCCCATTACTACGATGCAGCAACTCAAAAAAAGTTCTGATACCATTTCCGAAATTTCTCTAACCTATAACATGGAACTCTCTCCTGATGAAGCGATACAATTCGGAGAGGAACTAAAAAACCAACTTCAGGAGCGAAAAAAAGTTTCACCAGAGGATGAACAGGCGATTTGGGTTTTCAATAATGCTGAAAATACCAAAAACGGAACCATGTTCCTGAGCGTCATCATCATCATCGTAGGTTTTATAGGAATCGGGACGCTTGTCGCAGGGATTATCGGCATTAGCAACATCATGGTTTACATCGTGAAAGAGCGAACTCTGGAAATAGGAATACGAAAAGCCATAGGAGCAAGACCCATAAGCATCGTGGTGCTTATCTTGCAGGAAAGCATTGTAATTACGGTCTTATCGGGGATTATTGGAGTTCTTTTAGGGGTTCTTTCGCTGAGGCTTATTGGCAATAATTTACGAGAGTATTTCATTTTAGACCCAAATGTAGGCTGGGGAGCGATATTTTCAGCATTTGTCTGTTTGGTCATTTCAGGGGCGGTGGCAGGCTTTGTCCCAGCATACCGAGCTTCAAAAATAAAACCAATAGAAGCACTGAGAGGCTGATGTTAATTCATTAAAAAAGAAGCAAAATGAATATTATTTTCAAAAAAGATACTTGGCAGGAAATTTATTATTCACTGAGGAATAATAAACTTAGGACTTTCCTTACTATGATTGGCGTAGGCTGGGGAATGTTCCTATATGTCACACTTTTAGGAGCGGCCAAGGGAATGGAAAACGGCTTCAACAAGTTGTTTTCAGGTTTTGCTACAAATTCCATTTTCCTCTGGGGGCAGGAAACCTCGATTCCTTATGATGGCTTCCCAAAGGGCAGAACCATAGACCCGCATCTTTCGGATATAGAATATTTAAAAAAGAAAATCCCTGAAATAGACTACATCGCTCCACAAAACTCAAAGGGAAATTTTGGAACAGCAGGAGTGCTGATGACGAGAGGAGGGAAAAGCATCACTTACAGCCTCAATGGCGACTACCCTATTGGAAATAAAATTTCTGAAAAAAAGCTGATATACGGAAGATACCTGAACGATTCCGATGTTTCTGAAAATAAAAATGTAGTGGTCATCGGTGAGCAGATTTACAAAACACTTTTTGAGGCAGGAGAAAACCCCATCGGAAAATCCATCAACATAAAAGGCGTGTTTTTCAATGTGATAGGCGTTTTCAGAATGAAAAGAAAAGTGGGAATAGAGAGTGACCAAACGGCTTTCATTCCGCTTTCTACTTTTACCCAAATGTTTAATGAAGGCGATAAAGTCGGTTTTTTAGCTATCGTTTCTAAACCCAATGCAGATGTGAGCATCGTGGAAGAAAAAGTAAAATCCGAACTAAAAACCAAATACAGAGTTTCGCCCGAGGACACCAATGCTTTTGGAGCTTTTAACCTTGGGAAAGAATTTAAGAAACTCACGGGTTTCCTTGACGGCATGCAGCTTCTGACCATCATCGTAGGGACGCTTACCATCATCGCTGGGGTCATTGCGATATCCAACATTCTGCTCATCACCGTGAAAGAAAGAACCAAAGAAATAGGAATCCGCCGAGCTTTGGGAGCAAAACCCTCCGAGGTGAGAAACCAAATTTTGCTGGAAAGCGTGGTCATTACTTTATCCTCTGGTTTGGCTGGATTTATTCTGGGAATGCTGGTTCTGATGCTTTTAAGCCTTGCCACTCAAAACCAAGATGAAATTCCGTTTTACAATCCCACCGTTAATTACGGAAATGTATTCGGAGCAATGGCAATAATGGTTTTCCTCGGGCTGATAATAGGCATGATTCCTGCACAAAGAGCCATAAGCATCCGCCCGATAGATGCATTGAGAAGTGAATAATAAAATTGAATTTAAAATATAAAAAATAATGAAAAAGATAATTTATGCCATTCTTGGATTAGTTGCTGTTGCTCTACTGGGATCAACCGTAATGTATTTGATAAAATCCAATTCTGATGAGAGCAAAGAATTTCTTACAAGAAAGCCCACTGTGCAAGACATGGAGGACAAAGTGATGGCGACTGGAAAAATCGTTCCTAAAGAAGAAATAGAAATAAAACCCAATATTTCTGGGATTGTTGACCAAATTCTCGTGAAAGAAGGCGACAAAGTGACAGCAGGACAGCTCATCGCCACGCTGAGAATAGTTCCCAGTGTAGCCGATGTGAACAATGCCCAGCAGCAGGTAAGCAATGCCCAGCTCCAAATAAACAATGCAAGAACCAATCTTGCCAATCAAAAACAGCAGTTTGCGATGCAGGAAAGCCTTTATAAACAAGGCGTTATCTCCAAACAAGAGTTTCTAACCTCCCAGCAGCAGCTCTACAGCGCTGAACAAAATGTGAAAAATGCCCAACAGCAATTTTCCACTGCTCAAAAAAACTTGCAGATTGCCAGAACTGGCGCTACTCCTGAACTGCAAAGCATGGCTACAACTCAAATTCGTTCCAAAGCAAGCGGCACCGTCCTAGAAGTTCCTGTGAAAATAGGAAATCAAGTGATAGAGGCCAATTCCTTCAATGCGGGAACTACCATTTGCTCCATTGCAGACCTAAATTCACTCATTTTTGAAGGAAAAATAGATGAAGCCCAGGCAGGAAAAATAAAAGAAGGCATGAATATGAATGTAATAATAGGCGCCCTCCAGAACAAGTCTTTCTCTGGGAAAGTGACCCTCATCGCACCAAAAGGGACAGAAGAAAGCGGAACTATAAAATTCCCTATAAAAGGTGATGTGTCTAACCCTAATAATGAATACATTCGCGCAGGATTTTCTGCAAATGGAGAAATCATCCTAAGTTCGCAGAAAAACGCTCTTCTTCTGGATGAATCCCTTATCCAATACGAAAAAGTGAACGGAAAAGATGTTCCTTTTGTGGAAGTAAAACAGGCTAATGGTTCATTTAAAAAGGCTTTTGTAAAATTAGGAGCGAGTGATGGTATCAATGTGCAGGTGCTTTCTGGAATTGACAAAAATTCTGAAATAAAAGTCTGGAACCCTTCCGATAAAGACAAAGAAGAACTGAAAGAAAAGAATAAATAAACTTTCTTGGCTAAAAAAGTTTATACTTTCAATTTTATTTGTTACATTTGCGGACTTAAAAAATATTAACAGGGACGAGTTCCCACTAAATCAATTTTAATTATGTCAGTAAAAATTAGATTACAAAGACACGGAAAAAAAGGAAAACCTTTCTTTCACATCGTGGTAGCAGATTCTAGAGCAAGAAGAGATGGTAGATTCATCACAAAACTTGGAACTTACAATCCTATCACCAATCCAGCAACTATCGAACTAGATGTGGATGCTGCTGTAAAATGGTTGAACAATGGTGCTCAGCCTACAGACACTGCTAGAGCTATCCTTTCTTACAAAGGTGCTCTTTACAAAAAACACCTTCAAGGAGGAGTTGCTAAAGGAGCTTTCAGTGAAGCTGAAGCTGAAAAAAGATTTAACACTTGGTTAGCTGAAAAAGAAGCTAAAATCCAAGGTAAAAAAGATGGTTTAGTTAAATCTAAAGATGATGCTAAAAAAGCTGCTTTAGAAGCTGAAAACAAAGCTAATGAAGCAAGAATCAACGCTAAAAAACAAGCTGAAGAAGAAGCAAAAGCTGCCGCTGAGGCTGCTGAAGCACCAGTAGAAGAAGCTCCTGCTGTAGAAGCAGAAGGAGATGCATCTACTGAAGAAACTGAAGCTTAAAAAAACTAACCGATGCAGAAAGAAGATTGCTATTTTTTAGGCAAAATTACTCGTAAGCACGGTCTTTCGGGAAATCTTATTTTAAAATTAGATACAGACCAACCCGAAATTTATAAAAAATTGGAATCAATATTCGTTGAAATCAACGGACTATTGGTTCCGTTTTTTATTGAGAAAATCATTTGGAGTAAACAAGATTCTCTCAATATTCTTTTCAAAAACTCCTCTGAAGCACTAGTAGAACAGCTTATTGGCAAGAATGTATTTCTTCCGCTTTCTACACTTCCAAAATTGAGCGGAAATCAGTTTTATTATCACGAAGTTATTGGTTTTGAAGTTTTAGAAAAAGATGGAAAAACCTGTGGAAACATCGTTTCTGTAAATGACCAGACCGCTCAGCATTATTTCATTTTAGACTTGGCTCAGAAAGAAATCATCATTCCTATTGTAAAAGAATGGATTTTAGAAGTGAACAGAGATGAAAAATTCATCAAAATGGAACTTCCAGAAGGGCTGATGGATGTTTTTCTTAACTAAAAAAAGCCCCTTTTTAAGGAGCTAATCTTGATGTTTTCCATTTACCATCTTGGAACTGATATACTATTCTGTCATGCAGACGGTTAGGTCTTCCCTGCCAAAATTCTATTTCATACGGCTTGGCAAGATACCCTCCCCAGTGTGGAGGTCGTGTCACTTCTTTCCCTTCGAATTCTTTTTCTAAATCTTGCAATTTTTGGGCTAAATAAGCTTTGCTAGGGATTTCTTCGCCTTGTTCAGAAGCCCACGCTCCTAATCTGCTCCCTCTAGGTCTCGATGCGAAATATTCATCCGACATTTCAGGCGGAACTTTTTCTAGTCTTGCTTTTATCATTACCTGACGCTCCAGAGCCGGCCAGAAGAAATAGAGACAAGCCACCTTATTTTTGTCAATAGATTTCCCTTTTTTACTATTATAATTGGTATAAAACACAAAACCTTCTTTGCTATAACTTTTCAGAAGCATTGCTCTGGTTCTAGGGCAGCCGTCATCATCTATCGTAGAGAGAATCATAGCATTAGCCTCAAAAATATCAGGGTGCTTGTCCGCATCTGCGAACCACTCCTTGAAATGTTCCATAGGATTTTCCTTTACTTCATGGTCGTGAAGCTCAAACTGCTCATAGACTTGGCGTTTGTCATGTAAGTTTTCCATATTTTAATATTTACAATTTATACTACAAAGGTAAGATTTAATTCCTACTCTTTGGGTTAGGATTTGATGTTTTTTATTTGTAAAAAAGAAAAAATAATCGCTTTAAATCATTTTAAATTCTTAAATTTAGCCCATTAATTTAATTTTATTCTAAAAATGAAACGACTATTTTTATTAGCTGCCTTCATTCTGAGTTTTATTCCAGCAAAAGCTGATGAAGGAATGTGGCTTATGATGCTTATCAAACGACTAAACGGCGTAGATATGCAGAAACAGGGGCTGAAACTGACTCCAGAGGAAATCTATTCGGTAAACCATTCCAGCCTGAAAGATGCCATCGTAAGTTTTGGTGGTTTTTGTACTGGGGAAATCGTGTCCAAAGAAGGACTTATCTTTACCAACCACCACTGCGGATACGGCTCTATCGCTGCGCTTTCTACTCCACAGAAAGACCACTTGACCAATGGTTTCTGGGCGATGAATAAAAAAGAAGAACTTCACGCTAAAGACCTGTATGTAAGATTCTTAGTAAGAATGGGAGATGCTACGGAAAGAATAAATTCTAAGCTAAACAACCAAATGTCTGCCAGCCAGAGACAAGATATTATCAATCAGGAATTTAAAGCGATTGAAAAAGAAAATAGCGAAAACGGGAAATACTCTGTAGTTGTTCGTTCGTTCTTCAATGGAAACGAGTTCTATTATTTTGTTTATCAAGACTATAAAGACATCAGATTAGTAGGAACGCCTACTAACTCTATCGGGAAATTCGGTGGTGATACAGACAACTGGGAATGGCCAAGACACACAGGAGACTTTGCAGTTTTCAGAGTGTATGCTGATGCGAATGGAAACCCAGCGGAATATTCTCCAAACAATGTTCCTCTAAAACCTAAACACCACCTTCCTGTTTCTCTAAAAGGTATCAAACCTAATGATTTCACGATGATTATGGGATACCCAGGGAGAACGAACAGATATTTGACTTCTTATGGAATCAACCAACTGATTACCAAAGATTATCCAGCTTGGGTAGATGCTTCTAAAGCAACTATGGATGTGATGAAAAAATACATGGACAAAGACCAAGCCATCCGTTTGGACTATGCAAGTTCTTATTCCAGCACAGCTAACTACTGGAAAAACAGAGCTGGAACGATAGAAGCGGTTTTGAAAAATAAAACTATCAACGCGAAACAAGATTTGGAAAAAGTATTCCAAGCGTGGGCTGATAAGCCAGAAAACAAAGCAACTTATGGTAATGTTCTGAAAGAAATAGAAGAATACTACGCAAAAACTAACGAAAGAAATGTAGAGCTGAACTATCTAAGACTGATGAGCAGAAGAGCTGCTTACATAAATATGCCGTATGTATTAGGAAACAAATTGGCTGTTTATGCTGACCAAGATGCGAACGGACAGGCTGCTATGAAAGCAAAACTAATCAAAGAAGTGGAAAGCATCTACGAAGACCTACATCCAAAGGTAGAAGCTGACCTTTTCGTGACACTGCTTACTCTTTACAAAAACAAAGTAGATGCGAAACACCAGCTGCCTGTCATCAGATTTAGTAATCTAAATGAAATTCCTCTTAATGGTATTTTTGCTTCTAAGGAAAATGTTTTGAACTTTATCAACAATCCTAAAAAACAAAAATTAGAGGAAGACCCATTATATCAGTTCTCTTCTATTTTAGTAGCTGAAGCTCAGATGAATGCAAATAAACACAACCAAGATGAAGAGAAATTTGCAGAAAACACTAGACTTTTCTTGGATGGACTTAGAAAATCTCACCCTAACAAGAAATTCTACCCTGACGCTAACTCTACAATGAGACTTACCTATGGTTCTGTGGACAAACTACCTTTCAGAAAAGACAGAAAATACCACGGCGTGAAAGACAACTACTACACAAACCTTACAGGAATGGTAGCTAAATACAAAAAAGGTGACGAGGAATTTGACCTTCCGCAAAGACTTCTTGATCTTTATAAAAAGAAAGACTACGGACAATACAAAGACAAAAAAGGATACCTTCCAGTGAACTTCCTTTCTAATAATGACATCACAGGAGGAAACTCTGGTTCGCCTATCATCAATGCTGAAGGACACCTTATCGGTCTTGCTTTCGATGGAAACAGCGAGGCGCTGAGTGGAGATATCGTTTTCGAACCAGCTCTACAAAGAACCATCAATGTGGATGCTCGTTTTGTGCTTTGGGTAATTGACAAATACGCTGGTGCTAAACACCTCATCGATGAAATGACAATCGTGAAATAGTTTTTTCATGATAAATATAAAAATCTACGGGAAATTTTCTCGTAGATTTTTTTATGTATTTTTGCGGAAATAATGAGCAGAAATTGGATTTAGATTTTTATAAAAAACAGGCACTAGCCAAACAAAAAGAGCACAAAAAATTCTTAGACAGCTTGAAAAAGAAACCGCCTAAGAACTTGGACTACATCACTTTGGACACCCATGAAGAAGTTTTCAGTGAGATAGATTGTCTCAGCTGTGCCAACTGCTGTAAAACCACAGGCCCGCTCTTTACAGAAAAAGATATAGAGCGGATTTCTAAACATTTACGCCTTTCTCCTGCTGATTTTGAGAAGAAATATCTCCGCGTAGATGAGGACAATGACAAGGTTCTGCAATGCCTGCCCTGCCCTTTTCTCGCAGAGGATAACACCTGCCTTATCTACGATATCCGCCCAAAAGCCTGCCGCGAATATCCACATACCGACCGCAAGAAAATCTACCAAATCAATCATCTCACGATTAAAAACACCATCATCTGCCCTGCTGCCTATCTCTTCGTAGAGAAAATGATGAAAAGAATGCAGAAATAATGCTTTCTAAATTTTGTCAATGGCAACAATTGATACAATTTATATATTCATTTTTTCATTTTAATTTTTTATTGTATCTTTGCCACCTTAAATTTACACTTATGACAAATAGAATTTTACTATTAGGTTTATTATTGGGAGGAGTATCTATAAATGCCCAAACTATCAATGAAACCAATGCCGCTGGCAAAACAGGACAAAAAGTAGGAATCAATACCACTATCCCTACAAGAACTTTGACTATAAAAAACTCTACTGCCAATGATGGAAAACCTCTTCTTAGGCTGGTAGATGCACCTATATATAGCAAGAATGTGGATTCTGATATGGATGCTGACTTAGGTGGAAATACAGCAACTACTACCAATTACACAGATTACAGACCTCTTGTAGTAGATAAAGTAGGTGATGTATACAAAGGGCTTCCTATCCACAATATGAGTATCCTTACCCTTACTATTGATAAGGTAAATGGTGACTATATTAGAAAATTTGATACAGGTATTGATTATAATAAATATGCCGTAGCTATTATGAGCTACTCTTTCAAAATGCCAGCACCTGCTAGTGGTGGTATAGTAATGCTGAGAGGAGGCAGCAACACTCCTAGTGTAGCCCATGGTGGTAATAAATATGGTGTTACAACAGCTCCTGCTACAGTACTATTAACAAAAAATGGATCAAATTGGGGTATATATGCAGATTATCCTAATATAGGTTCTTATGAGTTTACTTCAGGTAGTACTGCTATTGGAAACCTAGTAGATGGTACTTGGGTAATTACTCTATTGGTAGGTAAAAGAGATGCTGTTAATTTCACTGAAATTAAATTTGATCAAAATGGTCAGCCTGAAGGAATAGGACCTAATAATACTACTTATACAACCCAATTACAAAATTTCCTACAAAAGTTAGAATAAAAAACAATCAAAATAAAAAACACTCTCCATTCAGAGGGTGTTTTTTTGTATAGAATATTAAACTAAAATCCTTATTTTTGCATAAATTTTTTAACGATGGCAAAGCAAGAAGATGTTTTTAAGAAAGTGATTTCTCACGCTAAGGAATATGGATTTATTTTCCCTTCCAGTGAGATTTATGACGGACTTTCTGCAATATACGACTACGGACAAAATGGTATAGAACTAAAAAACAATATCAAACAATATTGGTGGAAAGCGATGATTCAGCTCAATGAAAACATTGTAGGGCTGGATAGCGCCATTTTTATGCACCCTACCATTTGGAAAGCGAGCGGGCATGTGGATGCCTTCAACGACCCACTGATAGACAACAAAGACAGCAAAAAGCGTTTCCGCGCCGATGTCTTGATAGAAGACTACTGCGCAAAACTGGAAGACAAAGCCCAAAAAGAAATAGAAAAAGCTAAAAAACGCTTCGGAGAGGCTTTTGATGAGGCGCAATTCGTTTCCACTAATCCAAAAGTATTAGAATACCGCGAAAAACAAAAAAACATTCTTTCCCGAATGGCTAAATCGCTAGATAATAACGACCTAGCTGATGTAAAAGCCCTGATAGAAGAGCTGGAAATAGCCGACCCAGACACTGGTTCTAAAAACTGGACAGAAGTAAGACAGTTTAACTTGATGTTCGGGACTAAATTAGGTGCTGCTGCCGAGAACGCGATGGATCTTTACCTTCGTCCAGAAACGGCGCAAGGGATTTTCGTGAATTATCTGAATGTTCAGAAAACATCACGCCACAAACTTCCTTTCGGGATTGCACAGATTGGTAAGGCGTTTAGAAATGAGATTGTTGCGAGACAGTTTATTTTCAGAATGAGAGAATTTGAACAAATGGAAATGCAGTTTTTCGTGCCGCCAGGAACGGAACTAAAATTCTATGAAGAATGGAAACAAAAGAGACTAAACTGGCACCTTGCCCTTGGTCTTGGCGAAGAAAACTACAAATTCCACGACCACGAAAAACTAGCTCACTATGCCAATGCAGCGGCGGATATAGAGTTCAGATTCCCATTTGGATTTAAAGAATTGGAAGGAATTCACTCCAGAACGGATTTTGACCTTTCTGCTCACGAAAGATATTCAGGGAAAAAACTACAATATTTTGACCCAGAAAGAAACGAAAGCTATGTTCCGTATGTGGTAGAAACTTCGGTAGGATTAGACCGATTGTTCTTGGCTCTATTCTCCCACTGCTTGAAAGATGAAGTTTTAGAAGATGGTTCAGAGAGAACGGTATTGTCTCTGCCACCTGCCCTTGCTCCTGTAAAGGCTGCTATTTTACCACTGATGAAAAAAGATGGAATGGGAGAATATGCAGAAAAAATCTTCAATGATTTGAAATATGATTTCAATCTTATTTATGAAGACAAAGACAGCATCGGTAAGCGATACAGAAGACAAGACGCCATAGGAACGCCTTTCTGTATTACCATAGACCATGACACCCTGACTGACCACACGGTAACGATAAGACACCGCGATACTATGGAGCAGGAGCGTGTAGCGGTTTCTGAACTGAGACAAATTATAGACAATAAAGTGAATTTCAGAAACTTACTTAGTAAGATTTGATAATAAACAAAAGCAGGAAATAAATCCTGCTTTTTGTTTTTAAATATTGAATATTAAAATTCTATTTTGCTTTCATCTATGACCAATGAACCTCCGAGCTGGTCTATGTCATACATGTATTTTTCCAAAACTTTTTCGGTCGTTCCTCTCAATCCTCTCGCTCCTAGACCTTTTTCCATCGTTTCTTTTACTATTTTTTGTAAAGCGCCTTCGGTGAAACTCAGCTCCACGCCATCTAGTCTGAATAGTTCTATAAACTGGTTGATAATAGAGTTTTTAGGCTCACTTAGGATTCTGAGCATGGTCGCTTCATCTAGTTTATCCAAATGAGTCACAATAGGAAAACGCCCTAAAAGTTCTGGGATAAGACCAAAATTCCTCAAATCCGTAGCATCCAATTTGTCTAAAATATAGGAATCATCTTCCACCTTATTCGTCTTCTCCGAACTGAAACCTATCGCCTGCTTGTTCATTCTTCGTTCGATGATTTCTTTGATACCATCAAACGCCCCTCCTGCGATGAATAGGATGTTCTGCGTATTTACCTGAATGTATTTTTGGTCTGGGTGCTTTCTCCCTCCTTGTGGCGGTACATTTACGATGCTTCCCTCCAATAGCTTCAAAAGTCCCTGCTGAACGCCTTCCCCAGATACATCACGAGTTAAACTCGGGTTGTCCGATTTTCTAGCGATTTTATCTATTTCATCTATAAAAACGATGCCTCTTTCGGCTTTTTCTACATCATAGTCAGACACCATCAGCAGTCTGGACAGAATACTTTCCACATCCTCCCCTACATAGCCCGCCTCTGTAAGAACCGTAGCATCTACGATACAGAACGGAACTTCCAGCTGTCTGGCGATAGTTTTAGCCAAGAGCGTTTTTCCTGTTCCTGTCTCTCCCACCATGATGATGTTAGATTTCTCTATCTCTACAGATTTATTTTCATCTGCATTGTGAGCAAGTCTTTTGTAATGATTATAAACCGCTATTGAAAGCTGTTTTTTCGCTTGGTCCTGCCCTATTACATATTCATCCAAAAATTCCTTGATTTCTCTCGGTTTCTTTAGCTGAGCCGAAGTTTTTACAGATGAATGATTTTTATTTTCTTGCTCGTCAGTCTCTTTCACTATGGTATGAGCCTGCTCTATACAGTAGTTGCAAATAAACCCATTCTGACCAGAGACCAAAACAGATACCTCATTCTTATTTCTTCCACAAAAGGAACATTGGTTAGGATTCATCTAATTCTTTTTTGTTTTTATGAATAAATAAACTCCAATAAGAATTTATTGAAGTTTGTAATTTTAGTGATTATTGCCCTGTTATCGCTTTTTGAATTTCTCTGAATTCCTCTTCTGTGAATTTCAGTTTTTCATTAGTAAAATTCAAATCTTTGATTTCATTGATAGGAACGAGGTGGATATGTGTGTGCGGAACTTCCAACCCTACTACGGCTACGCCCACTTTCACACATGGAATAGCTGCCTTTACTTTTTTAGCTACTTCTTGTGCAAATGCCCAGAGCCTTTTATGCTCCTCTGCTTCCATATCAAAAATAAAATCCACTTCTCTTTTAGGAATTACCAATGTATGCCCTTTGGCTATTGGCATAATATCTAAAAATGCCAAATGATGCTCGTCCTCTGCTATCTTGTAGCACGGAATTTCGCCATTGATTATTTTTGTGAAAATTGAAGCCATTTTATTGATTATTAAGGTTTTACTATTTATTTAATTCAGCCAAAAGACTAAATCGTAATTTCTAAAACTTCAAACGAAAGTTTATTTCCGTTTGGAAGCACTATTTCTGCTACTTCGCCAACAGCCTTTCCTAAAAGCCCTTTGGCAATAGGAGTATTTACAGATATTTTATTAGCCTTCAGATCACTCTCATTATCAGGAACTAATGTGAATTTTTGCTCGGCTTTAGTCGTGTTATTTTTTAGCCTTACAGTAGTAAGGATAGATACTTTAGAAGTGTCTATCTGGTTTTCTTCTATGATTTTAGAATTTGCTATTATATCCTGTAATTTGGATATTTTCAGCTCCAAAAGTCCTTGCGCTTCCTTTGCTGCATCATACTCAGCATTTTCAGAAAGGTCTCCTTTGTCTCTTGCTTCTGCAATCTGTTGAGTGATTTTTGGTCTCTCTATTGATTCCAACTGCTCTAGCTCGGCCTTCATTTTTGCTAAGCCCTCTTTTGTAACATAATTCATGATTTTTTTCTTTTATTTGTGTTAAATAAATAATAAAATATCCGACCTTTGCCGGATACTTTTAAATTTTAACTAACTTTACTTGGACAAAGATAAAAAATTTTTTCTTATTATGAAAATATTTAGCGTATTAAAAGCCTTTTTTATTTTATTAGTTTTCAGTTTGTTATCCCTTGTTATTTCTTGTGAAAGTAGAGCCGAGACCGTGAGCTGCTTTCCCAGTCAGATTATCAATGTTCAGCTGAATCTTAACCTTCCTGCTTATGCCAATGATTTGAATACGAAAGGCTGGATTTACATCAATGAACAGCAGAGCGGTACGCGCGGACTGATTTTAGTAAAAACAGGAACCGGCTTCAAGGTGTATGACCGAAATGCGCCACACTTCTGCCCTGATGCGAATACTAGACTGGAAGTTCAGAACAATATCAAAATCGTCTGCCCAAAAGACGGCGCCGAATGGATTTTACAAGATGGAACACCTATAAAAGGCTCTGGACTGCCTCCTAAATTTTATGAATATAGTTATAACGCTGCTACGGGTATCATTTCAATCTATTATTAAACTTATGAAAATCGTAATTCAAAGAGTATCAGAAGCTTCCATAAAGGTAAATAACGAAATCACAGGCGAAATCTCCAAAGGGCTTTTGCTCCTTGTAGGCGTGGAAGAAGAAGATAACCAAGAAGATGCTGACTGGCTCGCAAAGAAAATCATTGATTTGAGGATTTTCAGCGATGAGGAAGGGAAAATGAATCTCTCTGTAAAAGATATAAATGGAGAAATACTGTGTGTAAGCCAGTTTACGCTGCTTGCCGATTACAAAAAAGGAAATCGCCCTTCTTTTATAAAAGCCGCAAGACCAGAAAAAGCTGTTCCTCTGTTTGAGTACTTCAAAGACCTCATCAAGAAATCAGGTTTAAAAACTGAGAGCGGAATTTTCGGCGCAGACATGAAAGTCTCCCTCCTCAATGACGGTCCTGTAACGATAGTGATGGACAGTAAAACGAAAAGTTAGGAATTTTTTACTTAAATATTTTTTCCATAAAAAGCCCAAAAACAAAACCAACCACAAGTCCCATAAGTGAATAAATTAAGAAGTGTTTAATGAATATTTCAGATGATAGAATATTGCCTATCATTCCACTGAGTGGTTCTTCTAATGAAGCTGTATCTGTATAGGAAACCACTCCATCTACAACGGAAAAGCCCATCCCCAAAAACATTCCCACCACTGAAAATATACTTCTCTTTTTCATATCCAATAAATATTTAAGTTATAAATAAAACAAACCTTCCCAAATTTGAGAAGGTTTATTTTGTTATTATAATTTCGGACCTGCATTTACTAATGCTTTTCCTTCTTCTGTATCTGTATATTGTTCAAAGTATTTGATATACTTTCCTGCTAAATCTTTAGCCTTAGCTTCCCACTGAGAAGCATCAGCGTAAGTGTCTCTTGGGTCAAGAATTTCAGAAGGAACATTCGGCAATGCTGTTGGGAAAGTAAGTCCTAAAATTGGGATTTTATTCGTTTCCGCTTTATCGATAGAACCATCTAAAATAGCATCTATGATAGCTCTGGTATCTTTCAGCGAAATTCTTTTCCCTGTTCCATTCCAGCCTGTATTTACTAAATAAGCTTTTGCTCCATGTTCTTTCATTTTAGAAACTAAAGTTTTAGAATACATCGTAGGGTGAAGCGCTAAAAATGCCTCTCCGAACGCTGGTGAGAAAGATGGCAACGGCTCTGTAACGCCTCTCTCCGTTCCTGCCATTTTAGAAGTGTATCCACATAGGAAGTGGTATTGTGCCTGCTCGTCTGTAAGGATAGAAACTGGAGGAAGTACCCCAAATGCATCCGCAGAAAGATAAATCACTTTCTTCGCGTGTCGTGCTTTTGATGGCAAAACTATTTTACTAATGTGATAGATAGGGTAAGAAACTCTGGTATTTTCCGTGATAGAACCATCGCTATAGTCCACCTCGCCATTGTCCTTTACTACTACATTTTCAAGAAGCGCATCTCTTTTTATCGCTCCAAAAATATCTGGTTCTTTTTCTGCGGAAAGGTCTATTACTTTCGCATAGCAGCCTCCCTCGTAGTTGAACACGCCATTGTTATCCCAGCCGTGCTCATCATCTCCGATAAGGTATCTTTTAGGGTCAGCAGAAAGCGTAGTTTTCCCTGTTCCAGAAAGCCCGAAGAACACCGCTACATCACCTTTTTCGCCGACATTAGCAGAACAGTGCATAGACGCCATTCCTTTCAGTGGAAGGTAGTAGTTCATCATGGAGAACATTCCCTTTTTCATCTCACCTCCATACCAAGTTCCTCCGATAATCTGGGTTTTTTCTGAAAGGTTAAACATCACAAAGTTCTCTGAATTAAGCCCTTGTTCTTTCCAGTTCGGGTTAGTTACCTTAGAACCATTAATTACCAAGAAATCTGGCTCTCCGTAATGTTCTAGGTCATAGTGAGATGGGCGGATAAACATATTGGTAACGAAATGCGCCTGCCAAGCCACCTCCATCACGAATCTCACTTTCAGTCTCGTGTCTGGATTGGTTCCGCAGAAAGTATCCACCACATAGATTTTTTTATTTTCAAAGGAATCAGTTACTATTTTCTTTAAACCACCAAAAATCTCAGGCGTCGTAGGCAAGTTTATTTTGCCATCCCACCAAATCGTATTCTCCGTAGTTTGGTCTTTTACGATATATCTATCCTTTGGCGAACGCCCTGTGAAAACACCTGTCTTCACAGCAACAGCCCCTGAACTTGTTAAAATCCCTTTCTCAAAACCTTCGTTTTCTGGCGACATTTCATCTTGGAAAAGTTGTTCATAGGTAGGATTGTATACAATCTCCTTCACTCCCTTAATGCCATGTTTTTCTAAATAGTTTTTAATCTGTTCCATGTTAAATATTTTATATAAATTAACTATACGCAAATGTATTAATATTTTTAGGTATTTCCTATGATTTAGCTCAGTTTTACTTAATTATTTCATTCCAGTCAAAAAAGGTATGAAATCCGTGTCCATGAAAAAAGTTTTCATAACCTTGGAATTTCCTAGTCATCACAAAATCTCCTCCCCACGCCCCGAGGCTTTTCACAAAAACAGGGCAGTCAGGGAAATACTGCTGTTTGACTTTAGTAAGTCCCAAAAATTCTGAAACTTTTTTTTCGTGAATTTCCATTAAATTAGAAAATTCATCAATATTTTTACAATTCAAAATTTTTTCTGTCAAATCCGAAAACTCACTGACTATTTCCTTTGATTTTGGCTTGGATTTATAGAGCTTTATGCCTTCGCGGCTGTCTTGTTTTTGGTTGAGATGGACAAATATCAATTCTTCCTTAAATTCTGGGTTAAAATCCACTTGTTTTATCTCTCTATTTTTCCAATTTAACTGATACAAAACAGGCGTTCCCTCCATTGCTACTGCTATATCATAACCGCTTCCACCAAGAGACATTTCATTCAACTCAAAAGCATCTATTTCTGCCCATTTGGCAAGATTTGCCATCAGCGTAGAACTGCTCCCCCAGCCAAAATTAGCAGGAAATTCCAGATTGGTCTTGATAAAATATGATTTTTTATCTTGTAAATGAGATGATGAAAGGCTTTGAATATTTCTAAGAACATTCATAATGAATTCAGCATTTTCGGGAAGATTAGTTTTTATAATTCTCCAATTGAGATAATCAATTTCTGCACTCATCCAAAGCTGCCCGCTATGATAAGCCTCCCAAAAAACAAGAGCCTTGCCATCATTTTTTTCTTCTACACAGAGATTTTGTCCTGATTTGGTAGGAACAGCCAATGCTGTTGCTCCATCCAGCACGAAATATTCTGAAGTGAGAAGTAGTTTGCCGTGTGAAAAAAAACTTTCCATAAAACAAAGGTAAATAATATTTATAAACAAATTGCTATCCTCGGAATATCCAAGAATAGCAATATTTTTTACAGATTACAAAATCCGTTATATCCCTGATGAAACCATAATACTAGGCGATATTTTCTTTATCAATCCTTGTAATGTTTTCCCTGGTCCCACTTCCACAAAATGGTCAGCGCCATCTTTTACCATATTTTGTATCGTTTGTGTCCATTTTACAGGACCTGTCAACTGTGCTATCAGATTCTTTTTTATTTCCTCTGGGTCTGTCACAGGAGTCGTTGTTACATTCTGATAAATCGGAAGAATAGGGTTATTAAACTTAACTCCTTCTATTGCTTGTGCTAATTTTTCTTGCGCTGGCTGCATCAAAGGAGAGTGAAAAGCTCCATTCACAGGTAATAAAAGGGCTCTTTTCGCACCAGCTGCTTTTAGGGCTTCGCACGCCTTTTCCACTGCTGGTGTTTCACCAGAAATTACCAATTGCCCAGGGCAGTTATAGTTTGCAGGAACTACCAGTCCATCTATCTCTGTACAAATTTTTTCTACTTTATCATCATCTAGCCCAAGCACCGCCGCCATAGAGGAAGGATTGATATCACAAGCCTCCTGCATAGCCAAAGCTCTTTGATAAACCAGCTCCAGCCCATCTTTAAACGATAAAACTCCATTCGCTACCAAAGCAGAGAACTCACCCAAAGAGTGTCCTGCCACCATTCCCGCACCTATTGTATCGATTGCCTTTACAATAGCTACAGAATGAATAAATATAGCTGGCTGAGTTATTTTGGTTTTCTTTAAATCCTCTTCTGTCCCATCAAACATCACTGACAAAATATCAAATCCCAATATATCATTAGCAGAATTCATCAAATCTCTAATCTCCTTACGGTAATCATAAAGATCCTTACCCATCCCCACAAACTGAGATCCTTGTCCAGGAAACACTAATGCTTTCATATTTTTGAAAAATCTAAATCTATTTTATTATTTAAAAACTAAGGAACCAATCTCACTACTCTAAATCCAGTATTCACAAAAGCTCCATTTTTTTTGTTTCGGATATATTCAAACTTCGTTGCCAACTGAGTCTGAACTTTACTCATATTTCTTAGGACTTCGCCTTTTGATTCCCTTGCCAACATATCACTAACCACATCAAAACCTATAATGGTATATTTGGATGGTGTTCTACAATATTCTTTTTTAAACTCAGCCAAAACCTCCTTCTCAAAATCTCCGTCTGTATTTATTTTTCTATCCATCAAATAAACCAAATTTGCTTTACTTAAAGGATCTACATTCTTCTCAAAATCAGGGTGATAATACATACTAAACGCCTTGATTCCTTCTGTTTGTTTGACTAGTTCTATTATTTTCTTCGCAAATCCTACTCCCACAGCATTATTATCATTTGCTAAAATAACTACCGCTGGCAGGCTTTGTCCTGTTACCATATTCTGCTCCAGTTCTATTCCAGATGGAGAACTAACCACCGAAATTTCAGTTTTAGATAGTTCTTTTGCTAACTGCTCTTTAAGGAAAATAACTTCTGGATTATTTTCTTCACCTACAATAAATACTTTTTCTTTTGAATGAGCATTTTTGACCTCACGAACGATTCTCTCTGCATAAACTCTATTCCCTGGCTCTACAATCACCAAATTATTATATTTATACATCTCCTCTGTATGGGCAAATGGAGCCACCACAGGAATTTTTTCATTCTTCACATATTCAAGAACTTCTATTACATTTGATTTAAAGAATGGCCCTATAATCAAATCTGTATTGGTCTTGTTAATCTGCACCAAATTGTTCTTAAAGGAATTCTCATTTTCAGCATCTATCACATTGATACTTACTTTTTTACCATCTCGCATTCCTCTTTGTGCAGCAAGTTTAGCACCGATTAGGAAATCCGCAGAAAGTGTTCTATATTTAGTGTCATTAGTATCAAACCCAAAAGGCAAAATCAAAGCAATACTAAATACATCATCATCAGCTTTTACATATTGTCTATTGACCTTCTTGATATTCAGCACCATTCCTTGTTTTATCCCATTAGGAAGCCCTCCATTCATTTCGGCAAGCTGGTCATATGTGATGTTATATTTATTCACAATCCCAAATGCACTTTCGCCTTTTTTAACCTCGTGAGTTACATATTCCTCCACGGAATAAGTTTTGGTTTTCACCTCTTTTGGAGGCGTGTTTTTCTCCTCTTTAGGTTTTGTATTTTTTTCAGAAGTTTCTTTCGTTGTCGTTGCTACATTTTTAGAAGATGCTGTATTTTTCACTATGATAACATCCCCAGACCTAAGCCCTCTCTGTTCCAATCCTGAGTTTAATGCAAACAGCTCACTCTGTGAAATATTAAACTTCCTTGTAATTCCGTAATATGTATCCTTCGGCTGAACTACATATGCTCCATCTTCTGAAGCCAATTTTTGAGTTTTTTTCTCCTCCTCTCTATCCTTTTTAGGCGTATCCACCACCTCCTGCTGAGCGGCTTTGTCTCCATATTTTCTGATTTTGTCTTCTGGCAGCACAAGTGCTTCGCCTACTTTCATATGGCTTTCCAAATTAGGATTCAACTTTCTCAGTTCTTCTTCTGAGATTTTGTATTGTCTGGTTATACCATAGATAGTTTGTTTCGGCTGAAGATAAATCTTACCCAATTTTTGATTAGATTTCTTTTCAGCAGGCTTTTTTTCTTCCTTTTTCTCTTCTGTTTTTTGAGAGTTTTTTTGTTTATTAGGAATAATCAAAACATCTCCTATATCTATTTTCCCATCCTTTATTTTAGGATTTTGCTTGATAAGTTCATCTACGCTGACACCATATTTTTTAGCAATAGTAGTGGGATTTTCTTTAGCCACCACAGTATGCTTCTTCTGTTGCCCAGATAATACCGCAAATGCTGTTCCTAGTATGGTTAAAAATATTTTTTTCATCTGATTTTAAGTATTGTTGTTATATAACAATTAGACCACAAAAATACATCTTTATAATTAAATGCACGAAATAATTAGCACCGAGTTTTCCACATCCATTTTTTGATAGCATTCCTCTATCCATCCTTTCCCTTTCTGTGCATAAAACACACTGAAATTCAGCACTCTCTCCTGCCACACAGCATTAGGATGAACATCTAAATATAACTGTCTCAGCTGCATATATTTCTCGTATTGTTTTATTTTTTCTGCTCGCAAAAGTCTCTTTTTCATTCGGTTATAAGATTTCAGCTGACGAGTTTCCTCCGCTTCTACCAAATTCCTAAAAGTCTTATCTGTAAGCGCAGATTTTTCTTTCAGCAGCCCAAAAGATTTTTTCAGTTCTTCTTCTTTTTCTGTCAGAAGCTCCAAAAGTTCCGATTCAAAAAGTAATTTTTCCTTAATAATCTCAGCATAATCCATGAAAAACTCCTCTATTCCAAGTCCCATTTTCTGGATTTTATTTGCTGTTTTTTCAGTCAAGAAAAGCATTGAATTTCTCGGAATTAAAATCGGAAAAGGAACTTCCACATGTCGGAAATATTCTTTCAATTCCAGCCAATACATCACCTCTGCATTTCCACCTATATAGGCTATATTAGGAAGTATTTTCTCCTGATAAACAGGGCGCATCACCGCATTTGGGCTAAATTTTTCTGGATAACTTTCCAGTTCCGCTAATATTTCCGCTTCTGTGAAAGAAATATCCCTATCCACCACATGGTATTTTTCTCCGTCAAATTCTATTCTATCGCGAGTTTCCGTAAGATAAAACAAATTGATTTCCCTTGGATTCACCTGCACTTTTCCATATTTTTTCGTAAGATTTTCTACGGATTGGTGCGTTTCTTTTTTCAGTGAATTATTTTTCAATTCATCAGCAAAAATCTCCTTCATCTGCTCTTTCAGCTCTCGGTCATCTCCATCTATCATCAGCAGCCCTCGGTCAGCAAAGAGTTTATTCACCAGCGTTTTGGTAGCTTCTGCTAAAGTTTTTCCCTCTGCATAGGCTTCTTTCATCCAGTATATCAGCTCCTTACCAAAATCATTATATTTAAATTCTTTTTCAAATTCTTCTATGAAATTGTTTCTCTCAACCTTTATTCTGCCGACCGCTCCTCCTGATTTCCCATCGATGCTATAAATGTGGTTTTGAGTTTTAAAATGATTTATTTCCTCAAAATCGTGGTCTTCCGTAGCCATCCAAAATATAGGAACGAATTTTTTCCCTTGAATATTTTGGTTCAGAAAATCTGTCGTTTTTATCGTCTGCAAAATTTTATAAACAAAAAACGCAGGCCCTGTAAATAGGTTCAGCTGATGTCCCGTAACGATAGTAAAAGCATTCTCCTGCGAAAGAGCTTGCAGGTTTTCTTTCTGTTTATCAGATAATTGCAGATTTTCTAACTGTTTTTTCAAAACCTCACAAAGAATTTTTCTCTGCTCTTTGGAATAACTTTTTTCCTTAAATTCCACCTGTTTCTGAACATTTCCCAAAGAAAATCTATGCGAAGCATATTCCTCATCAGCGAAAAAGTCCTTAATAAGGCTCGGAATACTGTATATGTCTTTTAAAAATATCTCTTTTTTGTTCATTTTACCTTTATTTTAGTGGAATAAATACCATACCAAACCTAAATTCAGCCTAAAATCCGTCACTGGATAAAACGGCGCTGCGTAGGACTGATTTTTCATGAAAGTAGTGTTAAGATGCTGTGCTTCAGCGTAAATCATCATTCGTTTTACTTTCATATTAAAATAAACATCCACTATCGGTCTTCCGCCGATGGAATACGAATCTGTGGAAGGCAGGATAAATTCATTAAGTATCGGAAAATACTGCTGAGATGCAAATTTTGAGAAATAATAAGCCTTGATTCCTGTCTGGATTTCCGCCGCTTTTTTGAATATTTTGGATTGATAATAAACATTCGCCCTTCCTATGAATTCTGGCAACGGAAGCACATCTTTATTATTTAAAACATTCTGAACCAATACTTTAGCATTAAAATTAAATTTACGATAAGTAAATGTAGCCTCGCCTCCTATCTGCGATATATTCACTGATGAAGTGCTCTGCTGAGGCATCGCCGAAGAATTAAAATACGCCAGCTGCCCTATTCTGAAATAATTCGCAAACAACTTAGTATCAAACCATTTGAGATTTAAATCCGCTCCTATTTCCAAAACATTTTGGTTCTTAAAATCAGAATATTTGAAATTATAATCTTGATAAAAAGAAGTGTTCATCAAGTAATTGAACGATGGAGCTGCCGATTTGAATTTCACATGCCCGCTGATGGAATAACCCTCAATAGGCTCAAAAGTCAAATAGTTTTCTGAATTTAGATAATTTCCAAAAGCTTTCCCGTTAGAAATTTCCAAATCCGAATTTAGATTGATTTTATCCCAAAGTTTTATTTTAAGATTTCCTACTAATCCCAAACGATTTTCCTGAAATTTAGAATCTTCCTGCACTCCATTGATTATCAAAGGATAAAATGACCTGTAACTGATATTCTGATAACGAACTCCTGCTTCTGCCCTAAAAACCTCATTATCAAAAAGTAAGCTCACCGTATTGCTGAATTTAGTCGATTTCCTCTTATTATTGGTAGGATAATCCGTAATCAACGAAGATGAATAATAGTTCTCCGTGCCATCCTGCGTGTAGAAATATTTATTGGTTTGATAAAAAATCGTATGGCTCAGCTTAAATGGAAATTTCTCCACATCAAAAGGTGCAAAATAATGGCTGAAATAAAACCTCCTCACCGCCATTCTGGTGTAGGTATTATGTAAATTCACTGTAAGGTTTTTCCTGCTGTTAAACCGAGAATCTCCACTTGTGAAATTCTCCAAATTAGCAAGCCCCCCATTCTCTTCATTAGAAATATTCTGATGAATGAAATGCGCAAATGCCTCATATTTAGAATTTTTAGAAAGATAATGCGCAGAGAAAATAGTATTATTAGAAGATGCTATTTCCCTCTGATACAGCCCCTCCGAACGCAGCCCCATATACTCTATCGCAAAATTAAACCTTTTGCCAATATTCTGATTATAAGTTGTTTGCAGAGTTCCGCCACTGCTCATTCCATTATGATAATAGAATGCTGTAGTGGGACTTTTCACATCGTAATATTTTATATCCTTAATTCCAATTATAAAGAAAGATTTCCTTGTGGGTAGTAATGCTAAATCCTGCTCTGCATTGGTCTTATAAACTAAATCCTGAAATCCCTCCCCAATATTCGCAAACTGAATTTTCCCAAAATTATCCCTATTATTATATTGAGTAAATTGATAAGATTTACCAATAGTGAAAACAGTATCAAACGCTTTTCGCTGAGAAAACTGCGTGAAAAACTGATAATCATCAATCGTCGGTCTAAAAATCTGTATAGAATCCTTCTCTCCATTGTCCACCACAACGGAATCACTCACTGGCAAATCATTTGTCTGCGCCTTTAAAAGGCTTCCCAGCAATATTAATATAAAAAAAATGTACCTCATAAAGTTTTTATGAGGTACAAATTTAATAAATTTTGGAAAACAAAACTTTCTAATTAATATAAGGATTGTTTAACACTTCTTGTTGAGGAATTTTGAGTGACAATTTAGAATCATTATACTGGAAACTTGCTCCTGCATGATATAAATGATTACTTCCTCTAGTAATAGTAGCTCTATTACGCTTCATAGCTAAGTATGATTTCCCTTCTCCCCAAAATTCTATTCTCGTATTCTTATATATTTCAGCTTGTAGACTTGCCCCCGACAAACCATCAATATATGATACATTCGTAATTCTATTTGATAAATAATTTTTCAATATAGTTCTTGCCTGAGCATCGTTACCCTGCTTAGCCAGAGTTTCTGCCGCCAAAAGATGGAACTCATCTACTCTCATATAGAAATAATCATTAGTAGTATTTCTAGACCCTTGAAGAACCCTCTCCGGCGTAAAGAACTTATTTGCTGCAATATAACTATACCTTGCATTAGTATCTGCAATATTACTTAATATAGTTCCTGAAGCAGTCATACTCACAAACTGATTTTTTCTAATATCATCTGTTCTTATGGAATTATACAAACCTTCATCTATAGACTTAGTATCTCCTGCCCACTGATAGCCATATGTATAAACATCAGCTTGTCCCCACCAGTTTATCCATCCTAAATCACTATTTGTGGTAATATCTATCCCCCACATCCAGCTACCTGTTCTTAAATCATTAAAACCTCCTCCTGACTCTGTAGCTCCATTGTGACGATATCTCACTACTTGTTCTTTTGTTGTGATAGAATGTCCACTACTATTCATAACCTCTAATGCTAATGTAGAAGCATTGGCATTATCTCCCATCGCAGCATATGTATAGGCCAACATTCCTTTTGCTACATACTTATTAACTACCCCTTTATTAGGTCTATTAAAGCCATCCAATAAAGTTACAGCATCATTCAAATCACTAATAATTGCTGAATAAACTTCTGCTTGTGTAGACTTTGGACGAGGTTGCATATTAGGCTCTAAATACAAAGGAATTGCCTCTGAAGAAGGACTATATTCCGCAGTATAAAGCTGCAATAGATAGAAATATGCATGCGCTCTCAAAACTTTTGCCTGCCCCATTAGATATTTATCATTTTGGTTAGCTGGAACAACTCCATTCCCTCCTGTCTCCTTAATAACATCATTCACCGCATTAATCAATCTATAATAATATCTCCAAGGCATATAATTATATGTATCCGTATAATCAGTAGTAGCCGTTAAATTCACTATTTCTCTATAATGACCATAAGTGTTTCTTGGCATTGCCATATCAGACGAAAGTAAGTCTGTAAATATATCATATCCTCTTTGTCCAAAATCACTATGTTGAGATGTCCCCCCAGTCCCTGACTTTGCCATCATAAGATACGCACCATATAATTTAGCTTCTGTAGAAGGAGTGGAAATAGTCTCTGTTGGTTCTGTATTCAGAAAAGATTCTTCCCTACAAGAGATAAGTCCTCCTAGTAAAGATATTGTTGATAATAATACTACTATTTTTTTCATAATTTATTCAATTAAAATTTAACTTTTACTCCCACTGTAAAATTAGTCAATGGTGAATATGCATAAACACTTCCTTGTCCTGTTTCAGACACAGAAGGATTAAATCCTTTTCTTTTTGACGCTAACCAAAGGTTATCCGCAGATAAAGTTATCGATAAACCTGTTATACCTGTATCTCTAAGAAGATCTTGAGAAAAAGTATAACTAAGGTTTATGTTATTCAAAATAAAATAGTCTGCTTTAGTCAAAAATCTTGTAGATCTAGAGTGGTAATTTGTATCTCCTGTTCTACCTGAAGTAAGCCTTGGAACATCTGTGATATCCCCTGGTTTCTGCCATCTGTTTCGTATATCTGCATGCCAGTTATTACTTCCTACTTTACTATTATGCATTAAGCCAGCATAATTAGAATCATAAGCATACCCTCCTATACTATAAAGCATCTGTGCTCCTAAAGCAAATCCTTTATAACCTATACTAAAGTTTACTGCTCCTCTCACATCTGGAATAGCTGACTTACCTACAAACCTATTTGTTGCTTTAGAAAAAGATTCAGTAATAGCTTCACTTACAGCAACTCCTGGATTCAGTGTCTGATACTCATGTAAAGATTTTATTGCTGTATCAACTCCATCATCATACACTCCATTATTATTAGTATCTACATAGTTCATATACCACTGCGCTGCTCCCGTAGCAGAATTTACTCCTGCCCACTCTGCCATGTAATAATCATAAATAGAATATCCTTCCGCTCTACCTATTCCTCCTTCTGATACATCTATTATCTTTCTTCTACCTAAAGAAGCGTCATAAGGCATTCTAGTAAGTTTACTCTTTGGAAGCTCTCCATTTATTCCTAGGTCAAGGAAGAAGTCATCTTTTTTAATGATATGTCCAACCAAACTAAATTCAAGTCCTTGATTTAAAAGTTGTCCATCATTATCTTTGAAAATTGCATTTCCTGTAGATGGTGGTAATCTTTTATCAAATATCAACTGATCTGTTAATTTTCTATAATAATCTACATTCCCTTCCAATCTTCTATTAAACAATGTAAAATCAACCCCTGTTTGGAACATCTTAGCTTTTTCCCATGTTAAATCAGGATATCCTCCTCTATCAAAAGGTGTTCCTATCTGTCCCATGAAGTTCCCTGTATTATAAACATTATAACCAGGATAATATCCTACCCCCGCTTGGTCTCCCACGAAACCATAACTAGCCTTTAATTTCAGGTTATTTACAATTTTTGAATCTTTAAGGAAATTCTCTCTAGATACAACCCATCCTAAACCTACAGAAGGGAACACATCCCATTTCTTTCTTAAGAATCTAGAAGAACCATCTCTTCTGATAGATGCAGAAAGAAGGTATTTACCCATAAAATCATAATTAACCTGACCAAAATAACTTTCTAATGCATAGTTGTTCACATAAGATTCTGGCACTTCTGAAGTTATCGCATTATTAAGTTCTGGAATACTAGGAGTTACAAGTCCTGTTTTTCCTGCAGCAAGAGCTTTATAATCCCATTTTGTTGATTCGTGTGCTGCAAAAGCATCTATATTATGATCACCAAATTTCTTACTATACCTTAGCATTTGTAAGAAATTCCATGTAAACATTTCATATTTATTCTTATATATAGCTCCTTTCACCCCTACAGAACCTCCATAATATGGGTTTCTAAGATCATCTACACTATTATTATAATATTGTCCCCCTATTCTTGTTTCGAAACTTAACCCTTTGAATAAATCTGCTTTAAGGAAAAAGTTAGCATTAACCTCATGTCTATCAGAGTTTCTCTTATTATAAACAGCATCAGCTACACCATTTGTTAACGCACCAAAACCTCTTCCTATACCATAATCATATTGATAACCTCCAAAGTAAGGATCAGAAACTAAATTACCATTATTGTCTCTTAAATACAATGGATATATTGATGGAATATTATCTGTATACCAAAAAACATTACTAGAGTCTCCTGTTTGCCCATTATTACGAGTTTTTGCATACGCATACCCTAAATTAAATGTTCCTGACAACCAAGATTTAGGTTTAAATCCTGCATTCAATCTACCTGTATATCTTTCATATCCTGTGTTAATTGAATATCCTTCATCTTTCAAATATCCTATCCCAGCATAGTAATTGGCTCTTGCAGTACCACCACCTAAACTCAAATTATGTTCTGTTCTAACTCCTTCTTTAAATGCTCTTTCCGCCCAATCTTCAGGTGTATATTTTCTAGTTACACCTTCTCTCACTTGTCCAGTTGCAGGGTCTATCAAATTCGCACCTGTCGAATTCCACATATTATATCGAGAATCTATACCATTATTCCCAAATAAATTATTATTTGCATATTGAGAAGGGTTTGCATTACCATTAGCCAAACCTTGGTGATATAATGCAGACCATGCTAGTGATATAAATTCTTCTGGAGAGGAAATAACATCATACATAGGTAATAACCTTGTATTTATCCCCACTTTAGATTCTAATTGTATATAATCTTTAGCCCCTCTTCCTGATTTTGTTGTGATAACAACAACACCATTCGCTCCTCTAGCCCCATAAATAGCTGTGGCTGTTGCATCTTTAAGAACAACCATATCCTGAATATCCTCTGGGTTAATAGATGAAACATTACCAGAAAAAGGCATTCCATCTACAACATACAAAGGATCTCTATTTCCATTAACAGAACCAAACCCTCTAATTCTAACAGTAGGTTCACTACCAGGCTGCCCAGAGCTATTAATAACCCTAACCCCCGCAGATTCTCCTGCTAATGCTTGTGAAACGGTTGAAACATTTTTGTTTTCAATAGACTTCATATTCACTTTGGCTGCTGTACCTACATAATCATTCTTTTTTACTCTAGTATACCCAACCAAAACTACCTCATCTATTGCTTTTTCTTTTCCAGAAGTAGTATCCTTCTTAACTTCTTGCGCAACTAATGCTTGTCCTGTGAAGAACAACACACCAGCTGTTAGAACTTTCAATTTCACATTCATTTTTAACAAAATTTAATAACCATTGAGCAAAGGTGTTAAATATTTTTTAAACAACCAAATGTTTTTATGTTTTTTTTGTTATTTTTTTGATGTTTTGTTAAAAATATCCGAAATTTATTATTTTAAATAAACTAAATATTAAATTTTTGATAAAGTTATCTTAATTTTTCCTAAATTTGCATCTAGTATGGATTTAGCTTTTTACATATACAGTTATTTACAGGAGCAAAAACCAAGGGTGGAAGTTCCTGATTTTGGGATTTTTAGACTTGAAAAAGAACATGCTGTCGTGGATGCAGAATCTTCTAAAATTCTTCCTCCAAGTGAGCATATCTATTTTGAAGACAACACCACTGTCTTTGATTCTAGCCTTGCCCATTATATAGCAGAAAAAACAGGCGAGAACCTATTCATTATACAATCTGAAATAAGAGATACTGTGCGTGAATGGATAAGATTACTCATGCTCCAAAAAAAATTAAATCTTAAATACCTCGGGGAGCTTTCCCTTAAAGAAATAGATATCATACGGGAAGAAACTAAAATTCCACAATCTATGGAATTCTTTGGACTGGAAGAAGTTAATTTATCTGAAATTTCTCCTGCATCAACCATTAAAGAAGAACCGCCCCAAAAGCAAGAAACCACAAAAACAGAACCCCAGAAACAAGAAAAATCAAACAATGGTATCTGGTGGGTATTGTTATTCATCGTTCTTGCTGTTGCTGGACTTGTATTTCTATATTATAATTACGGAAAATCCGATAAATCTACTGATGATAGTGCAAAACAAGACTCTATCCAATCCGTACAAACTGAAATTCCACAAGCTGTATCACCTTCCATGGCAGATTCTATAACGATTGATAGTGTACAAATAGAATACTAAATGAAAATCCTGCTTTTAGATAAAAATCATCCACTCATCACAGAACAACTCTCTGAAAAAGGATTTGTTTTGGAGGAGGATTTTTCATCAAGTTATGAGCAGGTTTTGCATAAAATACACCTTTATGAAGGCATCATCATCCGAAGCCGAATTCCGCTGGATGCTCATTTTTTAGAAAAAGCTAAAAATCTAAAATTCATCGCACGAGTAGGCGCTGGAATGGAAAATATAGACATCACCAAAACCCAAGAACTCGGCATAAAACTCATCAACTCTCCCGAAGGAAACAAAGATGCTGTAGCAGAGCATGTTATAGGAACACTTCTAGTGCTGATGAACCGCCTTTTTATTTCCTCTAATGAAGTCAAAAAAGGAATTTGGCTCAGAGAAGAAAACCGAGGAGAAGAAATTTTGGGCAAAACCTTCGGAATCATCGGTTACGGAAACATGGGAAAAGCCGTAGCCAAAAGACTTTTGGGATTTGGCTGTAAAACGATTTTTTATGATATCAAACCCAATCTTTCCAATGAATTTGCCACACAGGTAAGCCTTCAAGAATTACAAGAAAACGCTGATATCCTCAGCCTTCACACGCCACTTACAGAGAATACGCTCTACATGATAGATGAGGAATTTATCTCCAAAATGAAGAAAAATTTCTACTTCATCAATACCGCAAGAGGTAAAAATCTAAAAACTTCTGCGCTTGTAAATGCCTTGAAATTAGGCAAAATAAAAGGCGCTTGTCTAGATGTTTTGGAATACGAAAAAACTTCTTTTGAGAATTTGGAAACGAAAAACGAGGATTTAGAATATCTTTTAAATTCAGAAAAAGCCATCATAACGCCACACATCGCAGGCTGGACTCACGAGAGCAAAATAAAATTAGCCCAAGTCATCGTGGATAAAATATTGGCTTTCACTGCTGGAAATTAGTATCATTTAACATAGATTTAACGATATTTATTATTCATTTTTCTTGTTTTTATCCTATTTTGCGCGAAAATTTCAAAACAAAGATGAAAATAAATCTATCTCACATAGGATTTCTTGCATTTTTTCTATTTTTTTCGTGCTCCAAAAAAGAATCCACAACGACCAGCAACGGATATTATTCAGCTTCAAATCTTCCTAATTTCGGTAATGTAGATGTGGACAATGTCTTCAAGGGAGAAAAATTAAAACTAGAAAACCAGCAGAAGATCGTAAATTCTCTTAACCAATATTACGAAAACATCTGGGACAATACCGACATGAGCGGCGGAGTTTTGGTAGCGCATGGAGATAATATTCTTTTAGAAAAATACAAAGGTTTCGGCAGGGAGAACAACCAAATGCCGATTAACAAAGACACTCCGCTCCATCTGGCTTCTATAAGCAAACCCATCACGGCTATGGCAGTTTTAAAATTAGTGGAAGCGAAAAAAATCAGCCTTGAACAAAAAGTAAAATCCATTTTTCCGAATTTTCCGTATTCTGATGTAACGATTCAGCACCTACTCACCCACCGCAGCGGACTTCCTAAATACGAGCATTTCTTGGAAGAAAACGACATAAAACCTAAAAATAAATTCTTTACCAATCAAGAAATTTTTGACCTCGTTGCGAAACACAAACCAGAACTTGCCAGACAGACCGATACTGGTTTTATCTATAATAATTTCAACTATGCTATTCTAGCGCTCATCATCGAAAAATTTACTGGAAAAACCTATCCAGAAGCGATGAAAGAAATGGTTTTCGCTCCTTTAAAAATGAAAAATACTTTTGTTTTTGAAGAAAAACACATCAATTCTGCTTCGCAGTCTTTTTACCAAAGAAGCACCAGACTTTATCCTTTAAACGAATACGATTTGATTTATGGCGATAAAAATATTTACACCACTCCACGCGATTTGTTCAATTTTTCAAAAGCGATGTTTTCAAAAGATTTTCTCCCAAAAGAACTAATGGAAAAAGTTTTTGAGCCATACAGCAACGAAAAAAAGGGCGTGAATAACTATGGTCTTGGATTTAGACTAAAAGTATTTGATGAAGGGAAAAAACTAACCTATCACAACGGCTGGTGGCACGGCTCTAACACGGTTTTCATCCACCTGAGAGAATCCAAAACCACCATCATCGCACTGAGCAACAAATATTCTAGAAAAATATACGGAACCATGCTTCTTTCCACGCTCTTTGAAGATTTTCCTTTTGAAATTGATAAAGTGATAAATCCAGATGCCGAGACTGCAGATTCCACAGAGGTTTTTGCAGAAGATACCGAAAGAGCGAAAACTCCAAAAAAGAAGCCAAAGAAAACCTCCGCAGACAGCCTAAAAGCAACAAAAACAGAGGAAACCATACGGAAAACCTCAGAATCTACAGAGGAGGAAGATTAAATTAAAAAAACTTATTTTTGTTTCATGAAAAAAATTTTGTTTGTTGCTATTTTTATAGTTCTTCTGAGCGCCTGTGCAAGAGTAGGCTCTCCCGAAGGCGGTGCAAAAGACACCACTCCTCCTAAGTTCCTGAAATCCAATATAGATACGAGCAGAGTAAATGTTCCCACCAGCACTAGGGAGCTTCGGCTGTATTTTGATGAATATATTAACTTAAAGGAAACGAACAAAAATCTCATCATTTCGCCACCGATTAAAAAGATAAAAAAAATCATTCCTTCTAACCTCGCAAACAAATACATTTCCATAACATGGGATGAAGATTTGCAGGAAAACACGACTTATAATTTTAACTTTGGAAATGCCATCGTAGATAATAACGAGGGAAATGTGCTGCCTTATTTCAATTTTGCTTTTTCTACGGGAAAGGAACTTGACAACCTATACATCAGCGGAACTATAACTGATGCCTTGCTCATCTCAGGAAAACCCTCTAAACACGGAATTGTAGTGGGACTCTATGCGGATAGTGCTGATTTCAAACAAAAACCAAACTATATCGCAAAAGCTGATGAAGACGGCTATTTTGAACTAAACTATCTGAGTAAAGGAAAATACAGCATCATCGCTTTTGAAGATGAAAACGAAAACTCTGTGTATGATGCAGGTAAAGAAAAAGTTGGTTTCTTAAAGGACAAAATAGATTTAAGCCAGAATTTATCAGGTCTGAAAATGAAAATTTACCCTTCTGAAAAAAACATCAGATACAAAGAAACTACACCTGTGAGCGGAGGAATGCTGATGGTTTTCGAAGGAAATCCAAAGAAAGTAGAAATAAAAAGCATCAGCAGTGAACTCACTGATTATCAAGTAACTCACGCCGAAAAATCTGATTCTGTGATGGTCTGGGTAGGGAAACAAAACGCCCTAAATAATAGAACTCTCACGCCGTTAAAAATAAGTTACAATGCTGATGGTAAGGAAGATACTATTTCTGTTTCCTATAAAACCAACGAAAAAGATGAACTGACCTTAGCCAATAGCAAAGGTGGACAGCTTCCTCCTGAAAAGGATTTTGTCATTACTGCTAATATGGCTTTGAAAGAGATAAATCCTGCTCTGTGGGCGCTGAAAAGCGACAGCATTAGCCAAAAATTTGAAGCAAGAATTTCTGAAAAAAATCCAAAGGAAATTATCATTTCATCGGACTTTAAAGCTGGAAAAAAATATTCACTCAGCATTCCAAAAGGAAGTGTTCAAGGGCATTATTTCCAAAATCCAAAAGCTTATATTTTCAATTTTGAAGCCGATAAAGCCGAAAATTATGGAAGTTTAGTTCTAAAACTAGAAAACCAGCCTAAATCCTATTTTTGGATACAACTAATTGATAGCGAAGGAAATATAAAATACTCTCAATATACGAATAAGAACGAAATCCGTTTTACGAGCCTTGACCCAGCCACCTATTACGCCCAAATTTTAGTGGATAATAACGGTAATAAATACTGGGACAAAGCCAATTTCTCTGAACAAAAATTCGCTGAAGAAGCCTTTGTGTTTGAGAAGAGGCTGGAGGTGAGAAAATTGTGGGAAATCGTGGAAAATTGGGTTTTGGAATGATTTTTTCATCATTCCTTGTTCAAAAATTAAATTTTTAAATTATGAAGAAGTTTAGTCAATTATTTTTAGTTTTAGTTTCAACTTTAGGTTTTGCTCAATGCGAAATCACAGGAAAATCCTCATTAGTAGTAGGAGAAAAAAGCAATTATAGCATAAAAAAAGATGCCCAATGCAAAGAATGCTACCGATGGACATCTGAAGGCGGAATCCTAGTAGAAAGCGATAATAGGCTGGATTCTGTAGAAATCATGCCTATAAATGCAGGAAATTCCACATTGTCCGTGCAGTATATTTCTGAAAACGGAAATATCACGAAATGCAGCAAAGATATCAGCATTCTTGCTAAAGAAAATTTGGAAGAAACTCCAGCTGAACCCACTAAAAAAGGAGATTGTGATATAGATGTAACAAACTACGAAACTAGAAAAATCTCTAATGACAGATTAGGATTTTTTAGTAATTCCAGCAAAGATTTCAGCTACACTTGGGAGGTGCTTTATAAGAATGGGCAGAAACAATATTCCACAGAAAAAGCGCCACAGTTCAGCTATTCCAAAGACAACCAAATCGTGACTGTTTCTGTGACTGTGGTTTCTAAATCTTGCTATAAAAAATTCACAAAACCTTATGATGATAATTTTTGGAAGTTTTTCTAAAAATATAAAACCACTGCAATGAAACTATACATCATCAGCGGATTGGGTGCGGACAGAAGTGTATTTGAGTACATTAATTTCCCATCAGAAATGGAACTTCATTTCATAGATTGGCTCGTCCCAGAGCAGGATGAGGAATTTGGCCATTATGTAAATAGAATGGCTGAAAGCATCAATCCTGATGAGGATTTTTGTCTGCTCGGCTACTCTTTTGGAGGAATCATCGTGCAGGAAATTCATAAAAAATTTCCAGCTAAAAAAGTCATTATCCTTGCCAGTATAAAATCGCCTTCGGGAAAATCCAGACTGATGGAAATAGGGAAACGCTCCAAGCTTTACAAAATAATCCCAACTTCGGCATTTAATGAAAAATCCTATAATTTTTATTCTTTTGTAAGGCATCTTTTTGACCCGAAAAATCCAAAAATTTTAAAATATTTTAAGGTCAGAAATCCTTATTATATCAAATGGAGCATAGAAAAAATCCTTGATTGGGATGCAAAAGAAAACCCTGAAATCATACAGATATCAGCGGATAAAGATATCGTTTTTCCTATCAAAAACTCAAATCCAAACTATGTCATCAAAGGAGGAACGCACCTCTGCCCTGTGACAAAAGCAAAGGAAATTTCTGCTATTTTAGAAAAAGAATTTGGAGGATTATAAAAATTTTAAAATCAATAAAATAGTGAGCACAGAAAACCAAATCCCAACCCAAGAGTGGCTGGAAAAGTACGAAAAAGTAAAATCTATTCTCGTTCCGCCTTTTTCTTTTGAAGAAATTTACTCACAAAAAGAGGCTTTTGGGAAGAAACTTTTTATCTTAAATATGGGAGAAGTCCATTTCCCTACGGGAGAAATTTTGGTAAGAGACCCTTTGTATTTTCTTCATCGCGACCAGCTTCCTTATTTTCAAAAAGTTCCAACAGGAAAATTTCCGCTTAATACATTGGTTGTAGAAGCAGAGGAAGGCCTCTACTATTATGTTTCTACACGAGTAAAATTTAGTGACAAAAAGGCTGTCAGCTACACCGAGGCTTTGGTTGGAGATGAAAACTTGGATGATTTGGAAGAAGGAAATTTCTTTGGGTTCTTTGCGGATGCAGGGCTGGCAACTATAGTGGATGTAAAAACCCGTGATGCCTTCTGCGATTTTCAAGAAAAATGGTATAAAGAACGGCCTGAGGATGCCAATATCTGCGATAAACTTTTTGTTGAAGAATTTGCAAAAAATTACAAAGAAAATCCTCATTTTCAAAGAGAAGGAGGCGAATGGATTAACTTCAAAATTCCAAATACAGACCTAAGCGTGCCGATGATACAAAGCGGATTTGGCGATGGACAATATCCTGTATATTTCGGATATGATGAAAACAACGAAGTCTGCGAAGTTGTTATAGAATACTTTGATTTAGAACTGACTTTTGGGCAGGAAGAAGAATAACTTTATTTTAAATCTAAAAAACTCTCATAGGTTTTAAACCTGTGGGAGTTGTTTTATTTCTGAATCTTCATAATTTTTCACTGCTCGTTCCAGCGTGTTTTTTATTCTCGTTTTCAGTCGGTTCGGTTTATGAACTGTGATATAATCACCAAAGCCTAAAATAACTCTTTCTAACTCAAAATTCAGCTGCACTCTTATCCTGAAATATGTTTCGCCATTTTTTTCTTCCAAAATCTCCTGCGTGTGATGAAAAGGCTTGGTTTTCACATATTCTGCATGAATTCCTTTTATTGAGAAAATCACATTTTGCCCTCTTTGTTCGCGTGATGTCGTTACGCCGATCACTTCAGAGAAAAATCTATCGGCATTAAATTCCCGCTCCCGAAAAGGAATATTTTCCTCTATCTGCACGCTTATTATCCTATCAAGCGCAAGGTTCAGAAGCGCATCTCCATACC
>CAUQSG010000005.1:0-53090 GCA_963520725.1 uncultured Flavobacteriaceae bacterium | reverse complement strand
CTTATGGTCAGATACCCGCGTTGTTAATTGGGAAAAATATAAATCTGATTATGAAATGCAACAAGAGCTAAATGAATTGGGTAAAAATCCAAATTAAGAAATAATAAAAACCATCTGTTTAGATGGTTTTTATTTTTATTTAAACTATAAAACTTCTAATTTCTTCGATAAATCTATCGCCCAGCTCATCGGCTTCTTTTTGGGATTTTGCTTCGGTATAGATACGGATTATCGGTTCTGTATTGGATTTTCTAAGATGAACCCAGTTCTCCTCAAAATCTATTTTCACGCCGTCTATCGTAGAGATTTCCTCGTTTTGATATTTTGTTTTTATCTTCTCCAAAACCTCATCTACATTGATTTCTGGTGTCAGTTCTATTTTTTTCTTACCCATAAAGTAGGCAGGATATGTAGCCCTTAGTTCAGAAACGGATTTATTTTCTTTCGCCAAATGTGTCAAAAACAATGCAGCCCCAACTAATGAATCCCTTCCGTAGTGCAGGTCTGGATAGATAATTCCTCCGTTCCCTTCTCCACCGATCACGGCATTTTTCTCCTTCATCAGGGTCACTACATTCACCTCTCCCACTGCACTCGCAAAATATTCAGAATCATGCGTTTTCGCTACATCTCGCAGTGCACGGCTGGAAGAAAGATTGGACACCGCCACGCCTTTTTTATGTCTTAAAAGATAATCCGCGACAGCCACCAAAGTATATTCCTCACCAAACATTTCTCCATTTTCATCGATAAGAGCGAGTCTATCCACATCGGGATCAACCACGATTCCCAAATCTGCTTTTTCCTTTTTCACCAAATCACAAATGTCCGTAAGGTGTTCTTTCAAAGGCTCTGGATTATGAGGAAAATGTCCATTTGGCTCACAATAAAGCTTGACCACCTCACAGCCGAGTTGTTCCAAAAGCGGCGGAAGCGCCATTCCACCAGTGGAATTTACTGCATCCAGCACTACTTTGAATTTTTTAGCCTTCACTGCCTCCGCATCTACCATCGGCAGAGCAAGAATTTTAGCAATATGAACCACGAAGCCATCTTCTCTGGTCTCGTATTTACCAAGGTTATCCACCTCTGCATAGCCGAAATCCTCACGCTCAGCAAGCGCCAAAACCTCAGCGCCATTTTCTCCATTGATAAATTCTCCTTTTTCATTAAGAAGTTTCAGAGCGTTCCACTGTTTAGGGTTATGCGAAGCTGTAAGGATAATTCCGCCATCTGCCCCGAGTTCTGGCACCATCACTTCCACCGTAGGCGTAGTAGAAAGCCCAAGGTCTATCACATGGATACCCAGCCCCTGCAAAGTAGCAGAAACCAGCGAAGAAACCATCTGCCCTGAAATTCTGGCATCTCTACCGATAACAAGCGTCAAGTCCTTTTTACCTTTATTATTCTGAAGCCAAGACCCAAAAGCAGAGGTAAATTTCACCACATCCAGCGGCGTGAGATTATCTCCCACTTTTCCTCCGATAGTTCCTCTAATTCCTGAAATTGATTTTATTAATGACATATTTTTTCTATTTTGAAAGTCCTACAAAGATAAAAAATACGAGCGGCATACCCAAGAAATATCCTAAATATTGGGTAGAATTTGAGCCGTTAAAAACAGCTTTAAAAAAGAAAATTATTTTGCTGAAAAAATAAACTACGAACAGCCGCAACCTCTATCACAGCCGTTTCCTTTCTTCTTGGAAGAAAAATTTTTAGTGAAAATTCTCACGAGACAATAAACCGCCATCAGCAGTATCATTGCTATGATAACATATTGAAAATAAAGCATTTCTTTAATTATTTAAAAATTTGATAAACCAAAAACGAAACCAAATAAGCTATTCCTGTCATCCCAAACATCTGCACCAGTGTCCATTTCATACTTCTGGTTTCCTTATAAACAATGGCAATAGTGGAAATACACTGCATCGCAAAGGCATAGAACATAAGCACCGAAAGCCCCGTAGCAAAACTGAAAACCTTCTCTCCATTGGGTTTGGTGTCTTTTCGCATTTTGTCCATGATTCTCAGTTCGCCCTCTTCGGATTCGGTATCCACATCTTCCAGTCCATAGAGCGTAGCCATCGTTCCTACAAAGGTTTCCCTCGCCGCAAAACTCGTGATAACTCCCACGCCTATTTTCCAGTCGTAGCCCAAAGGCTCTACCACAGGCTCAATGCCTTTGCCCAAAATAGCCAAATAGGAATCCTCCATTTCTACATCGGCTGAAATAATTTGGTCTGTGTTTTGTCTTGGCCCAAAGAACGCCAATGCCCAAAGCAGCACCGTAACCGAGAAAATAATCTTCCCTGAACCTGTAATGAAGCCCCAGACTTTATTCATCGTCAGCCTGAAATTATTCCCCCACATCGGGACTTTATAAGGCGGCAAATCCATCACAAGGTATGATTTTTCATTGGCTCTGATGATTTTCTTTAAAACAAATGAAGCCCCCAAAGCCATCAGAAAACCAGCGATATACATTATCAGCATCATCACTGCTTTATAACTGATAAAACCTAAAAAATATTCATCTGGGATAATCAACCCTATAATGATGCTGTACACAGGCAGCCTCGCAGAGCAAGTCATAAAAGGCGTAACCAATATAGTAAGTAGTCTTTCCTTTATATTTTCTATATTTCTCGCTCCCATAATGGCAGGAACTGCACACGCCGTACTAGAAACCAGCGGAACAATGCTTTTCCCATTCAGCCCGAAAGGCCTCAAAAACCTGTCCGTAAGAAAAACTATCCTCGCCATATAGCCCGAGTCTTCCAGCAAATAAAGCACATACAGCAAAATTCCTATCTGTGGCGCAAATGGCAGCACGCCGACTATACCTGGGATAATTCCTTGGGTAAAAAGACTTTTGAGAGGTCCCTCTGGAAGGTACTCTCCTGCCCAGTCACCCAAAAATACCACACCGTCCTCTATCCATTTCATAGGGTATTCTGCCAAGTAAAATACACTATTGAAAATCAGCAATAATAATACTCCAAAAATCAAATACCCGAAAAACGGATGCACCAAAATTTTATCCAGTTTCTCTGTAAGGAGTTTCTTTTCTTGTTTCTTTTTGGAGAAAAATTCTGGAAGGATTTTATCAATATTCTGATATCTTCTGATGGTTTCCTGAACCTGCAATCTTTTGGGAATAAGACATTTGACCATTTCCTGATTAAGCTGCTCGGCCATACTTTCTAATTTCCCTAAATATTTTTCGGCAGAAAGCAGCGTCCAGATTTTGTAATCGTTTTCTTCTTTTAGTTGATTTTTTAACTTGAAAACCAAGCCTTTATGCTCCATCGGAATTTCAAAACTCGAAGTAGTTTCCTGCTGAAATTCATTGTCATAAATTGCCTTTTTTACAGCTTCCATTCCCTCGTTTTCCTTCGCATTGGCAGGAATAATTTTCACGCCCAAAGCCTTCTCCATTTTGGCTAAATCAAAGGCAAATCCTTTTTTCTGTGCCAAATCCATTTGGTTCAAAACCATCATCACAGGAATTCCCAAATCCTTTATCTGCTGAAGAAGAAGCAGGCTTCGCCTAATGTTGATAGCATCTGCCATGTAGAGAATCCCGTGATATTCCCTCGGCTCCTGCACCAAAAACCTACTGAAAACAGCTTCGTCCTCAGAGCTGGGATAGATGCTGTACGCTCCAGGCAAATCTGTTATTGTAATGGTTTCGCCCTCGTAATCGTAACTTCCCGTGTAGCTTTCCACTGTAACTCCTGCATAATTCCCGGTCTTCTGCTGCCTGTTACAGAGATGATTAAAAACGGTGGATTTTCCTACATTCGGGTTTCCTACGAGCAGTATATTTTTAGTCTTTTTCGCCATCAATCTATATATTCTACCAAGATAAATTTAGCCTCCTCACTGCGAAGAGCCACGCAAGTATCCTCCTCTCCATACTCTACATAAAGAGGCCCGCTGAATGGCGCTCTATGAAGCACCACTACTTCCGTTTCTGGAAGAATTCCCATTTCCAGAATTTTGGTGGGCATTTCCAGAACCTTGTCATCATAGCCCAAAACCTTTACTTTCTTTCCATCAGGAATATCAAAAAGGGTCAGAGGATTTTTCATTTCTTTTTGAATCGTTTTTTCTTCGACAAAGATACTTGTTTAAATTTAATCTAAATAAAATTGAGCGATTTTTATTATATTTGAAAAAATTTTGCTTAAAATGAATTTTTACCTAAAACACATTTCCACGCCCATCGGCAGGCTGTATGTCGTAGCAGATGAAGAGGGACTACTTTCGCTGGACTTTGAAGACAGCAAATACACAGAGAAAAACATTAATTCTTTCAAAAACTGCATCCACGAGAGCAATTCTATCTTGGATTTAGCCGAAAAAGAATTAAATCTTTATTTCAAAGGAAAACTGAAAAAATTCTCCGTTCCTGTAAAATTTTCAGGAACAGAATTTCAGCATAAAGTCTGGGAAGAACTGCTAAAAATCCCTTTCGGAGAGACCATTTCCTACCAAGAACAAGCCCAAAGGCTCGGCAACCCAAAAGCTGTGAGAGCCGTAGCCAACGCCAACAGCAGGAACAAAATCTCCATCATCGTTCCCTGCCATAGAGTCATCGGGAAGGACAAGAAACTGACAGGCTATGCTGGCGGACTGGACAAGAAAGAATTTTTGCTAAATTTAGAAAAACAAAACCAAATTTAGTTTTTCATCCATTTCCAAAGTTCTTTCAGGGTGACTTTATTTCCATACATTAGGATTCCCACTCGGTAGATTTTAGAAGCAATGAAAACCATTCCCAGCGTAGAAACCAGCAGAATCACTATGGACAGCACCAGCTCCCATACAGGAACATCGAACGGGATTCTCGCCAGCATTGCAATCGGCGAAGTGAAGGGAATCATAGACAACCAGAAACTCATCGGCCCGTCTGGATTGTTCATAATCGTGATACTGCCATAAAAACCAAGCATCATCGGTAAAATCGCAAACAATGTAAACTGCTGGGTCTCAGTCTCGTTATCCACCGCAGAGCCAATCGCCGCATACATCGCACTATAAAACAAATATCCCAATAGGAAATAAATCACAAACACAAAGAGAATCAGCCCGTAATTTATCTGTGAAAGAGCCGATAAAACCATCTGCACTTCGGCTACGCCACTCACCATTCCTACATTTGATGAGCCAAGAGTCATCACAGAAGCAAATATCATCACTACCCACACCCCGAACTGCACCAAAGCCACTCCTGTAACGCCCAAGATTTTCCCCATCATCAGCTCAAAAGGCTTCACCGAAGAAATCAGAATTTCCACCACTCTGTTGTTTTTCTCCTCCAAAACACTTCGCATCACACGGATACCATACATCATGATAAAAGTAAATACGCAGTACATCAGGAATATACTCAGTCCAGATTTCACGCCGACTAGGAAACTATCCTGTTTCTTTTCTTTCTCTAAAATATTGACTACATGAAGATTAACTCCCTTGTTCAAATCCTCTATCTGCGCAGTGCTGATTCCTAATGCATTGATTTTCTCTGCCTTGATGATTTCCGAAATATTTCCTGCAATATTTTTTCTCGCCTCGTTGCTAAGGTTTTTATTGGTCAAAACTTCTATGCTGTTTTCCAGCTCATGAATGTCTTTTTTAGGAATAATCATGACGCCGTTCATTTCCTCCGTAGTTTCCAAAGCCTTTATCAAAGATTTCTCTGTCTCCTCCGAAGAAAAAACATAACGGATATTTTGATCTGATTTCAGCCTGTCTTTGAACAGACCATTTTTGTCGATGACACTTATCTGCATCTGCGTTTCATTCGCCTGAAACATCAGAGAAACCACTCCTCCAAAAACAATGATCAGAAGCGGCGTGAGAAGGGTAAGAATGATGAAAGATTTCTTTTTTACTTGGGTAAAAAACTCTCTTTTAGCGATTAGGATTATATTTTTCATTTATTTTTTCGGTATTAGTTTATATTCCTTTTACTGCGGCGATGAACACTTCGTTCATCGTTGGGATTTTTTCCTTAAACTCTACAATTTTCCCAATATTTAGAAGCTCTTGGAGGAGTTCTCTCTGGCTCATGCTGTTTTTTATTTCAAAATGAATAAAATTTTCATCCAGTTTTTCATTAAAAAGTTCATTTTTAGTTTTAAATGAATTAAATGCATCCAGACTCGCCTCCGAAATGACAATTTCAAATAAATTTTGCTTAAACTTCTCTTTCACTTCCGAAATTCTGCCATCCAAAACCTTTCGTGACTGATGAACCAAAGCCACAGAATCACAGAGTTCTTCCACGCTTTCCATTCGGTGGGTGGAGAGAATGATGGTCGTCCCTTGAGCTTTTAAATCCAAAATCTGGTCTTTTATCAGATTGGCATTCACAGGGTCAAATCCAGAAAACGGTTCATCTAAAATCAGCAGTTTTGGGCGGTGCAGCACCGTCACTACAAATTGTATTTTCTGCGCCATTCCCTTAGACAGCTCAGAGAGTTTTTTCTTCCACCACTGGTCTATTTCCAGTTTTTCAAACCAATGTTTGGACTCTGCAAGTATATCATTTTTAGACATTCCTTTCAGCTCACCGAAATACATCAGCTGGTCGCCTATCGTCATATTTTTATATAGACCTCTCTCCTCTGGCATGTATCCTACCTCACGGATATGACTGATTTCCAAAGGTTTATCATTGATAAATATTTCACCGCTGTCTGGTTTGGTAATCTGATTGATAATTCTGATAAATGAAGTTTTCCCTGCACCATTAGGGCCAAGAAGCCCATAAATACTACCTTGTGGAACTTCTATGCTAAAATCCTGCAAGGCGATTTTTTTGCCCGCATCGTAGGTTTTAGTGATGTTTTTTGCTCTCAGCATTGGTTTTGATTTTCTGAATTAGTATTATTTTTTTCGTTTTGTTACAAAATAAACAAATATTTTTCTAAATATTATAAACTTATTAATGCTTAAATTTGAGAAAATTTTTTGAAAATGAAAAAAAATTTAGCTTTCGGAGAAAAAAACTACAACTATTACGGTGCTTATCTAAAACAAAAATTCAATGGACAGAAAGTCTATAAAGTCATTGTAGACGCTGGTTTTACCTGTCCCAATCGTGACGGCTCGAAGGGATTTGGCGGCTGTTCCTACTGTAATGTGGAATCCTTCACGCCTGTACCAAAGGATTTGGAAAACTTCCGAGAGCAGCTGAACCACGGCATGAAAAACGCCATAGAAAGCTATAAAGCCGAAAAATTCATCATTTATTTTCAGCCAAATTCTAATACTTACGCCTTGGTTGATGAACTAAAAATGCTGTACGATGAAGCCCTGAAAATAAACTCCGAAAACATCGTGGGACTGTCCGTGGGAACACGCCCAGACTGCATAGACAGCGAGAAAATAAAACTTCTGGAAAGCTACTGCGAGCGTGGTCTGGAAGTGGATTTGGAGCTGGGAATAGAGTCCATTCATAATTCTACCCTTGCGGAAATCAACCGCGGATGCACTCACCAAGATTTTGAAAAAGCAATGAAACTGCTGAAAAACACGCCACTGAATGTCTGTGTGCATTGTATTTTGGGGCTACCGAACGAGTCACGGGAAATGATTCTGCAATATGCCGAAGAAATCAATAAATATCCGCAAATAAAATTCGTGAAATTTCATAATCTGCACATTGTCAAAGGTTCTATCATGGGCGTAAAATACAAAAGAGAACCTTTCAAACTTTTCACTTTGGAAGAGTACATCGATTTGCTCTGCGAACTGCTTCCGCTGCTCCACCCTGATATCGTGATACAAAGGCTCTTCGCTGTGTCCGATACCGAAATGCTCATCGCACCCAAATGGGGGCTAAAGAAAAACCAAATACAAAGCCTCATAGAAAAAGAATTAGAAAAAAGAGGCGTCGTGCAAGGAGCTTTGTTTCAACAGGTTTAATCTTGTTCTTTCTCTATGAATTTAATGCTTTTATATATCGCAGATAAACACCTCTATACCTTTTTGTAAAAGAGTTTCCTCTATGGTTTTCTCTATCTCATCCCAAGAGCCTCCTGCCAATCCACAGCCTATGCGGGGCATTTGAACTTTTGCGTTTATTTTTTGAGCAAACTCTGCCACTTGCTGTAAACCTTCTTTTACGGCTTCATAACGAATAGGAGGATTTCCATTTTCATCTTTATATATTTTATGCTGACCGATGATATTGGCAACCCACACATTTTCCTCTACAGCCACGAACTGAACAGCTCCCAAAGCAAAACCTTCACCTTCTTTATACCATTGTTTATATTGTTTCGCAGGTTCTTTCCATCGTTTAGAAATTGCCAATACAAAACCTCTTCCCCAAGCCCCTATATCGTTGCAAATATGAGAGATAATGATGTTACCCTCAGTCTGTGGTATGGTAGCATCTGCTTTTAAATAATTTATCATTGTTTAAATATTTTATTTTATAACTTACAAATCATTATATAATCTTCTTCATTGGTCTTAATGATTTCAAAACCTAATTTTAAATACATCTTGGAAGCATAATTGGCTTTTTGCTGTTCAGGTTGTTGGATAATGCTCTTCTCAGGGGGGGGGTACGCCTTCAGGAATAAAAATAGCATCGTAAAGAAAATCATCTAAAAAGATATATTCACCAGAAATGATGGGTCTTATTTTCATATTTTTATTCATTGTTATTAAGTCTTTATGCGTTCCTATAAGCATTTGTAACTGCTCTATCCACCAGCCAATAAAGTCCTATAGTAGAATAAAATACTGACAAGCAGCACCACAAAAGTAATTATAGAGATTGTAAATTCCGTTGTTCTCTTTTTAATTCTCTTTCGCATAGTATTCTGATACATAAAATTGATTCTTATATGCGTGATAATCTGATAGATAAAAAACAAAGGAAACAATACATAAGCCGTGACAAAAATCCCTCCACAAATAATTTCTACCAAGGTTGAATTATAAAAACTGGAATAAAAAAGATTGGTAACTACTATAATTGGTGCGAGGATAACACACAGCAAACACCAAATACTAAAGTATAGTGAGTAATTTCTTCTCATTTTGGTAATTTTATAATACTACAAATATAGTGATTAGTAAGAACTTTTTTAGCAAAAACAAAAATCCCACTTCAAAAGAGTGGGATTTATTGTCAATTTTTATGCTTACAAATCTTAAGCCTGAGCGTTGTTTCCTCCTAATACGAAAGGTTCAACTTCTTTGATTTCTCCAAACTGTTGTTCGTAGCTTTGGATATTTTGCTGAAGAGCTGCAAGAACTCTCTTTGCGTGAAGTGGAGCTAAGATAACTCTACTTCTCACCTGAGCCTGCTGAACTCCTGGCATGATTTGAATAAAATCTAAAACGAATTCTGATGGAGAGTGGTTTACTAATGCCAAGTTAGCATATGCACCAGCTGCTACCATTTCGTTTAATTGAATGTTAATGTTGTTTGGGTCTTGGTTTTGATTATTGTCCATTTTTATTTTATTTTTTATTGGTTAATATTATTATTAAAATTCGAGGTGTGAAGATATTAAATTTATTTCAAACCTCAAATTTTAATTTTGCTTATTTTATTTAATATCTTCAAACTCTCTATTAGAACCTACGATGATGTTCTGGTAGTCTTTCAGACCTGTACCCGCAGGGATTCTGTGTCCTACGATTACATTTTCTTTCAGACCGTTCAGCTCATCTACTTTACCAGAAACAGCCGCTTCGTTTAGTACTTTGGTAGTTTCTTGGAATGATGCCGCAGACATGAATGATTTTGTCTGAAGAGCCGCTCTCGTAATACCCTGAAGCACTGGATTTGCAGTAGCTGTAAGAGCTTCTCTCACTTGTACCAATTGTAAATCTTCTCTCTTCAGTTTAGAGTTTTCATCTCTCAGCTCTCTTGCTGTAATCATCTGTCCTGGTTTCAATTCTTTAGAATCTCCTGCATCTACAACTACTTTCAATCCGAATACTCTGTCGTTTTCTTCGATGAAATCTAGTTTGTGCTCAAGGCTTCCTTCCAAGAACTGAGTATCTCCAGCATCTACGATTTCCACTTTTGTCATCATCTGTCTTACGATAATTTCAAAGTGTTTGTCATCGATTTTCACCCCTTGAAGACGGTATACCTCTTGGATTTCGTTCACAATGTATTCCTGAACCGCAGTAGGCCCTTTGATTGCCAAGATATCGTCTGGTGTAATCGCTCCATCAGAAAGCGGATCTCCTGCTCTCACGAAGTCATTTTCCTGAACGATAATCTGGCTAGAAAGTTTCACTAGATATTTTCTAATTTCTCCTGTTCTAGACTCTACGATAAGCTCTCTGTTACCACGCTTGATTTTTCCGTAAGATACCACTCCATCTATCTCTGTTACCACAGCTGGGTTAGAAGGGTTTCTCGCTTCGAACAATTCGGTAACTCTCGGTAGACCTCCCGTGATATCCCCTGCTTTTGCAGATTTTCTAGGGATTTTTATCAAGATTTTACCCGCTTTGATTTTTTCTCCGTCATTTACCATCAAGTGAGCTCCCACTGGCAAGTTGTAAGCTTTTTGCTCTACACCTTTAGAATCTACCACTCTCAATGTAGGAACGGCTTTTTTGTCTCTTGATTCGGAAATTACTTTCTCCTCGAAACCTGTCTGCTCGTCTATTTCCAATTGGAAAGTTCTACCTTGGATGATATCTTCGTATTCTATCTTACCTGTAGTTTCCGCGATGATAACGGCGTTATATGGATCCCACTTACAGATGAGGTCTCCTTTTTTCACTTTATCACCTGGCTTCACAGAAAGAACAGCACCATAAGGGATGTTTGCCACCATGATAGGCGTTCTTGCTTCATTATCAGCCACTAAACGGAATTCCGTAGAACGAGATACAACCACTTCGGTTTTGTTTCCGTTTTCATCTTCTGATGTGATGGTTCTTACCTCATCCATTTCTACAATACCATCTCTTCTCGCTGTGATGGAAGGATTTACAGAGACATTCCCCGCAGTACCCCCTTGGTGGAAGGTTCTCAGTGTCAGCTGTGTACCTGGTTCCCCGATAGACTGCGCTGCGATAACTCCCACAGCTTCACCCATGTGAATCATCTTACCAGTTGCCAAGTTTCTACCATAACATCTCGCACAGATACCTTTTTTAGCCTCACAGCTTAGTGGAGAACGAACCTCTACTGTCTCGATTCCAGCATCTTCTATTTTCTTCGCTAAAGCTTCGCTGATAATCTGGTCTGCAGCTACGATAAGTTCATCTGTTTCTGGATCATATACATCATGTAGAGAAACTCTACCCAAAATTCTTTCGGAAAGTTTTTCTACGATTTCGTCATTTTTCTTCAATGGAGAAACTTCTACTCCTCTCAGTGTACCACAGTCATCTTCTGTAATAATCACATCCTGAGCCACATCCACTAGTCTTCTTGTCAAATATCCTGCATCGGCAGTCTTAAGCGCCGTATCCGCAAGACCTTTTCTCGCCCCGTGGGTAGAGATGAAGTATTCTAGGATAGAAAGACCTTCTTTAAAGTTAGCTACAATCGGGTTTTCGATGATTTCCGCTCCTGTAGAACCAGCTTTTTGAGGTTTTGCCATCAAACCACGCATACCAGAGAGCTGACGAATCTGTTCTTTAGATCCCCTCGCTCCAGAGTCTAGCATCATATAAACAGAGTTAAATCCACCTTGGTCGGTTTTCATTCTGCTCATAATCATCTCTGTAAGACCGGCATTGGTATTTGTCCAAACATCGATAACTTGGTTATAACGCTCTGTATCCGTGATAAGCCCCATGTTATAGTTGTCCTTGATGCCATCCACAGTTTCCACCGCCTGAGCTATCATTTGTTTTTTCTCCTCTGGGACTACGATATCCGCCAAGCTAAATGAAAGTCCTCCCTTGAAGGCGTTCATATAACCTAGGTTTTTCATATCGTCCAAGAATTTCACCGTAGTAGGGAAATCTGTCTCCGCAAGGATAGTACCGATGACATCTCTCAGCGATTTTTTAGTCAATAATGTATCTATATATCCTACTTCTTTCGGTACAATTTGGTTAAACAAAATTCTACCTACTGTAGTTGGGATAAGTTTCGTTACAAGTTCTCCGTTTTCTTTCAAAGTCAAACGGCATTTTATTTTCGCATTCAATGATGCTTTTCCTTCTGCATAGGCTATTTCTGCCTCTTCTGGAGAGTAGAATACTAGGCCTTCACCTTTCACTTTATAATCATCGGTAGAGTGAGCTTCTTTCGTCATGAAATAAAGCCCCAATACCATGTCCTGAGAAGGGACAGTGATAGGTGAACCATTCGCAGGGTTCAAGATATTCTGAGAACCAAGCATCAATAATTGCGCTTCCAAAATAGCCTCTGGACCGAGTGGTAAGTGAACCGCCATCTGGTCACCGTCGAAATCGGCGTTGAAGGCTGTCGTTACTAATGGGTGAAGCTGGATAGCTTTCCCCTCAATCATCTTAGGCTGGAATGCCTGAATACCAAGTCTGTGAAGCGTAGGCGCACGGTTCAGAAGAACTGGGTGTCCTTTCATCACATTCTCCAAAATATCATATACAACAGGTTCTTTTCTGTCGATAATTCTCTTCGCAGATTTTACCGTTTTTACGATTCCTCTTTCTATCAATTTCCTGATAATGAACGGCTTATAAAGCTCTGCCGCCATATCCTTCGGAATACCGCACTCATGAAGCTGAAGCTCTGGCCCTACGACAATAACCGAACGCGCAGAGTAGTCCACCCTCTTACCTAGCAAGTTCTGACGGAAACGCCCTTGTTTTCCTTTCAATGAATCAGAAAGTGATTTCAGTGGTCTGTTTGATTCAGATTTTACAGCTGAAGATTTTCTTGTATTATCAAACAATGAATCTACCGCCTCCTGAAGCATACGCTTCTCATTTCTCAAGATAACCTCTGGAGCTTTGATTTCCATCAATCTCTTCAAACGATTATTTCTGATGATTACTCTTCGGTAAAGGTCATTCAGGTCCGAAGTAGCGAAACGACCACCATCAAGCGGAACTAGAGGTCTAAGCTCTGGCGGTGTAACAGGAAGCACACGCATCACCATCCACTCTGGACGGTTTATCATTCTCGTGTTTGCTCCTCTCAATGCTTCCACCACAGAAAGTCTTTTCAGCGCCTCTGTTCTTCTTTGTTTAGAAGTTTCGTTATGAGCCTTATGTCTCAAATCATAAGAAAGCTCATCAAGGTCTATTCTCTTCAATAAATCTTCGATAGCCTCAGCCCCCATTTTTGCGATGAATTTATTTGGGTCTGAATCATCAAGATACTGATTTTCAGCTGGAATAGAATCTAATACATCTAGGTATTCTTCCTCTGTAAGGAATTCCATTTCATCAAAATCAGAACCATCTGCTTTTCTTGCAATCCCCTGCTGGATAACCACATATCTTTCGTAGTAGATAATCATATCCAACTTCTTAGAAGGCAATCCAAGAAGATATCCTATTTTGTTCGGAAGGGAACGGAAATACCAGATGTGCGCGATAGGAACCACCAAGTTGATATGTCCTATACGCTCTCTTCGTACTTTTTTCTCGGTAACTTCTACCCCGCATCGGTCACAGACGATACCTTTATATCTTATTCTTTTATACTTACCACAAGCACATTCATAGTCCTTTACAGGTCCAAAGATTTTCTCACAAAACAGACCGTCTCTCTCTGGTTTGTGCGTTCTATAGTTGATAGTTTCAGGCTTTAGAACCTCTCCTTTGGATTCTTGGAGAATAGATTCTGGTGATGCTAAACCTATCGTGATTTTGCTAAATCTACTTGTTTTATTTTTATTTGACATAGTTTTTCTATTAAGATTAAAGAGCTGGGAACTGAGATATCTATCTCGCACTCAATTCCCTGTCTCGTGTCTATTTTTATTCTTCTAATCTGACATCAAGTCCAAGACCTTGTAACTCGTGCAGCAATACATTGAATGATTCTGGGATACCTGGTTCTGGCATCGATTCACCTTTTGCGATTGCTTCATAAGTTTTTGCTCTACCCATAACATCATCAGACTTCACAGTCAAGATTTCTCTCAGGATATTAGACGCTCCGAACGCCTCAAGAGCCCAAACCTCCATCTCTCCGAAACGCTGACCACCGAACTGTGCTTTACCACCGAGTGGCTGCTGCGTGATAAGAGAGTAAGGACCGATAGAACGAGCGTGCATCTTATCATCTACCATGTGTCCTAGTTTCAGCATGTAGATAACTCCCACAGTAGCTGGCTGAGTAAATCTCTCCCCTGTTCCTCCATCATACAGATATGTATTTCCGTATTTAGGAAGACCTGCTTGGTCTGTGTATTCTGTAATCTGATCTAGACTTGCTCCATCAAAGATAGGTGTCGCAAATTTCAATCCTAATTTCTTACCTGCCCATCCAAGAACTGTCTCGTAAATCTGACCAATGTTCATACGCGAAGGTACCCCTAGTGGGTTTAGTACAATGTCCACTGGTGTTCCATCTTCCAAGAAAGGCATATCTTCCTGACGCACGATTCTAGAAACGATACCCTTGTTACCGTGTCGTCCTGCCATTTTATCCCCTACATTCAGTTTTCTTTTCTTAGCGATATAAACTTTAGCTAATTTAATGATTCCCGTAGGAAGCTCATCCCCGATAGAAATAGTAAATTTCTCTCTGTTTTTAACTCCTTGTAAATCATTAAACTTGATTTTATAATTGTTAATCAAGGTATTTACCAATGCATTTTTCTCCTCATCTGCAGTCCAATCAGCACCGCTCACGGTGTTGTAATCTTCAATGCTAGACAAGAGTTTCATCGTAAATTTACCTTTTCCGATAATCTCCTCTCCAAGGTCGTTTTTAACCCCTTGCGAAGCCTCTCCACCTACGATAGCATTTAGTTTTTCCAACAAAGTATTTCTAAGGCTGTCAAACTCCTTTTGGAATTTGTTTTCTACCTCTTCTAATTTCAGTTTTTCTTCGCTTCTTTTCTTTCTATCTTTGATGTTTCTAGAGAATAGTTTTTTATCAACTACTACTCCTCTCAATGAAGAGTCAGCCTTCAATGAAGCATCTTTCACATCACCTGCCTTATCACCGAAGATAGCTCTCAATAGTTTTTCTTCTGGTGTAGGGTCAGACTCTCCTTTTGGAGTGATTTTCCCGATAAGAATGTCGCCAGGTTTTACCTCCGCTCCGATTCTAATCATACCATTTTCATCAAGGTCTTTGGTTGCTTCTTCTGACACATTCGGGATATCTGCTGTCAGCTCTTCCATACCAAGTTTAGTATCACGAACTTCCAAAGAATATTCATCTATATGGATAGAAGTAAACCAGTCCTCACGAACTACTTTTTCATTGATTACGATAGCATCCTCGAAGTTATACCCTTTCCACGGCATGAACGCTACCACTAGGTTTCTACCCAATGCCAATTCGCCGTTTTCAGTAGCATATCCTTCACAAAGAACCTGTCCTTTTTCCACCTTATCACCTTCTCTCACGATAGGTTTCAAAGTGATAGTCGTTGATTGGTTGGTTTTTCTAAATTTAGTTAAATAATATGTTTTAGTCGCAGATTCGAAAGAAACCAAATCTTCATTCTCTGTTCTTTCGTATTTGATAACAATTTTATCTGCATCCACATATTCTACTTCTCCTTTTCCTTCTGCATTTATCAATACTCTAGAGTCTTTTGCTACTTGTCTTTCCAAGCCAGTTCCTACAATAGGAGCTTCTGGTCTTAGTAGCGGCACCGCCTGACGCATCATGTTTGATCCCATCAATGCACGGTTCGCATCATCATGCTCCAAGAACGGAATTAGAGATGCAGAAATACCGGAAATCTGGTTCGGTGCGATGTCTATCAAATTAACCTGCTCTGGCTCTACCACTGGATAATCTCCATCCAAACGAGCGATAACTCTCTCTGTTAGGATAGTACCATCCTCTTTAATATCAATGTTAGCCTGTGCGATGATTTTTGCTTCCTCATCTTCTGCATTCAGATATATAGGAGCAGAATTGTAGTCTACTTTTCCGTTTTCTACTTTTCTATAAGGTGTTTCTATGAAACCTAAATTATTGATTTTAGCATAACATCCCAAAGAAGAAATCAAACCAATGTTCGGTCCCTCTGGTGTCTCAATAGGACAAATTCTTCCGTAGTGAGTATGGTGGACATCTCGCACCTCGAAACCTGCTCTTTCTCTAGAAAGACCACCAGGCCCTAGTGCAGAAAGTCTTCGCTTGTGAGTAACCTCAGAAAGCGGGTTCGTCTGGTCCATAAACTGAGACAACTGGTTGGTTCCAAAGAATGAATTAACCACAGAAGTCAATGTCTTAGCATTAACCAAATCCAATGGCGTAAATATCTCATTATCACGAACATTCATTCTCTCCTTAATCGTTCTAGCGATTCTAGAAAGTCCCACTCCGAACTGACCTGCTAACTGCTCTCCAACTGTTTTAATTCTTCTGTTAGAAAGGTGGTCTATATCATCCACTTCAGCTTTAGAGTTAGCCAGTTCTATCAAGTGGCGAACGATAGCGATAATATCCTCTTTCGTAAGAACCTCGGTTTCAACAGGAATATTTAAGTCTAATTTTTTATTTAATCTATATCTACCTACCTCTCCCAAAGAGTATCTCTGCTCTGAGAAGAACAAGTTTTCAATGATTTTTCTTGCTGTTTCTTCATCTGGCGGATCAGCATTTCTCAGCTGACGATAGATGTACTCCACAGCCTCTTTTTCAGAGTTAGTAGGGTCTTTTTGTAATGTATTTTGGATGATAGAGAACTCGCTGCTGTTTTCGTTATGCAACAAGATAGTTTTTACTCCAGAATCAAGAATCAAATCCAAATGCTCTTTTTCTAGAATAGTCTCTCTATCAAGGATAATTTCGTTTCTTTCGATAGAAACCACCTCTCCTGTATCTTCATCCACAAAGTCCTCGAACCAAGTATTCAGAACTCTGGCAGCCAAAGTCCTTCCTTCTACTTTTTTCAGGTTAGCTTTGTTCACTTTTACTTCTTCTGCCAAGTCAAAAATCTGAAGAATATCCTTATCAGATTCATAACCAATAGCTCTTAATAAAGTAGTGAAAGGCAATTTTTTCTTACGGTCAATATATGCATACATCACATTATTGATATCCGTAGTAAATTCCATCCAAGACCCTTTAAATGGGATAATTCTTGAATAGTAAAGTTTAGTTCCGTTAGCATGATAAGTCTGCCCAAAGAACACTCCTGGCGAACGGTGAAGCTGTGTAACAACTACCCTTTCCGCACCATTGACAATGAACGACCCAGAAGGCGTCATGTATGGAACTGGTCCTAGATACACATCTTGGATAACCGTTTCAAAATCCTCATGCTCTGGATCTGTACAATATAGTTTAAGCCTTGCTTTTAGTGGAACACTATATGTAAGCCCTCTCTCGATACATTCATCAATAGAATAACGAGGAGAATCTATCATATAATCTAAAAATTCCAAAACAAATTGGTTTCTGGAATCTGTAATTGGGAAATTTTCCTGAAAAGTCTTATAAAGACCTTCCTTTTTTCTGTCCTCAGGCAATGTATCCAGCTGGAAAAACTCTTTGAATGATTCCACCTGAATATCCAATAAATCAGGAACTTCTACTCCTCTTGCAGAAGCAAAATTAATCCTTTGATTTCCCTGAGTGTCTTTCATCGTTTTTGATTTGCTCATAAAAAACTCTAAGAATGTTAGTAAAATATTTTGTTCACAGAAAAATATCAGAAAAAACCAAATCAAGAAATGATGATAATGAAAGATTTTGTATCCACGCTATCAGAAACACCCTTCTCATCATCATCCTAAAAATCAGCCTTTTCTAACTGCAACACTGATATATCTTTTCACAGCGTAGTGCAAAATATTTTTCCCATCCCGCCATTTTTCAGTTACACACATGCACAAAATACGAAATCCCCTATACAACAATGTATAAGAGCTGTTCAATTTTCATGCATGTCTATAAATTTTCCAATAGCATAAAATGGTCTGCAAATATAATTTATTTTCGGGAAATATTTGGCAAAAAATTAAAGTTAATTTTAGTTAAACTTATAACTAATTGATAGTCAGTATTTATTAGACTTGAAATAAAATCATAGATTTATGAGAAATTTCACATGGAAAAAAGAGATTTTTTAAACAAAAAATTGTACTTTTGCACTTTAAAAATTTTCAGGAAAATGAATGTTACGAGAACTAACCACGATGATGTAAGTGCTTTACTTACAATTACACTGAATAAATCAGATTACAAGGAAAAAGTAGATGATGCACTAAACTCTTATGCTAAAAGAGCAACTATACCTGGCTTCAGAAAAGGGAAAGCGCCTATGAGCCTTATCAAAAAACAATATGAAGAAGCCGTTACACTAGAAGAAATCAACAGAAAGATTTCTGAGTCTTTGGACAAATATGTTGCTGATAACAACATAAGACTTCTAGGACAGCCTATTCCACAGGATACACAGGCATTAGATTTCAATGCTGAGGAGGTTTCTGTAAGTTTCGAAATTGGTTTCGAGCCAGAATTCGAAATTGACTTATCTAAATACGCTGCTGAATACTACGAAGTAGAAGCTACTGACAAAGAAGTAATGAAGAGCGTAGGAAATATGCAAAAAAGATTTGCTGAAAAAGTTGTTAAAGACAAAGCAACGAAAAACTCTCACATTAACTTTGAAGTTACTGAAATCGTGGAAGGTGATGCAAAACCTGTACACAAGCCTAAATATCTTTCTGCAACAGAAGAAAACACTGCTATATTCCCTATTCTAAAAGGACTAAAAGTAGGTGAAACTAAAGAAATCTCCGCAGAAGAATTAAAAGCAAACGACAATGAACTCGCAAGAGAATTAGGTTTCCACGATATAGAAATCACACATTTAGGAAATGAAAAATTCCAAGTAAAAGTTCAGGAAATCTTTGAATTAAAAGATGCTGAGCTTAACCAAGAATTATTCGATAAAGTTTACGGAAAAGATGAAATCAAATCTGAAGAAGAACTAAAAGCAAGAGTAAAATCTGAATTGGATGATTTCTTCAAACAAAATTCTGAAGCTGTATTCGTAAGCAAAGTTTTAGAACAAATCTACAAAGAAGATTTCCTAAAAATTCCAGAAGCATTCCTAGTAAAATGGGTAATGTATTCTAATCCAGAAATCACTGAAGAAGACAGAGCGAAACAAATCATAGCAAACGAAAAATCTGCTTTAATCGCTCAGATGGTAGAAAACAAACTAAGAGTTTCTAATAATATTCAGTATGATTTCGAAGAAGTATTAGAGCATGCAAAACTTTCTTTCAGAAATCAGCTGATGTCTCACGGAGTACACCACATCGGTGAGCAAGAACTACACAAATATGTGCTAGAAATGCTGAGAGACAGAGAACAAATGAGAAGATATTCTTCTGAGGTTCTTTTAATAAAAATCAGAAGTGTAGTTTTAGAAAAAGCTAAAAAAACAGAAAAGAAAATCTCTTATGACGAGTTCATGAAAGAAATTCAAACTAAATCTAAAAAAGAAGATAAATAAATCTAACTAAAAAATGCGGTCTCGAAAAGAACCGCATTTTTTATAATTTTAAAATAAACCCACATGCCGAGACCAACTTCTAAAACTGAACTTCTCCAGCTGAGCCAAGAAAATTTCAAAAACTTGATGGGTTTCGTTTCTACTCAGAAAAATCCCAACAAAGAATTCAGAGGAAACACCATGAATAGAAATATTCGTGATGTTTTAGGACATCTCCACCACTGGCATGAAATGTTTCTAAATTGGTACAAAACAGGCATACAAGGCGAAAAACCTGCCATTCCCAAAGAGGGCTACACCTTTGCCGATACACCGAAACTCAACCGAGAAATTTGGGAAAGCTGTCAGAATATTTCATTTGATGAAGCCCTTATTTTATTCCAAAAATCATTTGAAAAAGTGTTTTCCATTATAGAAAAACATACCGATGAAGAGCTTTTCACCAAGAAAAAATACAAATGGACAGGTTCTACTTCGCTAGGGTCTTACCTTATTTCGGCAACCTCCAGCCATTATGACTGGGCTTTAAAACTAATAAAAAAAGGATTAAAATAGTTTATCTTTAATGCAACAGAAAAAGCCTATTTATTAACAGGCTTTTTATTTTTATTTGTAAGGATTCTTCCAGAAAGGAATATCTCCATTTCGTAATAAATCCCCATATAGTCTTATTACTATATCTACATAACCTTTGTTGTCTGGTCCTCCTCTATAGGTCATATTACTATCATGACTAAAGTCTAGCACATGGCCAAATTCATGAGACCAACATTCAAGAGCCCAATGGCTAAGCTGACTATAATAATCATCATATTGTAAGAAACGCTGGTGTATACCAAAAACATTTCCTCCACCTAAGCCTTCTACTCCAGTAGTTACTCCAAAAACTTGGTGTGGAACAGAAAACATCTTATTATAAACAGCCTCTCTATTTATAGGTTTTTTACCATTATCATAGAGTACATGTGGAAAATCCATAAATCTAGTTCTAAATTTCTCACTACTATATAGATAAGCCATATTAGCAATGATAGGTAAATATTGGCGAATATGCTCAGCTGTCGTTGTACCCCAGTTCCCTGTACCAAATTTACCAAAACTAATAAATGTTTTATGTTTTATAGTTTTCATTCTTTGGAACAAGAAATTATCAGGAACATCTACACTCAGCGTGTAATCATCTGTTTTAAGGTCTGATGCTGCATAAGACTCAGCATTTCCATCCGCATCCTCAAAGCGAAGGCTTCCACCATCGAAAGGAAGGTCTATTTCCACTTCTGACAAAGCTGCAAGTTCTTCTAATACAAGAATTTTCACAGGTGCAGCAGTATTAGCATTCTTAAAATATATCTCTACATCATTAAATTTACGAGGCAAGAAATTACGAATTCTGAATTTATTTTTATCAATCTTGCCTACCTGAACCATCGCATTCAGATGAAAACCTCTCTGGTTACCATCAAAAAGAACACTCTCTGGCTCATCATCCTGAAACATGATTTTTTGTTTCTGCGCTATGTCTGCTGCGCTGATTGTTTTGGTAGACAATGGCTCTTCCTCCACTACCCCTATACTATACCAGCCCTCTTTTCCATTCACAACAGTATAAATCTCCAAACGATTTTTAGTCGTGTTGTAAATCATTGTTCCAAGCTTTACCTCAGTAAATGTTTTTCTTTCTTTGGTTGTAAAATTAGGGAAAGACACCCCCTGTGAATACCCTTCTGGCATCTCATCCAGAGGTTTTTCCTTGATATCAAGTGTCGCTTCTGGAGAGTCTGTATTTATTCCTACTCTACCCTGTTGTCCATAGGAAATAATTGATAAGAAAATTAATAAAGAATAGATTTTTTGCATATATTGTGTATTTTTGAAACCGGCGGCAAATTTACGAAATAATAATTTTCTATCAATAAAAAATAATCAATTATTATGATTGATTATTTTTATAAATATTTTCCAAAAAGTTTTTATTTAAAATCCTTAGCACTTTATTTTCCTTCTTCTATTTTTATTCTAAGCCATCACATACTGCTTCCCTGAAAGGGCTTTGATGTAGCCTAACAATTCTAAATCTAATAAAATCGGTAGCAGTTTGAAAGGCGGCATTTCTAATTTTAGACTGAGGTCATCCAGCGAAATAGGAGAATTTTCTGCAATGAGCTGGTAGGCTGGTTTCAGTCTTTCTTCCACCTCTATTTCCTTTGGTTCAAATAGCTGTGGCTGTTTCACGGATGGATAATTATCGCCCAATTCATCCAAAACATCTTGAAACGAAGCCAAAATTTTTGCCTTATTTTGGGCAATTATCATATTACATCCCTGACTGTATTTATCCCCAAAACGCCCTGGCAGCGCCAAAACCTCTCTATTATACTGATTGGCGTAGCTCACGGTACTCATAGAACCGCCCCCAAAAGCCGTTTCCACCACGATGGTAAATTGGGAAATCCCCGCTACTATTCTATTTCTCTGCAAAAAATGTTCTCGGTCTGGCTTTTCGCTGGAATTAAATTCTGACAACAGCGCTCCTCCGTTTTCCAAAATATCTTTTGACATTTTCTCGTGAACCGCTGGGTAAATCATATGCAGACCATGAGCCAAAACTCCCACCGTAGGAATATTATGATTAAGAGCCTGCTGGTGGGCATATCCATCCGTTCCCAAAGCCAAACCACTCACTATCAGCACATTTTTATTCCTTAAAACCTCGGAAAGTTCTTCTATGAATTTCTTTCCATAAGCGGTCATTTTACGGGTTCCGACTATGCTTATCAGTTTTAAATCTTCATTAAAATCTCCCTTTTGATAAAGCACAGCAGGAGCATCTGGACACTCTGACAACAGCTGTGGAAGCTCGCTCTGGTGCCTCAGTTTGACTTTAATGTTATTTTTTTCGCAAAAAAGCAGTTCTTTTTCCGCAAATTTCAGAAAAGTATCATCGCCGATTCCCTTTGAAATCTGCGTTCCAATGCCAGAAATTTCTTGCAGAACAGATTTGGAAAGTTTCCATGTTTCTCTTGCCGAGCCCGTTATGGAGACCAGTTTCATGAAATTGACATCGCCCACCAAAGGACACGCCCTGAGCGCAATAGAATACAATATTTCTTCCGAATCTGCCACTATTTTCATTTATGAAATTACGCCGCTTCCCAGCAATTCTTCGCCCTGATACCACGCAGCGAACTGCCCTTCTGCTATCGCTGACTGCGGATTTTCAAACTCTATGAAAAATCCCTCTTCATACTGATAAAGCACCGCATCTTCCAAAGGCTGGCGGTATCTTATCCTTGCTTTTATTTTCATGGATTCTCCATTTTTCAGCCTTAAATCTTCACGAACCCAATGCACCTCATCATTATTGATTTTCAATGCTTTTCGGTAAAGTCCAGGGAAATTTTTGCCCTCGCCCACAAAAAGAATGTTGTTTTCCATATCGCGGTCAATGATGAAGCAGGATTCCTTATGTCCGCCTATTCCCAAGCCTTTGCTCTGTCCTATGGTAAAAAACTGCGCACCTTGGTGCTTTCCGATGACTTTTCCGTCTTCTTTTTGGTATTTTATTTTCTTTGAAAGATATTTCAATTCATCAAGTTTAGTTTCAAAAACAGGCTTTTCTTTATGAAATTCTTTGTAATCGCTGAAAATCTCCACGATTTCGCCTTCTTTCGGAATTAGCTGCTGCTGCAGAAATGTCGGCAGGCTCACCTTTCCGATGAAACAAAGCCCCTGAGAATCCTTTTTATCAGCAGTTACCAGCCCTATTTCTCTTGCGATTTCTCGCACTTCGGGCTTGGTCAGTTCTCCTATCGGGAATAGGGCTTTTGATAATTGATTTTGATTTAATTGACACAAAAAATAGCTTTGGTCTTTATTATTATCCTTTCCTGCGAGAAGCTGATAGATTTCCTTCCCTCTCTCATCCACGAAAGAGGAAACTCTGGCGTAATGCCCCGTTGCCACCTTGTCAGCACCCAAAGACAAAGCTGTCTGAAGAAAAACATCAAATTTCACTTCTCTATTACAGAGAATATCTGGATTGGGCGTTCTTCCTTTTTCGTATTCAGAGAACATGTAATCTACGATTCTTTCTTTGTAAAGTTCGCTCATGTCTATCACCTGAAAAGGAATACCCAGTTTCTGCGCTACCAGAAGGGCATCATTACTATCCTCTACCCACGGGCATTCGTCCTCCAAAGTCACCGAAGCATCATTCCAGTTTCTCATGAAAAGCCCGATAACCTCGTGTCCTTGTTGTTTCAACAGGTAGGCGGCAACACTGCTGTCCACGCCTCCTGAAAGTCCTACGACTATTCTCATATGCTAAAATCCCTAAAACCTCAATAAAACGAGGAAATACGATAGGGTGTCGTTTTTATTAAACCATCAAAAACACAACAAATACCAAGAAAAAAACATCTGTATTTGTCATTTTGAGAGGCAAATTTAAATGATTTTATCTGATTAAAAAAATCCTCAAATTTCACTCTGAGGATTTAGTATTTTTGTATTTATTCTAGGTTTTTGAGGATTGATTAGGTTTACTGATTATATTTAAATTATTAGAATCATAGCTTATTTTATGGTTTCATAATAGTATCTTGCTCCTTTTCCATTTTTTGTTTTCACTATGGTTCTTACTGTGGGGTCTTTGCTACTTATTGTAATATCCCAATCATAACCTTTTGTTTTAGACTTTACTTGTTTTAGTTCATTCCCTTCTTCATCCCTAATATAAAGTATATTACCAAGAATAGTATCGGGAGAAAAATACTTTATATTCACCTTTATACTGTCTTTATTTTTTTCTATTATCTTTTTTTCAAAAAAATGGCTATCATTTTTTTTAATGGTTTGATTATTTACATCTATTACTATTCTTTGGTTTTCAATTTCAATTTTTCCCTCATTAATGAATTCTAACATAAGTTTAGCCTTCCCTTCTTTTGTATAAAATATCCACCAGCCTCTTCTGTATTTTTTATCATTTATTATATTGACCCCTCCTTCATATTCTAATTTCCCATTTGTATAATAGGCTTTTTCTATATAGTAATTTTGATTATCTTCTGACCAAATTAGTTTTGTTTCAATTTTAGATTTTCCACTAGGATAGTAGTCTTTAATTTCGGATATAATACCTTTTTTATACTTTACCTTGTAGGATATATTTCCATTTTTTGTAAAGTTTGTTGCTTGAACTAGACTATCATTTCTGTATACAAGCTCTTGAACTGTATTTTCATCTTCCCTCTTTTCCACTCTGTCTTTCGGCTTTTTACAACTTAGTAATAGACCGAAAGACAAAATGATAATTGATAAATATTTCATTATTTCATATTTTTTGAAACTAGCTACCCCTCCTTCCCCAAGAAATAAAGCCCTTTCAGCGTGTGGAGATGGTCGCCTATTTTAGGCTTTCTTTGACATAAATCGTATTTTCTACAAAATTCCCATCTCCATCTTGGTATAATTCAAAAAACGCACCTATAATATTTATTTTACTGCATTTTTCAATATTTTTAATATCAGTATAGTAATATCCTTTTTCCATATCGCATTTTACATCTATTATTCCCTTCTTTTCATTATCACAATTTAAGTAATAGCCGAAATCTCCTTGTTGATTTATTTTCGTAAAACCGATAGGTGTGTAAAAAATCATTCTATAAGTATCACTTCCTATTTTCTTCTTTTCATAAAACTTACTTTTAGTTTTATCTATTTCTTTTGAATTGTAATAAATATACTGACTTATTTCCTCATTATTTTCAATGATTTCATAAAGTAATTTTACACTTTTATCATTGTTTTTGTCTGTAATATTCCACCAATCTTTTTTCTTCCCCTTACTATCTAAAAATCCTGTGATATAGTAATTATTAAAATCTCCTGAAACGAATTTCGTAGAATCATCAACCCTTTTTTCTTTATAATTCTTCCATGAAGAAACATTGGTCGCAACAGCAAAATGTTCTTTTACTGTTAATTTCGAATTTTCATCTTCCCTCTTTTCCACTCTGTCTTTCGGCTTTTTACAACTTAGTAATAGACCGAAAGACAAAATGATAATTGATAAGTATTTCATTATTTCATATTTTTTGAAACCAGCTACCCCTCCTTCCCCAAGAAATAAAGCCCTTTCAGTGTGTGGAGATGGTCGCCGACATCTATTTTGTCAGTCAGTGGTTTATAGATATGGGAAACTCCACCTGTCGCGATTACGAAGCAGTTATCCTTTACCTCGTTATTCACCCTTTCTATGAAGCCTTCCACCATTCCCAGATAGCCGTAGACCATACCGCTGACCATGCAGGAAACTGTATCCTGCCCCAAGACTGTTTTCGGTGGAGCCAGCTCTATCTCTGGGAGCTGGGCAGTCTGCTGAACTAAACTATTCAGCGAAGTGATAATACCAGGCGCAATGATAACACCCTGAGTTTCACCCTTTTCATCTACACAGCTCACCGTAAGAGCAGTTCCAAAATCTATGATAATCTTCTTTTTGTCTTTGGGATAAAGATAATGCGCCGCCACCAAATTTGCATAAATATCAGTTCCCATTTGGCTGGATTTATGGCTGACTCCAGAGGGCGTGCTTCTATTTACCAAAACAGGTTCCAGACCATGTATCTTCTTCAAAGCACTGCTGATCACCGTTGTAAGCTGCGGCACCACAGAACCGATGATGATTTTCTGAAACTCATCTGCTTTGACCTGATAAGTCTGATAAAACAAAAGAAACTGCGAATAAAATTCATCTTTCGTGCGGTAAGGCTTGGTGTTGATAACCCATGATGTCTGGCATTCATCACCGCTGAATATCCCAAAACGAATATTCGTATTTCCTATATTGACTACTAAAGTTTTGCTCATTTTCGTGTATTTTTGAAAGATTATTTATTTCACTTCCAAGAAGTTGTCCTCTGGATGCACATCGGCTAATCTTTGGGTAAAATCTATTCCCATAGCCTGAAGTTTTTCCTTACCAAAAGGTATGGTAAAGGTGTAATGATTCGCCGTCCAGTTCCAATAACCAAGGGTAGTAAAATTCCCAAAGAAATCAGATTTTTTCGGCTCTCTCATCATATTGAGCGGAATGTGATAGTTCACTATTTTGTTATCTTTTGTCAATACAGAGAAGTCTATCGGCATTGGGATTGTTCCTTTATTGACAAGGGTAATGGTCGTAAATCCATCGCCATATTTTACATCTTTTATCGCGTAGTCTATGGTTTTAGTAGTGTTTATCCAGTAATGATAAAACCATTTCAGATCCATTCCTGAAACTTTCTGTGCTATATGCATAAAATCACGCCCTGTAGGGTGTTTCATAGACCATTCATCATAATATTTTCTCATGATTTTAGACAAATTCTCTTCCCCTACGATATAGCCTAGCTCTACTAAAAACAACTGACCTTTGGTATAAGATGCCACGCTGTAAGCCGAACCGTGGTCGTGGTGGTCAGCAAGCCAAACCGCTGGTTCTTCTATTTTTCTTTTCGTGAATGCCACATAGCTCTGGATAGCATCCGTGAAAGGATTAGGCTGCGGCTGAACTGGCGGGAACAATCGGTAAAGAACATAATCCTGTGCATATGTCGTAAAACCTTCATCCAGCCAAGGAGCCACACTCTCATTCGTCGCGAGCATCTGCTGATACCAAGAGTGCGCCCCCTCATGCACCATCAGACTCACAAGGCCTTCCAAGTCTTTCGCCTCGCCCAGCATCAGCGTACACATTCCATATTCCATACCGCCATCTCCCCCTTGGATAAAGCTGTAACTTGGATAAGCATACCTTCCAAAAGTAGCGTTCATGATTTGGAAAAATTTCACCGCAAGTGGTTTTGCTTCTTCCCAATATTTTGTTTTTTCTGATTTTTGATAAACGAAATATAGTTTAGGCCCATCGATTACGGTCATCTCTTCCACCGAAAAATCTGGATCTGCCGCCCAAGCGAAATCCAAAATATTTTTGGCTCTCCATCTCCATGTTGCCTTTCCGTTTCTATCTTCTTTGATTGTAGGATTTTGGGCATATCCCTTCACTTCATTAGGGTTTTGGAGTGTTCCTCCTGCTCCAATGACATAGTCTTTGTCAATATTGATTGTCACATCAAAATCTCCAAACGGCGCATGAAACTCCCTTCCTACATAGTCAAAAGTCGCCCAGCCGTCATAGTCGTATTCTGCGATTTTAGGATACCACTGGGACATGGACATTTCCACGCCTTCTCGGTTGTTTCGCCCTGCTCTTCGGATTTGGTGTGGAATCACTGCATCCCAGTCCATCGTGAAAGTCGTAGTGGAATTTGGTTTCAGTGGTTCATTCAGATAAACTTTCATTATCGTTTCCTGAACTTCGAATTTTAGGTCTTTGTCTTTTTGTTTTATCCAGTTTATTTTCTGGCTTCCCTCTTCATTAGCAGGAATAGAAGCCAAACGAGAGACTGGTTTCCCATTTACTTTGGTCATCAGACGCCCGTCTGCATTCAGCCCTTGGTTGGTTACCCTTTGGTCCATCATAGAATTAGGCTTAAAGGCATTCCAGTACAAGTGAAAATACACTACTCTGAGCTCATCGGGCGAGTTGTTCGTGTATTCTATGCTCTGTTTTCCGTGGTAAGAATAGTTAGACGCATCTACATCGATGTTCATTTTGTACTTCACATATTGCTGATAATAAGCTCCTTTCTGAGCAGACAGCATGAATGAAAAGCAAAAGCCGATTAGTAAAATTACTTTTTTCATATTTATAAATTATTGTTTATTTCTTCTGTAAAAATATTTTTGCATTAAAACACCGGATTTTGTTTAAAAAATCACTTTAACGCTTTTATTTATGCAAAAATAAAGTTTTAGTTTTATTTTTGCACTATGAAAAATCTTCAAGGCTCTTTTGAGAAAATGAACTCCCTCTCTGCAAATAAACTTCCTTTCTTTTTTATGATTGATTTTTTGACTCAGAATATCATCATTATTAAAGAAAAAGATTTGGAAAAAGCGGATATTTTTATCAAATTTCCTGATTTCAAATTTGAAAAACCCATTCAAAATTCAGAAAAAAATATTTTCTGGGAAAATTTCCCACAGAGCAAGGAAGATTACCAAAAAGGCTTTGAAATTGTTCAAAAAAATCTGAAAGGCGGAAATTCCTACCTTGCCAACTACACCTGCCAGACGGAGATAAAAACCAACCTTTCTTTAAAGGAGATTTACAAAATTTCTGATGCGAAATACAAAGTCTATTTCGATGACCAATTTGTATTTTTTTCGCCAGAGACTTTCGTGGAAATCAAAGAAAATAAAATTTTCACCTACCCGATGAAAGGCACCATCGATGCCTCAGTGGAGAACGCTGTCAATGTCCTGAAAGAAGACAAAAAAGAACTTGCCGAGCATTATACCGTGGTGGATTTATTACGAAACGACCTGAGCATGGTGGCGGATAATGTTCAGCTGGAAGAGTTCCAAAGGATAGATTTCATCAAAACCCGCCAAAAGGATTTATACGCCATGAGTTCCAAAATCTCAGGAGAGCTAAAACCTGAATTTCAGCAAAATATAGGCAACATTCTCCAAAAACTGCTTCCCGCAGGGTCTATTTTGGGTGCTCCAAAAATGAAGACTTTGGAGATTGTTTTAGAAGCGGAAAATTACCAAAGAGGCTTTTATACGGGCGTTTGTGGCTGGTTTGACGGCAGAAATCTGGACAGCTGTGTGATGATTCGTTTTATAGAAAAAGAAAACGAAAAATTCTACTTCAAAAGCGGCGGCGGAATCACCCATATGAGCCAGCTGGAGGATGAATATCAAGAAATGAAAAATAAAATATATGTCCCAATTTATTGAAAGTATAAAAGTAGAAGACCAAAAAGCATTCTTATTAGACCTTCATCAGCAGAGGGTTCGCGAGACTTTTGCACATTTCGGGAAGGAGTGTTGTATAGATTTAGAAAAGATTTTCAAGGACTTAGAGCATGATGAAGATGGACTCTACAAACTGCGCATTGTATATGATTTGGAGAGAAATTTCAGAGCACAGATGCTCCCTTATGCATTTCCTGAAATAGAAACTTTCGAACTGGTGGAGAATAATGATTTTTCGTACGATTTCAAATTTGCAGACCGCACAGAATTTGAAAAAATGAAGAAAAAAGCCCGTGCACAGGAAATTATCATCGTGAAAAATGGACAGATTACGGACACTTCTTTTTCTAATCTTCTATTCCTAAAAAACCAAACTTGGTACACGCCTAAAAGTTTCTTGCTCAATGGTGTTCAGCGGCAAAACCTCCTAAAACAAGGAATAATAAAAGAAACAGAAATCACACTACAAAACCTAAACGAATTCTCTCATTTTCAACTCATTAATTCCATGAATGAGTTCAACCAAGATTTTGTGTATTCTATAGAAGAGCTAAAATAAAAAGCGGATACCTATTGATACCCGCTTAGTTATTTTTTTATTGTTTTGTGTAAGTATTTCTTTTTGAACCATCACTACTTGTATAAACCATGGTATTACCATTAATTTCAAGCTTATATCTTGAACTTGAAGCAAGTACAAGAATATCATTCTCTATTTTATAAGTTCCTCCACCAACAAGATTTGTTAAAGCTCTATCATTATAACGCTTATAAACTCCATTTGCTTCATAAACTTCGTATGATTCTGTTACTGAACTTTCTACAAATTGTCCTCCTACTTTTCCTTCTCTTTTCACCAATTTCCATGTTCCTATGATAGCCTGCTCTATAGGAACTGCCGTTATGATCGGATCATTATTATCACTACTTCTACTGCATGATGTAAGTGATGTTCCTACCATCCCCACAATTGCAAGAGCTGCAATAGTAAACATTCTTCTAGATAGTTTTTTTAATTTCATAATTTCTAAATTTTATGTCCCTAATAATCATATTAAACTTAGGAACTGGTTAAACAACTATTTTTTAGTTAAACTTAATTTACACAACGAGTGTGTAAAATTTCTTTGCAAATTTAACAAAATTTTAACACAAAACCAAAATAACTTACTTTATTAAATTTAAACATTCTTAAATCATCGTTTTCCCTTAAAAAACTCACTGACCAAAAGTGAACATTCTTCCTCCAAAACACCTGTGATGATTTCTGTTTTAGGGTGGAGTTCTATTTCTTTGTTTAGAAAACCGCGCTTTTCATCTCTTGCTCCGATGACCAAGCGGGAAATCTGCGACCAAAACAAAGCTCCAGCACACATCACACACGGCTCCAGAGTCACATACATCGTGCAGTCTTTCAGGTATTTACCGCCAAGAAAATTGGCTGCTGAGGTTATACTCTGCATTTCAGCGTGGGCTGTGATGTCGTTCAGCCGTTCGGTGAGATTATGTCCTCTGGCAATGATTTTATTATTACAAACTATCACACAACCTATCGGAACTTCCTCTTCTTCAAGGGCATAGCGAGCCTCTTGGAGAGCAGTTTTCATAAAATATTCGTCGGAAAACATATTTCTAAATGTTTCAGCAAAAATAGAAAATAAAAATCTGCTTTCATGGGAAATGTTCTTTTCTGTTATATTTTTCTAATTTTGCAGCGATGACAAAACTAAAATCAAAAATCCACAGCGCCCTATCCCTTCTCTTCCCAAATAACAAAGCTGAATATCTTTTATTCGGCTTATTTGTGCTTGTTTATGGGAGTTTAGGAAGTATCATCGCACTGAAATACCGCATCATTTTCGATGACCGTATTCCATGGGATGCTTATTTTAGCTTTGATAACCGAGCAATTATCATGACTGGCGGAGGTTTTGAACGGCATCCACTGTCTATCTATTTTTTTAATTTTTTACGAAATTTTGCACTTTTCGTTTCTGGCGGCGAGAAAAACGAGATTTTCAGGCTGGTTTGGGCGTGTCTCAGCACCATTACCATTAGTCTTACTTTGGTTCAGATTTATAAATATTTGACCAATATCACTTTGATTTCTAAAAAATCAGCGTGGCTTTTGACCGTTTTCTTTGCTTTTTTCTCCACGAATATTCTTTTGTCTTTCACGCCCGAAACTTATACTTATTCGCTTTTTCTTCTCACCTTTTTTAATTATTACGCTGCAAAAAAAATCCAGCAGAAACAGAACATTCCCTTTTTCCCGCTGATGCTCTCTGGCGTGGCGATTGGAGGGCTTACCATCACGAATATTGTCAAAACTTACATTCCTATTTTATTTGAAAAAAGACTTTTTCTATCTTGGAAAAAATTCTGGCAAACTACTTTGAAAGTAGCCCTTTCTACTGGAGTTTTTGTTCTATTGTTCCTGATGCGGATGGATTTTAATTTGAGACAAATTTTAACTAAAACCGATGAGCAGTACGAAAAGTTTTCCAGCGCCAAATCCGTACCTTTTTGGGATATGGTAACCTCTTGGTTTTTAGGTGGTAACATACTATTCCCTAGGTTCATTATTAAAAACTATAACAACAAAAAAGGCTTCGAATACAAAGCCCTTTTTATGGATGTTTATAAATCTGATTGGCCTTATTTCTTTATTGGGATTTTGCTCATATTGGTGATTTGGAGCATTATTAAAAACTTTAAAAATACTTATCTCCAGATACTTACATTTTCTTTTTTAGTAGACATTATTATACACTGCGTCCTAAAATTCGGGCTCAATGTTTCCTATATCTATGGAGGACATTTCGTTTTTGTCTATCCGCTGTTCCTTGGCTGGCTGTTCCACTCTTACCAAAAACAGCCTAAAATCCTGAATTTCTTGGTTTTCATGGTTCTTGTTCTGTGTGTTTATTTGGCAGCAAATAATATCTACAGAATGAATGATTTTTTCATCTTTTTGGAAACTTATTATAAATAGTTTTTCTATCTCTGATAATTTTTCTTAAAAAGTCTAAATTTTTATTACTGAAAATCAATACTTTACAAGAAACTAATAAACTAGGAAACTTTTTTTTGCTTTTTTGTTTCCTAGTTTTTATATATTTGCAAAACAAAATCAGACAAAATATGAAAGACACTATATTAGAAAAATCAAAGGAATTATTTCTGAGGAATGGCTTTAAGACCGTCGGGATGGATGATATTGCACAATCTCTTCATATTTCAAAAAAGACCATTTATCAGTATTTTCCATCAAAAGAAGATTTAGTAAAGGCTACTCTGGATTATGTGTATAATCTGGCTTTCAGCAAAGTTGCAGAAATATCAGGAAAATGCGAAACTGCTATCCATGAGCATTTCAAAATCAAAGAATCAATAGATGGTATTTTAGGGAAGGATTTTGAAACTTCTCCTTGTTTTTTTCAGCTTAAAAAATATTACCCAGAGCCCTTTTATGAATTTGAAAAAATGCGCTGCAAAGAGAAGAAAATTCACATCGAAAATAACATAAGTGAGGGAATAAAACAGGGTCTCTACCGAGAAAATTTGGATAAAACTTTTCTGGCCGTCCAGTTTATCGCAGGAAGTGATGCCATTGATTTGTATGAAGCATTCCCAGAAGAAATAGGAAAAAGTATATCAATAAAAGAACATGATAACAAATTTTTAGAATTTTATCTAAGGTCAATCGTAACTCCAAAAGGTTTAGAAATAGTAGAAAATTTAATAAAAAAAGAAAATGAAATATAGTTTATCAATAGCTTTGGCTCTACTGAGCTTCTTTCCAAAAGCACAGGAAGAACTGACTCTCAGCAAAGCGGTTAATTATGCCTTAGAGCATAAAGCAGAGGCTGTAAAAGCCAAATTAGAATACGAAAACGCAGAGTACCAGATAGAGCAGGTGCGTGCAGCTACGCTTCCGCAGGTAAATGTCACAGGAAGTCTCACATACAACCCTATTCTACAACAGTTGAGCTTTATGGGAAATCAAGTAAAAATAGGTAACCCATGGCAGACTTCAGCAGGAATTTCCGTTACTCAGCAGCTATTCAACCAAAGTGTTTTCATCGGTCTGAAAGCCGCAAAAACAACCAGAGAGTTTTATGCTATCAATCAGCAGCTTACCAATGAAAACCTGATAGAAAAAGTGGCTACAGCTTACTACCAAGTCTATCAAACACAGCAGAAACTGAAAACTGTGGAGACGAACCTAAACAGCACCACTAAAACCAGAGACATCATAGATGGGCTGTTCAAAAGTGGTCTAGCTAAAAAGATAGATTTAGATAGAACCAATGTAGCAGTGAACAATCTAAAAGCCTCTAAACAGCAGATTTTAGAAGTGCTACAACTGCAAGAACATTCCCTGAAATTCATGATAGGAATGGACATCAATAAATCCATTGTGATGCCAGAGGATACCTTTGATGCTACACCAGCACTTCTAGGAAATGAAGCAAGCGTGGAGAACAGAACAGAAATCAAAGTTATCAATAAACAACTGGAACTCTTGGAGCTGGACAGAAAAGCCAAAAAAGCGGAATACTATCCTACTTTGGCGCTTTCAGGAAATTTTGGCTACACTGGTGTAGGGCAAAAATTCCCTTGGTTTAGTAAAGATGAACGCACATTCTACTACAGTGCAGCGAGCATTGGGCTAAGCCTAAACATTCCTGTTTTCAATGGGTTTTCTACAAGAGCCAAACTTCGCCAAGCCGATGTGAACATCAGAAAAGCTGAAGTGGAAAAAAGGGAAGCAGAACTGGCAATCAGCCTAGATATAGAAAATGCTAAAACTCAGATTAACAATAGTTTAATCACTATCAATACTCAAAAAGAAAATGTAGATTTAGCGAAAAGTGTTCTAGAAAACACACAAAACAACTATAAATACGGGCTTTCTACGCTTACCGATTTATTGGATGCAGAAAAAGCCTACGCAGATGCGCAAAACAACTATACCAACGCTCTGCTGGAATACAAAATAGCTGAAATAAAACTGATAAAATCAAGAGGAGAACTAAATACATTAACAAAATAAATTTAAATAAAAATGAAAAAAACAATCATAACAATTGCTTTAATCGGAGCTTCAATCGCTGGAATTGTCTTCGTTTTAAATAAAAATAAAGAAAAAAGTGAGCAGGCAACAGCCATCGTAGCAGAGAAAAACGCCAATGTAGCCGTAAGAGCGGACATCGTAGATTTCAGAAGCGTGAATACTCAATACGAAGCCAACGGAACTTTCCAAGCAAAGCAGGAAGTCGCTCTTTCTGCTGAGACTCAAGGGCGTGTGGTTCGTGTTTTAGTAAATGAGGGAAGCCGTGTAGGCGCTGGACAGGTTCTTGCCATCATCAAAGGCGAACAGCAGAATGTAAATGTACAAAATGCGCAGGCGGTCTATAACAACGCCCTAGCCGAAGTAAAGCGTTTCGAAAGCGCTTACGCTTCAGGAGGGGTGACCAAGCAGCAGCTAGACCAAGTTCGTCTCCAAGCGCAAACTGCTAAAAACAGCCTTCAAAGCGCACAGCTTAGCGCTTCTGATGTCAATGTAAGAGCTTCGTTTTCAGGAATTATTAACAAGAAAAATATAGAGCCAGGTTCTTTCGTGGCGCCAGGGCAGGCTTTATTTGAAATTGTAAACATCGGCACGCTTAAATTAGAAGTAAAAGTAGATGAAAAACACATCGGTTCTGTGAAAGTAGGACAGGCTGTGGAGGTTTCTTCTTCAGTTTATCCTGATGAAAAATATTCTGGCGTGGTTACCTTCGTCGCGCCAAAAGCTGATGCCAGCCTAAATTTCCCAGTAGAAGTGGAAATTAAAAACAATACCAATAACACCCTAAAAGCGGGAATGTACGGAACGGCATATTTTGGAGAGAAAGGAAACAGCCAAGTTTTAACCGTGCCGAGAACAGCCTTTGTGGGAAGTGTAAGCTCTAACCAAGTCTATGTCATTAAAAACGGAAAAGCAGAGCTGAAAACCATCACCTCAGGAAGAAACTTCGGAGATTATATAGAAGTGCTTTCTGGACTATCCAAAGGCGACCAAGTAGTAACCTCTGGACAAGTGAACCTTTCTGACCAAACTCCAGTAGAAATCATCAAATAAATTAGAAAATTATGAATTTACCTGAAATATCCATAAAGCGTCCGAGCATTATCCTCGTTCTCTTTATTATCCTTACCTTGGGAGGGATTTTCTCTTACAGCCTTCTCGGCTATGAGCTTATCCCAAAAATGGAGACCAACACCATCAGTATACAGACAGTCTACCCTGGTGCCTCGCCTTCTGAGGTAGAAAATACCGTGACAAAAAAAATAGAAAATGCGGTATCTTCTATGGAGAATGTTAAAAAAATAGAATCTAAATCCTTTGAAAGTTTGTCATTAGTAACCATTACCCTAAACACAGGAGCAGATGTAAACTACCTAATGACCGATGCCCAAAGAAAAATAAACGCCATCGTCAGCCAGCTGCCAGATGATGCCAAAACACCATCTTTGAATAAATTCTCTCTGGATGATGTGCCGATTATGAATATCTCGGTGACTTCCAAAATGTCTGAAAAAGAACTTTATGACCTTTTGGACAAAAAAATCCAGCCTATTTTTTCCCGTGTGAATGGAGTTGCACAGGTGACTATGGTGGGTGGTCAGGAGAAAGAAATCCAAGTGAACATTCACCCTGAAAAATTAGAAGGCTACGGGCTGTCTATCGCTCAGGTTCAGCAGATTATCGCAGCATCCAACTTAGATTTCCCAACAGGAAACGCGAAAACGAGAGAAAAACAGACCATCATCCGTCTAATGGGTAAAATAGGTTCTGTAGAAGAAATGAGAAGGCTACCTATCACTACGCCTTCTGGGATGATGATTCGCCTTGGAGATATCGCAGATATACAAGATGGCGAGAAAGATGTAGAAAAAATCGCGAGAATTAACCAAAAAAACACCATCCTATTACAAGTTACCAAGCAGTCTGATGCCAATGCCGTAGAGGTGAGTGAAGCGGTTAAAAACACTATAAAAACCGTAGAAAAAGACTACGAAAAACAAGGAATAAAATTAGAGATAGCGAATGACACTACAGATTACACGCTGAATGCCGCGAATAATGTGATTTTTGACTTATTCTTAGCTATCGTTTTGGTAGGGTTTATCATGCTTTTCTTCTTACATAGTTTGAGAAACGCAGTAATTACGATGGTAGCAATTCCTCTTTCATTGATTGCGACTTTCATCGGATTGTATTTCATGGGATACACGCTGAACCTGATGTCCCTGCTTGGGCTTTCATTGGTGGTAGGTATCTTGGTGGATGACGCCATTGTGGTTATTGAGAACATTCACCGCCATATGGAGATGGGTAAAAACAAAGTTCGCGCTGCTTATGATGGAGCTTCCGAGATTGGATTTACCGTTACAGCAATTACTTTGGTTATCGTGGTGGTATTCCTTCCGATTGCTATGGCTACGGGACTTGTAGCGGATATCTTGGTGCAGTTCTGCGTTACGGTAATGATTTCTACCATGCTTTCCCTATTGGTGTCCTTTACCATCGTGCCTTGGCTGTTCTCTAGAGTAGGAAAACTAGAACATATCAACGAAAATTCTTTCTTCGGAAAAATAATTTTCGGTTTTGAAAACATGCTGAACAACTTTACCCAAAGCATTGGTAATTTGCTAAAATGGGCATTGCAATCAGTAAAAACAAAGCTGATAACACTGGGAGTTACTTTAGTTCTGTTCTTGGTTTCTACTATCGGGCTGTTCTCAATGGGTTACATCGGAGTGGATTTCTTCCCGAAAAGTGACAAAGGCGAGTTTTTAGTTCAGTTTGAATTAGAAAAAGATGCCTCCATTGAGAAAACCAATAAACTCACTCAGCAGGCGGAGCAGTACATCAGTGCGATTCCTGATGTAGAAAAAATCATCACTACAGTGGGAAAAGCAGATGATGGAATGGCTTCTACTTCTGGAACGAAATATAAATCCCAAATCCAAGTTTTCTTGAAAAAAGATGGCAGCGTCAAAGAAAGTTCAGACATTTATTCAGCTAAACTAAAAAGAGAATTGGAGAAAAAAATCATCGGAGCGAAAATAAAAATCGTTCAGATGGGACTCATCGGAGCGGAGCAGTCGCCTATTAACCTAACTGTAACAGCAACTGACCTAAAAGATGCCTTGGAATTTGCAAAACAAGCAGCGAAACAACTGGAAAAAATCCCAGGAGCTTCCGAGGTGAAACTTTCCTCCGAAGATGGTAACCCAGAAATCAATGTAAAAGTAGATAGAGAAAAAATGACTTCTCTCGGGCTGAACATTGCTTCCGTAGGAAAAACGATGCAGATCGCTTTCTCTGGAAACACAGATTCTAAATATCGTGCTGGAGAATATGAATATGATATCAACATCAGATATGACGAAATCGGGAGAGCTTCCATTGATGATGTTAAAAACTTGAAATTTGTAAATGCTACTGGACAAGTAGTTCGTTTGGAGCAGTTTGCTGACATCAGCTATGGTTCTGGGCCTTCGCTATTAGAGAGAAGAGACAAAACGCCTTCTGTATCTGTCCAAGCAAAAGCTATCGGAAGACCTGCGGGAACTATCGCAGCTGAATGGGAACAGCAGTTCTCCAAAATTCAGAGAAAAGCTGGTGTAGAATACAGATGGAGAGGAAACATGGAAAACCAGCAGGAAGGTTTCGGTACATTAGGATTGGCTTTATTAGCAGCTATTGTCCTTATGTATTTGGTAATGGTGGCTCTGTATGACAGCTTTGCTACGCCGTTCATCGTGATTTTCTCTATTCCGCTTTCGTTCATTGGGGCATTACTTCTCATGGCACTAACGAACCAGACGCTGAATATCTTCACTATCTTGGGGATTATCATGCTCATCGGTCTCGTTGCGAAAAACGCCATCATGCTTGTGGATTTCGCCAACAATAGAAAGGCAGTAGGAGACAGCACCTTTGATGCTCTGGTAGCAGCCAACCAAGCTCGTCTTCGTCCTATCCTGATGACTACCATCGCCATGGTAGTAGGGATGATTCCTATCGCGATGGCATCTGGAGACGGTGCAGATATGAACCGAGGTGTAGCGATAGTGATTATCGGAGGTCTGATATCCTCACTATTCCTTACACTGATAGTGATTCCTGTGGTGTATTCTATCTTTGACAGCCTTGAAAGAAGATTTAGCAAAGGAGAAAAAACAGATTACGCCAAAGAAATGGTCGCAGACTATGAGGCAAATGCTGATTTCAAAGATGAATTTGCAGCGAAACAATAATTAATAATTTTTCTTTTTCCCTTCAAAGTTTAGCTTTGGAGGGATTTTTATTTATATTTTTGAGAAAGATAATTTATTTTTTCTTTTTAACAAAGCAAAAAAACTAAATTTGCGAATATTTTGTAATATGAAAATCATAGACCGCTATATTATTAAAAAATATTTGGGAACGCTGGGCTTTATGCTGGCGCTGTTATCCATCATTGTGGTAATTATAGATGTACAGTCCAAAGCTCCCAGAATAGAAGGAAACGGCTTCACTGTGGGATATTTCCTGCTTCATTTTTATCCGTTTTGGGTAGTCTATTTGGTGATTACCTTTATGTCTATTTTGGTCTTCGTTTCCATTATTTTCTTCACTTCACAGATGGCCAACAATACCGAAATTGTCGCCGTTCTCAGTAGCGGTGCTAGTTTCCATAGATTTTCGCGCCCGTATTTTTATGTAGGAATTTTTCTGATGCTCCTCACCCTTGCTACCAATCATTTTATTCTTCCTTGGGCTAATGGAAAGAAAAACGAACTCATCATTTACACCTATAATAGCAGCAATAGGAATAAATACATAGACATCACGACCATCTCTGCACAGCTTTCGCAGACGGAGTATATTTTTATCAACAGCTACCACCAGCTCAACCAGAGAGGCTCTGGCTACAAGTACCAAAAATTTGACAAAAAAGGAAAAATGGTCTATCAGCTCATCGCTACAGATGTGGCTTGGGACAAGAAAGACAAACTTTTTCGTCTAAGCAATTACCTCGAAAAAACCATCAATCCTGATGATACAGAAACACTAAACAGCGGTAACGAAAAGACCCAAAGTTTCGGGCTATCGCCAGAGGAATTATTCCCAAATGACCTAGAAGCCGAGAACAAAAACACGCCCGACCTTATAAAATTCATCGAGAGAGAAAAAATAAAAGGCAACAGCAACCTAAACACCTACCTAAACGAGCTCCACCAGCGCACCTCTATGCCTGTGTCTATTTTCATTTTGTCTATTTTGGCATTATCGCTTTCTTCACAGAAACGAAGAGGAGGAATTGGGCAGAATCTAGCAGTGGGTATCTCATTGGCTTTCACATTCATTTTCTCCTTTGAGGTGCTGAAGGTTCTTTCTTCTAACCAAAGCCTTCCGCCGCTCCTTGCCATGTGGATTCCTAACATCATTTTCGGAGCTGTGGCTATACATTTGTATAGAAAAAGAGCAAATGAATAATCAGTACAGCAGTTTTATTTCTTTATGATAAAACCTTTTCAGACCTTCATTTTCGAGGTCTATCCATAGATAACCTTGTTCATCTACTTTTTTGATTATGCCATTTTGTCTTATTTTGCCGATTTCAAAAACAGAAACTTCATCTTTTTTAAATAAAAAATGATGATATTGGTCTAATATTTTTTCTGAAGAAACAGGCTCAAAAACTTTTTCTAAAAAAAATGTGTGCATTTCTTTCGTCCAGTTTTCTAAATCAAATTCCTTTTTCGTTTGGGTAAGAATAGAGCCTGCTTTAGGGAGATTTTGGAAATTTCGCTGCAAAAGATTTAGTCCTATACCAACTATAAAATATATATTATTCCCTATCTTCTTTTTCTCAATAAGCATTCCTGACACCTTTTTGTGATGGATGATGATATCATTAGGCCACTTTACTTCTACTTTTGTTTCTGTCTTTTTGGCAATAAAATCGCGTAAAATGTTTGCGGTATGGAAATTGAATAAGGTATCCGACTGTGAAACTTCATTTTGCAGCAAAGCCATAGAAAAAGCCAAATTTTGGTTCGGAGCCGTATCCCAAGTATTGCCATACTGCCCTCTTCCCTTAGTTTGGTCAAAGGTGTAGAGTGTCAGTTCCCTGATGCCATCATGGCTTTTTAGCAAGTTGATAATCTCATCATTAGTAGATGAGCACTGCTGAATATAAAATAATGTATCCACTTCATAAATTTATGACGGATAAATATAAAAATATTTCTTTGATTTAAAGTAAAAAAGAATAAATTTGCAACTAATACAATATATATCTAAATGAGTATAAAATCAGAAAAACAACTTCTAATAAACACCATCATAGACAGTATCCAAGACACCAAAGGTGAGGATATTAGAATTTTGGATCTTACCAACATAGAAAATGCTGCTGCAGACTATTTCATTATCTGTAGCGCAAATTCAAACACGCAAGTAAATGCTATCGCAGGAAATATAGAGAGAAGAGTAAGAAATGAGCTCAAAGAGCGCCCATGGCATACCGAGGGCGAAGAAAATGCACTTTGGGTTTTAGTGGATTACATCTCCGTGGTGGTGCATGTTTTCCAAAAACATATCCGCGAATACTATGATATAGAAGACCTTTGGAGTGATGCCAAAGTCACTGTGATAGAAAGTCAAGACAATTTATTTAACTAAGAAAAATATATGTATGAACAAAGGATTTAATTGGTTCTATGTAGTCATTCTCATCGCATTGGGAATGCTATTTTATCCGATGCTAAACTCATCTTCTTCGGTAAAACCAGTAGATGAGGATACATTTTTCGGCCTAATGCAGCAAGGAAAGATAAAAGAGATAAAAGTATACCGAGACACACACAAAGCTGATATATTTTTAACTTCAGAGGCAAGAAAAAAAACTGAAGAACAAAAAGATATAATGCTTCCTTTTTCACAAGGAGCAAATCCAGATTTGGAATTATCCTATGGAGATCTGAAATATCTTCAAGAAAGATTTCATGAAATCAAAAAGACCAATTCTGAGATAAAAACTGTAATCAATTTTGGAGATTCTGGTTCCGCTATGAAGAGTACATTCATCTCCATGGCTATGTGGATTGGTTTTTCTGCCCTGCTCTACTACTTCCTTTTCAGAAGAATGGGCGGCGGCGGTGGAAGCAGCAGCGGTATGTTTAACATTGGGCGTTCTAAAGCCAAATTAGTTAACGAAAAAGATGCTGTCATCACCTTTAAAGATGTGGCAGGTCTCGAAGGAGCAAAAGAAGAAGTGCAGGAAGTAGTAGATTTCCTAAAAAATGCTGAAAAATACACTAAATTAGGTGGTAAAATTCCGAAAGGAGTGCTGCTTGTAGGCCCTCCAGGAACAGGAAAAACCCTTCTTGCAAAAGCTGTGGCAGGAGAAGCAAGAGTACCTTTCTTCTCGCTTTCAGGGTCTGATTTTGTCGAAATGTTCGTGGGTGTGGGAGCGTCTCGTGTGCGTGACCTATTTGCCCAAGCAAAAGCGAAATCTCCTGCGATTATATTCATCGATGAGATAGATGCTATAGGTAGAGCGAGAAGTAAAAGTAATTTCAGCGGAGCTAATGACGAGAGAGAAAACACTCTTAACCAACTACTTACAGAGATGGATGGTTTCGGAACGGATACCAATGTCATCGTGATGGCGGCTACCAACCGTGCAGACATCTTGGACAAGGCTCTTCTTAGAGCAGGGAGATTTGACAGGGAAATTTATGTAGACCTTCCTGAAGTCCACGAAAGAAGAGAAATTTTTGAAGTTCATTTAAAGAAAATTAAACTTGACCCATCTGTTGATAAAGAATTTTTAGCAAAACAAACTCCCGGGTTCAGTGGTGCAGATATTGCAAATTTATGTAATGAGGCCGCTCTTATCGCTGCGAGAAACAGACACGAAAGTGTTACTAAACAAGATTTCCTAGATGCGGTGGATAGAATCATCGGTGGTTTGGAGAAGAAAAATACAGCAATAAAACCTTCTGAAAAAAGAAGAGTTGCCATCCACGAAGCGGGACACGCAACAATATCTTGGCTTACAGAACACGCCAATCCACTACTAAAAGTGACCATCGTTCCTAGAGGGCGTTCACTAGGAGCTGCTTGGTATCTTCCTGAGGAGAGACAGCTGACTACTACAGAGCAAATGCTAGATGAAATGTGTGCTACACTAGGAGGGCGTGCGGCTGAGCAGGTTGTATATAATAATATATCTACTGGGGCGCTTTCTGACTTGGAAAAAGTAACCAAAAGAGCCCAAGCTATGGTTACCATATATGGTCTAAATGACAAAATAGGAAATATTTCTTACTATGACAGTTCTGGACAGTCTGAGTATAACTTTGGGAAACCATATTCAGAGCATACAGCGAAGACCATAGATGAAGAAATATCCAAACTCATTGAAAATCAATACCAAAGAGCCATCAGAATTTTAACTGAAAACAAAGAAAAGTTAGAGGCTCTAGCGGATAAACTTATTGAAAAAGAAGTGATTTTCAAGGAAGATTTAGAAGAAATCTTTGGAAAGAGAGCATGGGAACCAGAAGTTGCTGTAACTTCTAAAAAAGAGGAACAAAATCCTACTCCAGCAGAAAACCCAGCTCCTGTGATTGATACTCCAGAGGAAGAAAAACCTTCCGAAAATGATGAATTAAAAGATTCTCAATCATAATTTAAAATAAACCTCTCTATAAAATTAGAGAGGTTTTTTGTTTGTAAAAACTAAGATTTATACTTTTTTACAAAATTCTTCGTTATTTGATTCAAATAATATCAATTTTGTTTATCAATTCTTACATGAAACCTGTTTGTTTTTTGATTTATTCAAAATTATTATTAACTTCGTGACCTATTTAAATATAATTTTTGCATTATAATTGAGCTTTTTTAAAAATTTAATCGGTAAAATCTTCGGTGGCGAAGAAAAAAATAAATCTCCTCAAGGTCTTCTTGATTACGGAGACACCCTCAAGCACGCCGATGTTGATTATAAATTCGCTCAGCTGTTCACTCTCTCAGGAGGTGTTTTTAACTATTGTGTAAATGAAGCTGAAGCTCTTCCTATTCTTCATAAAATAATTGATTCTGAAAATATAACTTCCGTTTTCTGCTGTGATGAGGATTTACAGAAATTCTTAGATGTTACGAAAACGCCTTATACAGAGCTTCTATGCAAACAAAACGATGCTGCATTTATCACTTGTGAATATTTAAGTGCTTTTGATGGAAAAATCGTGCTTTCATATGATAACATACTGCATTTTAGTAATCAGATGCTTCCCGAAAAAATCATCATCATGGCCAATGTTTCCCAGATAGTGGAAGACCTCAGCGAGGCTATGTCAAGAATAAAACGGAAAAACCACATTAAAAAAATAACATCAATAAGTGGAGGAAAATCAAATTTAGACAATCCAAACAAGAAATATCCAAAACTTTTCTTACTTTTGCTCGAAGATTAATTTTTTTAAATTACTAATTTTGGATAAGAATTTAATTCAGCGTGCTATTTCTGGAGCAGTCTATGGCTTGGTCATTTTTCTATGCACTACCCATTTCGGCTCTGTTTACTTAAAAGATTTCCTAAATATTGATGTAAAACAAGAGTACTTATACCTTTCTTTGATTTTATTTTTTGTGGTGGTAGGTGCTTGGGAAGCGATTAGAATAATGAAATTCGGCGAAGGCTGGTGGAAATGGATAGTTTTCCCAGTGGGATTCATCGTTTTTTATAGATTTGGGATAAGATTCCTAAATCATGATTTTTATTTTATTTTTAATATCCAAGAACTTTTGGGTATTGCCTTAGTTTTCATCGCTTCATTTACTTTATTTAAATACCCGAATGAACTTTATTATGACAATGGGAAACTGATATTCATCGTAATTTATGTATTTCTCTCGTTTTCATTTGCATTAGGGCTTCCTATGTTTAATTATTCCGAAAAACATTTTGGCTGGGAGACTTTTGTCTTATTTACGCTAATATGGAGCAGTGATGGTTTTGCGTATTTTGCTGGAAGAATGTTTGGAAAGCATAAAATGGCTCCAAAAATCAGCCCAAAAAAAACTTGGGAAGGTTTTGCTGGTGGAGTAATCTGCACTTTGATTTTAGGATTTTTCATTGAACAAAACATGCCTGAACTGAGAGGAAATTGGATTCTCGTTGGACTTCTTGTTTCTATTTTTGCGCCTCTTGGAGATTTGGTAGAAAGTCAGCTAAAGAGAACTTTCGGCGTGAAAGACAGCGGAAACATCATCCCTGGGCATGGTGGTGTGCTGGACAGACTGGACAGCTTCATCCTATGTGCGCCTGTGGTATATTTATATTTTATTATAGAAAACTTAATTTAAATACATAAAATTATGACACTTCATAGAGAAGGAAAAGGGACTATTATCGTTTCTTTATTGGTTTTGACCTTGCTATCTGCCATTTCGCATTTTTTTCTTGGTAGATATTCGGTATTGGTAACCCTGCCTTTACTTATTTTATTCTGCTTGGTTGTTTGGTTTTTCCGAGTTCCAAACAGAAATATTTCAGAACACACGGACACTGTGGTGGCACCTGTTGATGGAAAAGTAGTGATGATAAAAGAAGTGGAAGAAGACGAAGTTTTGAAAACAAAATGCCTTCAGATTTCTATTTTCATGTCGCCTCTCAATGTGCATATATGCAGATATCCTGTGACAGGAAAAGTTTCCTACAGGAAATACCACGCTGGGAAATACCTGATGGCTTGGAATGAAAAATCATCCACAGAAAACGAAAGAACAACGATAGCTGTGGATACTCTAACCAACCAAAAAGTAGTATTCAGACAGATAGCAGGATATGTCGCAAGAAGAATCGTAATGTATTCAGAAGTGGGCGATGATGCCAAAGCAGGACACGAACTGGGCTTTATCAAATTCGGTTCTAGGATGGATGTTTTCTTGCCAATCGGCACAGAGGTTCTCTGCAAAATAGGAGACATTACCACAGGAGGTATCGATGTAATCGCAAAGCTAAAAAACGCATAAAAAACTAAAGCTGCCAAATAATGGCAGCTTTTTTATAATATTTCTTCTTTTTCTACAATTTCCTTAAAATCTGATATTGTCTCTTCCAGAGATTTCAGATATTTTCCTCCAGCGGCATTGATATGTCCGCCACCATTGAAATATTTTCTTGCAAACTGATTGACATCTACATCTTCTTTGGAACGGAAAGATATTTTGATAAAATCTTCATAAAGGTCTTCCATAAAGAAAGCCGAAACCTTCACGCCAGCGAGGCTCAGCCCATAATTTACAAAGCCATCGGTATCTCCTTTTTCAAAGCCAAATTCTTGCAGTTCATTTCGTTTTAGCCAAAGAACAACCACTTCGTTATCTTTAACCAATTCCACTCGCCCTAAAATCAAGGAAAGCAGTTTCAGTCGGCTCACTGTATTATTATCCCAAGTGTTAGAACTAATTTCGGCTGGATTTGCACCTTTTTCTATTAAATTCGCGATAATCCTGTGAGTAGTCGCACTCGTGGAACGATACCGAAAACCTCCTGTATCGGTCATTATTCCTGTATATAGGCATTTCGCGGTGTTTTCATCAACTAAATTTTCCTGTCCCAGCGCTTCTATAAAATGATAAACCATCTGCGAAGTAGCAGGAATATTAGTATCAGAATAGACAAAATCAAACTCTCCAGGCTGCTGGTGGTGGTCTATCAAGATTTTAACGGCTTTGGAATTGCTTACCCATTCGCCTACCATTCCTATCCTCGTATAAGTATTAAAATCCAAGCAAAATACCACATCCGCCGCCTCTATCAGCTCTATGGCTTTTCTTTTTTTATACTCTGCGATAGTTATTTTTTTGGCTTCAGGCATCCATTTCAGGAACTTTGGGAAGTCGTTGGGAACGATGATTTCCGCCTCTACGCCTCTATTGCTAAGGAAGTGCTTAAGCCCAAGACTACTCCCGATGGCATCTCCATCAGGATTATAATGGGTAACGATTACTATTTTTTCTTTTACTGAAATCAGATTTTCTATCTCTGACAAAGCCTCTTTACTAAACATAAACTGAACTATTCTGTAAATATATTTTGTATGATTTAACTATAATTATTATAGCATATAATACGAAAAAATTAAATAAGAATTATTTTAACAATATTTTCAGATTTTCAATGGAGGTTTTTATCCTTTTATCATTCATTAAGTTCATATACTTACCATTAAATTCATCTGTTATATAATCAATTACCTCATTTACTGGAGGAGATGTTATACTTGGTTTTACTATTTCTATAAGTTCTTTGTATTTTTTTTCACATAATTCAAATTGTAATCTACTACTAATTTTTGAATCTGTAAATGATAAAACAGCTATATTTCCTTGATGTGAATTAAGGTTTGTTAATATTTTCTTATAAATATCATTTGCATTAATAGCGGTGCCATTTCCATTTGTTAAAAATGCTTCTACTATTGCAATAATGAATTTTTTTTCTACAGATTTTGGTATTTTTAAATCATCACCTACAAGTCTAAGAAGTTGTTTAGCAAGAGCTGGTTCAGTATAAAAATTATTAAACCCTCTATGAGCGGAAAGGAACTCATCAATCGTATTATCTATTTCCATTGTTCTCAATGGATCTGGAATATTACTTTCAGCATTAACTATTTGTAAAAATTGTCTTGATAGTTTTTTTCCTATTTGATTATTATTTGCTGTATAATCGGCATATCTTAATCCAAAAGTATTTTTAACTTCTTCACTAACTCTTCCCCATATATTAGGTAGAAGTTTGTTTATATTTTGATGAGTTTGATTATCTGTTTCGGACTTTACATATATACCAAAAAAGCCAGATGCAAGATTATTTATTTGATCTTGTGTTAATTCTGCTGTAAATAAAGCTATTTCTTCTGCATCTTTATCTGATATAGAAGTATTTTTGACTCCTTGTAGTAAGCCTTTTATGCGGACTGTTATGTTTGATATAGGTAAAGCAATTACTTCTTTTATACAAGTTTCTAACCATTCTATTAATTGTAATCCTCTAATTTGACTATTATTTGGGTGTGCTGCACTAGCCCAATTTCTCATATAGTTAATATATTCAAGATGTTTAAATCCTAAATCTGATATTAGTCCTATTTCTTTAGCTCCTTTTATGAGGTCATAATCATCTATTTTATCTAAATCACTTTCATCTTTTACCCTTTTTCTCTTCTCTCCAGAAACAGCATTATCGTAAAAGAATTCAATATCATATTGAGATACTCTTTTTCTTATTTGCAGTATAGTTTCATTCCAGAGATAGTTTAAAGCTGCATCAAAAAGTCCTGAAGCTGTACTTGCTATAAACTTTGAAAGATATGTAGATTGTTGTCTATCTTGTAAAGGAATTTGATTTAACACATCACTCAAATTCTTAAATACTTTTCCTCTCTCTTGAGTCTCTACAAAAATATTTTCTACAGGTAAAGAATGTAAGTTAAGAACTTCTTTTAATCCTTCTTCAAAATTACTTAATACAGCCAACCCTTTACTGGAGTTCTGCATTTCCTGTGGTAAGTTACTCATATTTTCCATGGCATTTTTATATAAATTTAAAAAATTAATCATTCAGCTTCAGCACCGCCATAAACGCAGACTGAGGAACTTCTACACGCCCAATTTGTTTCATTTTTTTCTTTCCTTCTTTTTGTTTTTCAAGGAGCTTTCTCTTACGAGATATGTCGCCACCATAGCATTTTGCGGTTACATCTTTACGAAGGGCTTTTATAGTTTCTCGGGCGATTACTTTAGTTCCCAGAGCCGCCTGAACTGCGATGTCAAACTGCTGTCTCGGTATCAGTTCGCGAAGTTTCTCGCACATTTTTTTACCAATGTTATAGGCGTTAGAATCGTGTATCAGGGAAGAAAGTGCATCCACCATATCACCATTGATAAGGATATCCATTTTCACCAATTTAGATGGACGGAAGCCTATTGGGTGATAGTCAAACGATGCATATCCTTTGGAAATAGATTTTAATCGGTCATAAAAATCAAACACCACCTCTGATAATGGCATATTGAAAATCAATTCCACTCGGTCAGAAGTCAAATAAGACTGATTAACGATTTCACCTCGTTTTTCTATACAAAGCGTCATCACAGCTCCCACGAAATCAGACTTGGTGATGATAGAAGCCTTTATATACGGCTCTTCCACTCTGTCCATCGTGGTAGGGTCCATCATCTCGGATGGGTTGTTGATAAGGATAGGAACATCTGGTTCTTTCTTGGTGTAGCCGTGGTAAGATACATTGGGAACGGTAGTGATTACATTCATCCCAAATTCCCTGTCAAGACGCTCCTGAACAATCTCCATGTGAAGCATTCCAAGAAAACCACATCGGAAACCAAAGCCCAGCGCCGCCGAACTTTCCGCCTCAAAAACAAGCGAAGCATCATTCAGCCTTAGTTTTTCTAATGAAGCCCTAAGCTCCTCAAAATCCTCAGATTCTATCGGATAAATCCCCGCAAATACCATCGGTTTCACCTCTTCGAAACCTTCTATCGGTGCAGGAGCAGGGTTTTCAGCGGAAGTAATAGTGTCCCCTACTTTCACCTCTCGAGCATCCTTTATCCCAGAAATGATGTAGCCCACATCTCCACATTTTATCTCTTGTTTAGGCGCTTGTTTTAGTTTTAGAGTTCCCACCTCATCGGCATCATAGGTGCGGTCAGTAGCCATAAATTTCACTTTCTGCCCTTTCTTGATGCTTCCATTTACCACTTTGAAATAAGCCTCAATTCCTCTAAATGGGTTAAACACAGAGTCAAAAATCAATGCCTGCAGCGGTGCATCTGGGTCGCCCTCTGGAGCGGGGATTCTCTCCACGATCTGCTCCAAAAGTTCTTTCACACCTGCTCCTGTTTTTCCAGAAACACGGAGAACATCCTCTGGCTTACAGCCCAAAAGATTGACAATTTCATCTGTAACCTCCTCAGGATTTGCCGAAGGAAGGTCTATTTTATTCAAAATTGGAATAATTTCCAAATCATTTTCTAATGCCAAATAAAGATTGGAAATAGTCTGAGCCTGAATGCTTTGCGCCGCATCTACAATCAGCAATGCTCCTTCGCACGCCGCAATGGAACGCGAAACCTCATACGAGAAATCCACATGCCCAGGAGTATCGATAAGGTTAAGGACATATTTTTCGCCCTTGTATTCATAGTCCATCTGGATAGCGTGGGATTTTATGGTAATTCCTCGCTCCTTTTCCAAATCCATATCATCAAGAGTCTGCGCCTGCAACTCCCTCTGTGTCACTGTATTAGTATACTCCAAAAGTCGGTCTGCCAAGGTAGATTTACCATGGTCAATATGTGCAATGATGCAAAAATTTCTTATATTTTTCATTTCAAAAATCAGTATCCTGCAAAGATAACAAAAAAGAGACTGAAAAAATCAATCTCTTTTGGTATAAATTTATTTAGTCTTATGTTTGTCTTTATCGTGTTTATGCTTAAAGGAATCCTTGATATCTTTCTCTATTTTATAAATTTTCAAAACCTGCTGTGGAGAAAGGATTTCTAATAATTTTTTGGAATAAAATTTTCTGTTATCCAAAACCTTTTGAGCAACTTCAAAACCAAGGTTTATCTTTCTCAAAGCTTCTTCATCAGTCAGGTTTTTATGAGTATCCTCTGGCTTAAAGGCTTTTATAATATCGCCTTTAGCAGTGAAATATTCACCGAGAACCTTCTCTACTGCTTCTTTTTTCTCACCAGAAAGCTCTAATTCTTTGGTGATTTTATTGATATTCAATTGCTGAATAAAAGCTATTTTCTCTTCATGTGTCATTTTTTCAAAATGATGAATATGGTTTTTCTTGTCCTCATGGTGTTTCTCATGAGATTTACTATGATGTTTCTGTGCAGAAACCAGCATTCCGAAAGATATGGTTAATAAAAAAAATATTTTTTTCATTTTCAATGTTTTTAATTAATATAAATCCAAAAAGGTGTCTTGTTCATAATTACTAGTCAACTCCTGAAGTTCCTCTTCGCTCATGGCATTGAGAACCTCTTCCATTTTGAGTTTTGTAGAAAGATTTTTTATTTTCTGCTCAGAAACAGCATCAGAACTCTGCCCTACGAAAGATGTTTTTGATTCTGTATAGGGTTGATTCTCTATCGCTTCTTGATTTACAACATCTGCTTGATATTCAATACTTTTCTCTTGATTTAGAGTGGAAACATTTTCATTCTGAACCATCTGAGGGTTTTGTATCACTTCCACATTTTTATTCTTAAAATTCACAAAAAACGAAATCCCAAAAACCACCGCTATCGCAGCCGCAGAAGCCCACACTGGGTTTATTTTAAATCTTCTTACAGGCTGTTTTTCTGCCCTTACCGTTTTATCCAAAACTTTTTCCTGCATTTCCTCGAAAAAGTTTTCTGGCAGTTCAGGCGTTTTTCGTTTCCATTTTTCTATATCTATTTTTTTCATTTTTAAAATTCTTCGCTATGGTCTAAAATATACTGTTCTATTTTGCTTTTCGCATAGTGATAGTTGGTTTTCAGTGTACTTACTGACATATCCAAAATCTTGCTAATCTCCTCATATGGCAGGTCATCATAATACCTCAGCGCAAAAACCATCCGTTGTTTCTCTGGTAGTTTTTGTATCGCATCTTGCAGCAAATCTTCTATCTCATCCGCATTTCTCCCGCTATTTTCTGCTTTTTGATTTTCTAGATAGACATCAGCATCCTGCTCCGTTTTCTGCATTTTTTTCACCTTGTTCAGATATTGCAGAGCCTCGTTAGAAGCTATTCTGTAGAGCCATGTGTAGAGCTGACTATCTTTCTTGAATTGTGAAAAATTCTGATAGACTTTGATAAAAGTTTCTTGCAAAACATCCTTTGCAGAATCTTCATCATTGACCAGCCTACAAATATGCCAATACAACCGACTCTGATATGCATTCATCATCATACGAAGTCCTTTTTCTTGATTTTCAGGACTCTGCATAAGAAGGATAATATCTTCATCTTTTGCCTTCATTGGGTTTCTATTTGTTTGATGATTTTTTTTGCAAAAGGTTAAATCTAAATTTAAAAAAAATTCAAATATAACTTACAGTTATAACAACGAAAAAATGTCCAAAAGATAGATTCTTTCAGACACTATTATTTTATTTTCAGAAGACAGATTATCTTTTAGCTCTTGCTTCGCTAACTGTCAATCTTTTTCTTCCTTTTGCTCTTCTTGCAGCTAAAACTCTTCTACCATTAGGTGTAGACATTCTTTCTCTAAACCCATGTTTGTTTCTTCTCTTTCTTTCTGATGGTTGGAATGTTCTTTTCATTTTATATACTTTTTCTTGTAAGAGGTAGCATTACTGCTCCATTACTTTTTAAACTTAAAATTATTCTCCCTTTTGAGAGTGCAAAGATAATTATTTTTTTCTACTAAGCAAGAAGATTTTTATTTTATTTTATGAAAATTTATTGGATAGGAAAAGAACACAAAATATATTACGGCTCACCAAGCTGTAAGAATTTGATTATATTGACATTATCTATCCTGACAAGGCTGCTTTTCGAATATATAATCCCTCGCGCTGGTGCAGTTTTTCCATATCTTCTATCTTTTTACAATTATTAAAAAAGACTTTTTCCAGCTTTTTACATTCATTGAGATAATTTACTTGCTTTAGATTTCGTCCATATTGTATTTCTATTTCCTTTAAAAACCTAAGATTTTCTATTCCTTCCAAAGTCTCTATATTGGTATGAATTATTTCTAATATTTCCAAATTATATAAAAACTCTATCAATGTTTTGAGTGTTTTTTCTTTGGGTTTATGATACCATACAACTAGTTTTCTAATATTATTTTTCTTTGTATCATTTTTGAATTTTATTTTCGTATCCCAATCCAAGATATTAATTTCTTCTAATTTTTTATATAAATCCAAGTCTATTACTCCTTTTACTTTTCCTCCACAGAAAAAAGTTTTCACATTATCTGTAATATGCTCAGGCAATGGTATATCAAGTTTGCTATCTCGGATATTGATTTTATTAATATTTAAATGCTCTACTTGGCTATTTAAATATTCTACATCTGTTTCCTCTACTCCTAAAAAACTAATTCCTAAAGGTTCTTTTATCTTGTCTTTGGATAGGTTCAGTTTTCTGGCTCTGAATTCATTAAATCCTGATGGGTCATTCCTTTGTAAGTATTTTACAAATTCACTTCTATTTTCATCTTTATCTCTTTCAATAGCTTGTTGAATATTCTCTTCGGTATCAACCACGATGAAAGTTGTTCCTTTTTGCTCACATAAATACACTTCTTGTTTCATATCTTGTGGTTTTATGATGTATTATGATAATATCATCTTATTATAAAAATGCCTAAAAACGGAACTTTTACTCATTTTTTATTATCTCTGCCATATCCAGCAAATATTGGAAGTTAAATATTTTATCATCCCCCTCATTATATAGCATTTCCCGCACATAATC
>CAUQSG010000004.1:0-57634 GCA_963520725.1 uncultured Flavobacteriaceae bacterium | reverse complement strand
CTGTAAGGAAAGACAATCGCTCCATGGCAACTTCTTCAGCGTGGCACGGCCCTGCAAGAACTGCTTGGTTTCTATATCCTATATTAAAAGTGTCACGGAGATAATTCGCTACAATATCATTATGTTTTGGAACAATTCCTTTAATCACTGAAGCAAATATCTTCCCTGAATAATCACAAGTCATCTTCTCTATGGTATCTGCCAAATAGATAGATGGCGTTGCTAGAATAATCACATCGCAGGCTGTCACCAGCTCATTGATATCCATTGTCAAAACCAATCGGTCTGGGTTAAATTTCACTGCGGTGAGATAGTGCGGATTGCTCCCTTGTGAAACCAGAGCCTCCCTTGTACCGTCATTACGAAGCAGCCAATGAACTTTTTCGCAGTTTTCCATCAGCATTTTTACTACTGCGGTGGCGAAACTACCACTTCCGATAACCCCAACTTTTGGTAAATTTTTGTTCTCAGTCATATCGTTTTTCATTTAAACCACAAAGGTAAAGAAAAAAATCAAGCCTTTGAGACTTGATTTTTAAAACTATTGTTTGATATTTTATAACTTTTCAAGTTGTCCTACTTTTTGCCAGTTTTTATCAACTTTCAGTGATACTGCTATATAAACTTCCTTTTTAGAAGATTTAAAAACAGTTCCCTGTTGAAGCTGAGCATTTATTTCATTTGGAGTTAGTTTGTAAATTGCACCTGTAATAGGGTCAACAACTAAACCAATAATTCCACCAAAAACAATGTTTCCTATATACCAAGCATTAAACTGCTTAGTCAGTTTAGTTTTGTATGGTTCATATCCTTCTAATCTTATCTCCACTTCATACTCTCTTTTTCTTTCTAATTTTGTTTCAAATGGAGTTTTTCCCACTTCTGTTTCATCAATGAAAACAGTGGCATTTGTAGGTGTACTATCAAATTTGACAGTTTGTCTACTTCCAGAAACGATAGTTGCGCAGCTGCTTAAAAAAAATAGAGAGGCAACTCCCAATAACATAATTGTCTTTTTCATAAATCTTTATTTTATTATTTTAAGTTTGTATTGTTTTAGTTCTTCTACATTACCATCATAAAAATAAAACTCTAATTCCATTCTATGGCATGAGCTCCATAAATCAGGATAAGTAACTTTGGTTATTTTAACTATATTTGCTCCGTTTTCTCGTGCCATTTTTCTAGCTTTTATCAAATTAGAATCATAGTCACAATCTACTGAAAAACCAGTATCTCCATATCTTGCTGTTCCTATCTTAGTTGCTCCTGCAGGAACATCATGCTGTATTAATAGGAAAGCCACTTTTTCATTAGATGTCAAAGCCTCTCTTCTATTATCAAAATTACTTTTAACCCTTGCTCCACAGCTCAATAATGTTCCCAATAACATTATTAATAAAATATTTATCCTCATATCAAAATCATTTATATCTGTAAAAATTAGACAACAACCTTTACAATGTTTAAAGGCTATTTATTGCCAATAAATTTTCGTACAAAAATACCTTTTTGGTTTCAAAAAACAACATATAAACTTGTGATTTTAATCATAATTATGAGTGCTCCTATGGAGGAAAATTTTATATATAGAACATTAATAATAATTAACAAATCAAAAACCTGCAATCACTTTTGGATAAAAACAAATAACAACAAAAATCCTTCAAAATTGAAGGATTTTATTTTTGGATTTACACATTTAAAATAACCATTTAGACCCGCCATAAGGTTTCTATGAAAAAGATCAATAACAAGGTTGGATTATTCAGCAGGTCTAAATGGTCTTTATAACATTATAACAATTACTCTGTAGGTCTGAAAACCAGCTTATTATCAAAACAATCTACTGTCACTCTCTCGCCTTCTTTTACATTTCCAGCCAAAATCTCTTTTGAGAGTTTATTCAGAACTTCCTGCTGCACTACTCGTTTCAGCGGTCTAGCTCCAAATGCTGGGTCGTAGCCTTTTTTCAGAATGAAGTCTATCGCTTCCTGCGTTGTTGTCAAGATGATATTTCTGCTTTCCAGCATTTTGTTGATTCCTCTTAGTTGGAACTGAACGATTTTTCCGATTTCATTGTAGTTCAATGGTTGGAACAGCACCGTTTCATCTATTCTGTTGAGGAACTCTGGTCGTAGAGTTTGTTTCAACAGGTCAAATACTTCTTCTTTGGTTTTTTCTACAATTTCAGTTAAATTACTTTCATTAATTTTCTCAAAATTCTCCTGAATGATATGAGAACCAAGGTTGGAAGTCATGATGATAATCGTATTTTTAAAATTCACCACGCGACCTTTGTTGTCGGTCAATCGCCCGTCATCCAACACTTGAAGCAGGGTATTAAACACATCTGGATGCGCTTTTTCCACCTCATCTAGAAGCACCACAGAATATGGTCTTCTTCTTACCGCTTCGGTCAGCTGTCCGCCCTCATCATAGCCTACATACCCTGGAGGCGCTCCTACCAATCTAGAAACAGAGTGTTTCTCCTGATACTCAGACATATCGATACGGGTCATATTATTTTCATCATCAAATAAGAACTCTGCCAAGGCTTTGGCTAATTCCGTTTTACCAACTCCCGTAGTTCCGAGGAAAAGGAAAGACCCGATAGGTTTTTTCTCATCATTCAGTCCTGCTCTGTTTCTTCGGATAGCATCAGCTACGGATTGTATCGCTTCCTCTTGCCCTACTACTCTTTTATGGAGTTCTTCTTCCAAATGAAGCAGTTTTTCTCTTTCAGACTGAAGTAGTTTAGTCACTGGTATTCCTGTCCATTTCGCCACTACTTCAGAGATGTTTTCTGCGGTAACTTCCTCTTTTACAAGCTCATTCTGCTGATTTTGCATCGCCAATTCCAGTTTTTGGAGCTCGTCTTCCTTGTCACGGAGTTTTCCATATTGTATCTCCGAAACTTTTGCATAATCGCCCATACGCTGAGCTCTTTCGGCTTCTAATTTCAAGCTTTCAATATCTTTTTTAATCTGAGTCAAATCCTCGGATTTCTGCTTTTCACTAAGCCATTTTGCATTGATTTGGTTTCGCTCCTCAGTGATTTTCGCAATATCTTCCTTCAGATGGTCTATTTTAGTCTGGTTGCCCTCTCTGGAAATCGCCGCCAGCTCTATCTCCATCTGCATAAGTTTTCTGTCTAAAACATCCAATTCCTCTGGTTTGGAATTGATTTCCATTCTTAATTTTGCAGAAGCTTCATCGATTAAGTCAATAGCTTTATCTGGTAAAAATCTATCCGAAATATATCGCTGAGACATTTCTACCGCTGCAATGATGGCTTCGTCTTTGATTCTAATCTTGTGGTGGAATTCATATTTGTCTTTGATTCCACGAAGAATAGAAATCGCTGATTCTGTGTCCGGCTCTTCCACCATTACTTTTTGGAAACGGCGTTCTAGAGCCTTGTCTTTCTCAAAGTATTTTTGATACTCGTTAAGCGTTGTCGCACCGATGGAACGAAGCTCCCCTCTCGCCAAAGCTGGTTTCAGGATATTCGCAGCATCCATCGCTCCCTCGCCGCCGCCTGCACCTACAAGAGTGTGGATTTCATCGATGAAAAGGATAATCTGTCCATCGGATTTTATCACTTCATTTACTACGGATTTTAGTCTTTCTTCAAACTCTCCTTTGTATTTCGCACCTGCAATCAATGCTCCCATATCAAGTGAATAGAGCGTTTTGTCCATCAAGTTTTCTGGAACATCTCCACTGATGATTCTGTGAGCTATTCCCTCAGCGATGGCGGTCTTACCCACTCCTGGTTCACCGATGAGAATAGGGTTGTTCTTGGTTCTTCGCGAAAGAATCTGCAGCACTCTTCGGATTTCTTCATCTCGCCCGATTACTGGGTCTAATTTCCCTTCGGCTGCTAGTTCATTGAAGTTTTTTGCATATTTATTAAGCGATTGATAAGTCTCTTCGGAACTTGCCGAAGTCGCCTTTGAACCTTTTCTAAGTTCTTTGATTCCTCCTTCCAAAAGGGATTTGGTCACGCCCATATCTTTCAACATCTGCGAAACGGAAGAACTCACCTCTAATAATGCCAGCCAAATATGCTCCAAAGTCACATACTCATCGCCCATTCTTTTAGCGATATTAGGCGCTTCCAAAAGGACTTTGCTGGCACTTTGAGAAAGGTAAATATTTCCGCCTTCCACTTTTGGGAGGCTTTCCAAAGATTCTCTGTTTCTTTGTCTTATCAAGTTAAGGTCGGCTTCTGCTTTTTTCATCAGAAAAGCCGAGATATTCTCATCCACTTGGAAAATTCCCTCCAATAGATGCTGAGGTTCTATACTCTGGTTGCCAAAATCCAAAGCAATCTGTTGTGCTTTTTGGATGGCTTCTTGTGATTTTACGGTATATTGATTTAGATTCATAATTCTTTATTTTAAAAGTTATCTGAAATCTAAATTGCAAAAACCATTCTATTACACAAAATGAGACAAAATTTCCGAAAATGATTTGAAAATGATATTTTTAACCTGACAAAATTTCCTAATTCCGCTTTTACGAGCAAAAATCAGGAACTTTATTCATTCTTTTTTAGCTGTTAAAATGCTCCCAAACTGCTTTTGCTTTGGATTTTCCTAAAATCTCTTCCAGCGTTTCCAGAGAGGCTTCTTTTATTCTTTTTACAGATTTTAATTTAGATAAAAGCTGCTGGATGGTTTTCTCGCCTACACCAGGGATTTCCTCCAATTCTGATTTTATTGTAGAATTTTTCCTTCTCGTGCGGTGATGCTTTACACCGAAACGGTGCGACTCGTCCCGAACCCGCTGGAGAACCTTCAAAGTCTCGGATTTTTTATCCAAATACAATGGAACTGGGTCTTCGGGAAAGAAGATTTCTTCCAATCTTTTCGCTATTCCGATGATGGAAATTTTCCCATACAGCCCGAGGAGTTTCAGGCTTTTCACTGCGGAACTGAGCTGACCTTTTCCACCGTCTATCAAAATGAGCTGCGGCAGTGGTTCGCCCTCATCCAAAAGTCTGCTGTATCGGCGATAGATGACTTCTTCCATCGTAGCAAAATCATTCGGCCCTTCCACGGTTTTTACATGAAAAATCCGATAATCCGCCTTGCTGGGCTTCCCATCTTTGAAAACCACACACGCCGAAACGGGATTGGTCCCTTGAATATTAGAATTGTCAAAACCTTCTATATGGCGCGGCTCTTCGGGAAGCCGGAGGAGTTTTTTCATCTCCGCCATGATGCGGTTGGTATGTCTTTCTGGGTCTACTATCTGCACCTGCTTTAGTTTTTCCACGCGGTATTCCATTGCATTTTTCTCGGAAAGCTCCACGATACGCTTTTTGTCGCCCAGTTTAGGGACAATCAGCTTCACATGTGGAATTTCTATATTAAGATGAAACGGAAGAAAAATTTCCGTAGAAGTAGAATTAAATTTATTCCTAATCTCTATCAGGGCTTCTTCCAATATTTCTTCATCGGTTTCGTCCAGCATTTTTTTGATTTCCGTGGTGTAGGACTGAATAATAGAGCCGTTTTTAATTTTGAAATAATTGACATAAGCCGCCGCTTCATCACTGATAATACCAAAGACATCCACATCGTTTATGTTGGAACTCACGATAGTGGTATGGGTCTGGTAATTTTCTAAAATCTGTAATTTTTCCTTACTCTGTTGGGCGTTTTCAAATTCCAGTTTTGCGGCATAGTTGTACATTTCAGCTTCTAAATATTCCCTCGCTGCCTTGAATTCACCTTTGATAATCCCACGAATGGCGTTTAGCTTTTGGGCATATTCTTCCTCAGATTCTAGTCCTTCGCAAGGACCAGAACAGTTTTTAATATGGTATTCCAGACAGACTTTATATTTCCCTTCTTTTATCTTTTCGGGAGCGAGATTCAGGCTGCAAGTTCTGAGTTTATAGATGTTTTTGATAACTTCTATCAGCGTTTTTGCCTGTTTTACTTTCGCATAAGGCCCGTAGTATTCCGAGCCGTCTTTGATGACATTTCTCGTTAAAAATATCCGAGGAAAAGGCTCTTTTTTGATGCAAATCCATGGATAAGATTTGTCATCTTTCAGCAGAATATTATAGAAAGGCTGATATTCTTTTATGAGGTTGTTTTCCAGAAGAAGTGCATCATATTCGCTATTAACCACGGTGGTTTCCAGCCTTACAATTTTAGAAACCATCATTCGGGTTTTGTAGCCGATCTGACTTTTATTAAAATAAGATAGAACCCTGTTTTTCAGATTTTTAGCCTTTCCTACATACAAAATCTCACCCTTTTTATCGTAATAACGATAAACACCAGGCTCTGAAGGCAATGTTTTTAGCTGAAGTTCTAATTCTGAATACACATAGCAAAAGTAAAGAATAATTTTCTAAACAAGCAAAAAACCAAGCATTATGATGTATACAAATTTAATTCAGAAAAGCCATTAAATTAATCGTTGAATGAAAAAGCAATCCCCAGACAAAACCTAATTTCAGCCTCTGCACAGAACAAACATACCCTAAAATCGTCTGCGGAAGAACATAAACAGGATAGAGCAGCACCAGTTCCCAATGCAGATTTTCTATGTTAGTAATATGCACCAACCCCAAAAGAACAACAGAGACCATTGTAATTATTTTCTGTCTTTTCCCGATGGCTGTTTCTATTTCAGGTTTTCGTTTCAGCAGGTTAAAAACAAGTAAAGACAGTAATCCTGACACCGCCAAAGACATTAGCAAAAGCCAATTTATTTCGATAAAATAATAAGTTTTGTTTATTATCAAAAACGAAAAAACAAAAGTAAATATCGCAATATTTCTGCGCTTAGGAACTAAAATCAACCTAAAAATAAGCTCTTCTACCAGAGGCCCTAAAATCACAACCATGAAAATACTATAATACCCTTTTATTTTCTTTTGGCTTTCTATCATTAATTTAAAAACGGAAGGAAAACCCATTTTCTTTATCAAGAATTCATCCACCAAAAGCATTAGCAATAAAGCGCAAATCTGAAATACAAAATACAATAGTATGCCCTTTGCAAAATATTTTATTTTTTGGATTAAAGGATATTTGTGTCTATAATTTATCTCTGATAATTAGTAAAACTTAAGCAGGTCTTTCATATTTCATTCAAATAGCAGCGCGAATTTAATTATTTGTTGTTTTAAAGACAATTTTAATAATAGAAATTCGTATTTTTATGGCTTTAATTTTAATAAAATCTAAAAATGAGCGTAGTTTTCAACTCCATATTAGACAACGATTTTTACAAATTTACCATGCAATGCGCTGTGGTAAAGCTCTTTCCAGATGCAAGAGTAAAATATGTATTCATCAACCGAGGGAAACATTCCTTCCCAGAAGGCTTTGACGATGCCCTCAGAAAAGCCATCAATGAAATGGCAAAACTCCAGCTGACCAAAGCTGAAAAAGAATTTCTGAAGAAAAATTGTCCATATCTCAATCTACCTTATTTAGACTTTTTAGAAGGATATCACTACGACCCTTCTGAAGTGAAAATCAATCAGATAGGAAACGATTTAGAAGTTACCGTAGAAGGACTTTGGTACAGAACCATACTTTGGGAAGTGCCGCTGCTGTCACTCATCAGTGAACTTTATTACAAAATGAACGGCATGGAACGCCAAACTGATGAGGAAATTACCAAAAAAACCCTAGAAAAGGCTAAAAACCTCATCGAACTAAAAGTAAATTTTGCGGAGTTCGGGACACGAAGAAGACACTCCTACAAGGTTCATGATGTAGTAATGAAAGCCCTCACCCAAGATTCCAACAGCTATTTCATCGGTTCTTCCAATGTTCATTTTGCGATGAAATACGGTGTAAAACCTATCGGAACGCACGCCCACGAGTGGTTCATGTTCCATGGCGCGCAGTATGGCTTTAAGATGGCAAATGCTCTTTCTTTGGAGCATTGGGTGGATGTCTATCGCGGCGATTTGGGAGTTGCCCTTTCGGATACTTATACTACTGATGTGTTTTTCAAGCAATTTGATAAAAAGTTTGCTAAACTTTTTGATGGCGTAAGGCACGACAGCGGCGACCCGATAGCTTTCGCTGAGAAAACCATCAAACACTACGAAAAACACGGCATCAATCCTTTGTTTAAATACATTATTTTCTCGGATAATCTTAATTTAGAGAAAATCTCTGAAATCACTCAGGCTTGCCGAGGAAAAGTCGGACTTTCCTTCGGAATTGGGACAAATCTAACTAACGATGTGGGACTTACTCCGATGAATATCGTAATGAAACTCACAGGAGTTCTTGGTGCAAATGATGAATGGATACCAACCGTGAAATTCTCCGACGAAAAAGGAAAACAGACAGGCGACCCAAAAATGATAGAACTCGTCAAAGAGTCTCTAAGAATAAAATAAACCACACTTTATGTGGTTTTATTTTTTTCAAATAAATGTGTAACAAATCCTAAATTCTAATACTAATTAACTAAAAAAATCAATCAATGTCTTCATTAGAGCAGGAATTTTTGGAGAGAATAGAAAAGCATAAAGGCGTGCTTTTCAAAATTTCCAAGATGTATATGGACGAGCCTGAAGACCAGAATGATTTGTTTCAGGAAATCACTTATCAGCTGTGGAAAGCCTACCCAAGTTTCGAGGAAAAAAGCAAATTTTCTACTTGGATGTATCGTGTAGCCCTGAATACAGCGATAGTTTTCTTGAAATCGGAAAAGAAAAGAGGATTCATCTCTCGGGAGGAAGAAATTCAGAATTTTGACATCAAAAATGAAGAAACCGCCGAAGAAGAGTATAAAGTAAAAATAATGTATGATGCCATCCACCTGCTGAGCCCGATAGACAAGGCGCTGATATTCTATTATTTAGAAAACTATTCTGGGAAGGAAATGGCGGAACAACTGGGAATAACGGAAGGAAACTGCCGTGTAAAACTAAACCGCGCCAAACAGAAGTTGAGCGACTTGGTAAACGAATTGATACACAAAGAATTATAAAATAATAATTTAATAAAAAATTCTAATGGATTTAGAAAACTTAAAACAAGTGTGGGATGAGGAAAAAATAGAATCCGTTCCCGAGATTTCCTTGGAAAAACAAAAAGAAATTCATACGCCTCTGGAAATAATTCGGATGAATATGCGGACAGAATTTTGGATAAGTGTTGTTTCCTTTTCTTTATGGGCTACAATGCTGCCTTTAATGGGAAAGAATACTGAGCAGACCTATCTACTTGTTATACTAGTATTTATAGCACTTACAATAATAGGATATTATTATCTAAAATTCTATATTTTTTATAAAAAGCTGAATACCAAAAACCTTAATACCTATCATAATATTTTGGATTTAAGGTATGAATTGGTTTTAAATTCAGAGCTTTATAAATCTTTTAATATTGTATTTGTTCCCATTATGTTAGGTTTATATTCTACTTTATATTTACATAACAAGGAATCTAATATTATTTTTTTTATTATACTATTTTTAACATTCTGCGTGATTCTATATTTTATAGGAAAATACTGGATGTATGAAAGTTATGGAAAACACATCATGAAGATTTCTAAAATTGTAGCCGAAATCAAAGATGAAGAAGATGGTTTTGAATATGATAGAAGTTTCCTAAAAATCCAAAAAGAACTTGACTTCCTACAAAAAGCAAGTGATTTTTGCAATGAAAAATTTAAAAAGTATGGTCAAACAGCCTATATTATATTTCTTATAATTTCACTATTGTTAATCTCACTTTTAATAGGAGCTTGTGTTGGGATTTTATATATTATATCTAAACATTACAACCAATAAATCAATGCATTAAATAACGAAAAGAAAAAAATCTAATCTTTTCTGTAACAATTTCTAATTAAAAGACACTAATTGTAAAAATCCATTCATATATTATAACCTGTCAAAGTCTCTAAACCATAGTTTTAGGGATTTTGTTTTTTCTCCCAAAAATCAGCATTTTTAATATTGAGTTTTTTAGCATCAAAAGTTGGTTTTTGTATTCCATTTTTCTTTTGTGTTTTATAGTCTTTCCATACTTTCAGTGCGGTATTTCCCAGCAGTAAAATCGCTATAATGTTCACCCATGCCATCATTCCAGATCCTACATCTGCTATTATCCACGCTAGTTTAGCCTCTCGCACACTTCCCATATATACACCTATAAGAAAAACAATTCTCAAAACAAAAGTAGCCAAATGATGATATTTAGGACAGACAATAAAGGTAAGATTGGTCTCTGCGTAGTAGTAATAAGCCATTATGGTGGTAAAAGCGAAGAAAAATAATGCTACCGCCACAAACTCATTCCCAAAAGAAGGAAAATGAGAAGAAATCGCAGCCTGTGTAAAACCTGTATAGTCTACATCTTTTATATGTTCCACTACCATCATTTTAGTCTGCTCATCCATCACATGATACTGATTCGTAAACAAAATCATAAATGCCGTAGTAGTACAAACAAAAAGAGTATCTATATACACAGAAAACGCCTGTACCAGCCCCTGCTCTGCTGGATGGATAACCTCTGATGCTGCCGCTGCATGAGGTCCTGTCCCCTGTCCTGCTTCATTGGAATAAATTCCTCTTTTCACTCCCCAAGCAATGGCACTTCCTAAAATCCCCCCAAAAACAGCATCCTGTCCAAAAGCCGAAGAAATAATTGTAGAAAATACTTCTGGAATTCTATGAAAATTAAGAATAATGATAATCAGCCCCACCAAAATATAAGCTCCCGCCATCAAGGGAACTATCGTTTCCGAAGCATGTCCCAGCCTCTTAACTCCTCCAAATATTATCACCACTAAAAGCCCTACAACTATAACCCCAAAGATATTCATAGGAATAAAATAATCTGTCTGAGTAACTATCCCAAAGGCATTATTCATAGACTGTGCTATACTATTACTCTGAACCCCTGGCAAAAGAAATCCACAGCACACCACCGCAATCACAGCAAAAAGAACAGCATACCACTTTATCCCTAGCCCTTTTTCTATGTAATAGGCGGGCCCTCCGCGGTATTCGCCGTCTATTTCTCTTTTATAAACCTGCCCCAATGTAGATTCTACAAATGCCGATGCAGAACCCAAAATCGCTATCAACCACATCCAAAATATAGACCCCGGCCCTCCCATAGCTATCGCCGTGGCAACTCCTACAATATTCCCCGTTCCTACACGCCCCGAAATAGCCAAAGAAAACGCCTGAAAAGAAGACAACCCCTTCTCTGATTCTTTCTCCTGAAAAAGTAACCTCAGCATTTCCCTTACTTGGGTAAACTGAGGAAAACCGAGTCTAATGGAGAAATAAATTCCCGTGAAAACACATAATAAAATAAAGACATCAGACCAAATAAGCCCAGCTATCTTTTCTACCAATTGTTCCATAGTTGTATTAATTTTATCTTGCTAATATCGTAATAATTTCGTTAAAAAACCAATAAAAACATGATTTTTTAACGAAATTATTGAAATTTACACAACTATTCTCAAACAATATTCTATTTTCCTCCTTGGTAAAGAACTTTATTTAATCTGATGATAAAATCTACATTTCTAACCCCAGGTGAAACATCCGCAAAATTCACTTCATAAATCTGATTATTCTTCACTGCATTGATATCCTTCAAGATAGGGTGATTTTTGATAAAGTTTGCTTTTTCTTCGGGTGTCATGTTTCTAGATTGTACATCCGTGATGAAAATCACATCTGGATTTCTATGCACCACACTCTCAAAAGATACGAACTCATACGCCGTCCCTGCATCTTCGTAAATATTGATACCTCCTGCCTGACGAACCAAATCTGCCGCCAAAGAAGAGAAAACCCAAATCCCATTGTTAATAGAAGAAAGTATCATTACTTTTTTCTTTTCGTTTTCAGGTTTAACTACGAATGTTTTTTTAGCTTCGGCAAGTTTAGATTTCATTCCCTCTACTACTTCCTTCGCTTTGTCATTTACATTAAAGATTTTTCCCAGCATATAGAAATCTTCATATACAGTTTCTATCGTAGCGTTTGGAGTCTGGATGGTTTTCGGTGTAAATGGAGCTATTCCCTGAGCCAAAAGCTCCTCTGGCGAACCCGTAGATTCTGAGCTAAGGTCTCCATCACTAGACACGAAATCTGGCTCTCTGAGAAGGAATGCCTCTTTGGTCATTTTAAAACTATGTCCTATGAATTTATATTCATCTGGAACTTTCTCATACTCCTTTTCAAATTGCTTAGAAACAGGGCCTTCCGTAGTTCCCACCACTATTCTATCGCCTAGACCTAATGCCAAAAGCATCTCTGTCATATGAGGCGTAAAAAGAGCCGCACGCTGTGGCGGTATAGTGATGGTTACTTTCAAATCTCTAGTTCCATCGTGATAGATATATTCTACTTTCTCCATTTTAGGAGCATTAGCCTGCGCCTTATTATCTACTGATTCTTTCTTCCCTGAGCAAGACAAAACAAGCGCTCCTAGTGCAACTGAACAAAATATTTTATGCATAATTTAAATTTAATTTATCATTATTTAACTGCTATAATTCTAAACATCGGTGCGTAGGCATTGATTTCCTGATGCTCCTTGTCATAGACCTCATCATTGATATTATAATCAAAAGCCATTTTAGAAAACCCTAAATCCAAAAGACAATTAACATCCCACGCAGGTCTTCTCTCCTTGGAAAGTGGAAGTGTTTTTGCGATATTCTCCATTCGTGCTTCCATTCCATCTGGCAGGACTTCTTGGAGTTTCTTGTCTGGATGTTCTTCGTGGTATTTATGTAGATTTTCATCAAAAAGATAAGAATACCAGTTGGAATCAAAGTTTATCATTTTTCCTCCTTTTTTCAGTACTCTTTTCCATTCTTTGTAAGCGTCTTTCGGGTTAGGAAGATTCCAAGTGACATTTCTAGTGACAATCACATCAAAAGTATCATCCTCAAAAGGCAGCTGCTGCGCATCTAGCAACTGGAAATTCACCTTCGCTCCGAATTTCTGTGCATTCTGTGTCGCCTGTTCTATCATCCCTTTGCTGGAATCTACTGCGGACACTTCAAAATTCGGATTTCTTCCCAGCAGCACCGCGAACATCCCTGGCCCTGTTCCGATGTCTAATATTTTCAAATTCTGGTTTTTATCAATATCTCCGTAGAGAATATTTTCCCAGTTCTGGGCATTGTCTCCATAAAGCTCCTGCAATGTGGAGTCGCTGTATGTTTTGGAGCGTTCTGTCCAATAATCTCTAATCATTTCGCTTATTTCAGCCATTTTTTCTTTTATTTAGTGTTAAAAAAGTATATTTTGTTAGCAAAATTAACAATAAAAAACATACAATGATTATTTAAAATACTGATATTTATCACTAAGTTTTATAAAAACACGCTACTCATAAAACAAAAATTCCTCTCAGCTTTTCAGCTAAGAGGAATTGAGTAAAATTTATAATTTTAATTAAAGAGAAACTCTTACGAATCTTACTACTTCAAGGTCTGGGCTTACAGATTTCACATATTGAGAAACTTTCATGTCTCCGTCTTTGATGTAGTTTTGGTCAAGCAATGCTTTCTCTTGGTCTAGAGAAGTGTTATCACTGATAAATCTCTGAACTTTACCAGGTAAGATTTTATCCCAGATTTGTTCTGGCTTACCTTCAGCTTTCAATTCAGCTTTTGCATCTTCTTCTGCTTGTTTTAGAACTTGCTCTGTCAACTGTGCATAAGAAACATATTTAGGAACATTTTTCAATGGTTTTCCAAGTCTTACAAGCTCCTCATTATCTTTCTCGATTGCTGCAATTCTTGCATCTGTTTCTGCTGCTATAAACTCAGGAGAAAAATCTTTGTAAGAAAGAACTTCTGGGCTCATAGATGCTACCTGCATACTGATGTTTCTTGCTGCTTCTGCTGCTCCATCTACTTTAGCAGACAATGCTGTGATAGCTGCGATTTTGTTTCCTGCGTGGATATAAGCTGCCAAGAAAGGTCCTTCGATTCTTTCAAACGCACCGATTTCTATTTTCTCTCCGATAACTCCTGTCTGCTCGATTAGTTTTTCAGCAACTGTAATTCCGTGGAAATCAGAAGCCAAGAACTCTTCTTTAGAAGCGTAGTTCATTGCTTGTTCTGCTAATTCGTAAGCTAATTCTACGAAAGCATCATTTTTAGCAACGAAGTCAGTTTCGCAGTTTAGAGAGATGATAGCACCTAGTGTGTTATCCTCGTTTACTCTTGCGATTACAGCACCTTCAGTAGATTCTCTATCTGCTCTATTTGCTGCGATTTTTTGTCCTTTTTTTCTAAGGATTTCGATGGCTTTTTCAAAATCTCCTTCAGCTTCTACCAAAGCTTTTTTGCAGTCCATCATCCCTGCACCTGTTGTGTTTCTTAGTTTAGCTACATCTGCTGCTACTGGTGTATACATAATTATAATATTTTTTATATTTTTGTAGATAATTAGTTGGCAAAGATACAAATTTTATAAAGATGAAAAAAACGATTTTACTTCTTTTAGGATTTCTGTCTGCTGGTATATTCGCTCAGTCCCAACATACCATAGAAATGACAGAAAAATCCAATGACCCAAAGGTGGTTGCAAATTTCATAGTAAACTATCCTAACCACCCTAAAACTCCTGAGTTTAGAAGAAAGTTAGCCCGTTTAGGAAGCAGTAGTTCTTCTGCACAAACCTCAACTTCTCACCAATCCAACAGCCATAGAAGTCACCAAGAGACTGCTGAGGAAGCTACCAGAATACTTAATGGAAGCAGCAAAGGAAACAGCGCATATGTAACTATCAAAAATCTATCAAAATGCCCTATTGTAGTAAATTTTACAGGGAAAAGCAGTTATAATATCAGTGTCCCTGCAAACTCTACAGGTAGAATGTCTTTAAACAAAGGTTCATACACTATTTCTTCCGTAATATGTGGAGGAAAATACCACCAATCAAAAACCATCAATGCTGATTATCAATTAACATTAGGTGTAAGATAAAAATAAAAAGCTGGAAAATTTTCCAGCTTTTTTATTTAATTATCCTTTGTATTGTCCCATTGCTACAAATTTTTCTTGTCTTTGTGTAGCAAGTTCATCTTCAGTAAAGCCTTTATATGCTTTTATATTTTTTAAAATCGTATCTTTTACATTAGCAAATGCTTCTGCTGGGTCATAGTGAGCTCCACCAAGCGGTTCAGTGATGATGCCGTCTATTAACTTTTCTTTCAGCATATCTTGCGCTGTAAGTTTCAGTGTATCAGCAGCTGTTTCTTTGTATTCCCAGCTTCTCCAAAGAATAGAAGAACAAGACTCTGGCGAAATCACTGAATACCAAGTATTTTCCATCATATAAACCTTATTCCCTACACCTATTCCCAAAGCTCCTCCACTAGCTCCCTCACCGATAACGATAGCAATTACAGGAACTTTCAGAAGGCTCATTTCAAAAATATTTCTTGCAATAGCCTCACCTTGCCCTCTTTCCTCAGCCTCAAGACCAGGATAAGCCCCAGGAGTGTCTATCAGAGTCACGATAGGCATATTAAATTTCTCCGCCAGCTTCATCAGCCTCAGTGCTTTACGGTATCCATCAGGATTAGACATTCCAAACCTTCTGTATTGTCTTTCCTTCGTGGTTCTTCCTTTTTGTGTCCCGATAACCATCACGCTTTGACCATTTATCTTTATCATCGCTCCTATCATCGCTGGGTCATCCGCAAAGCATCTATCGCCATGAAGCTCGACAACGCTGCCCTCATCCGCTATTCCGTGGATATAGTCCAATGTATAGGGTCTGTCTGGGTGGCGAGAAAGCTGCACCCTCTGCCATGGCGTAAGGTTGCCATAGATTTTCTTTTTAGTCTTGATGATTTTTTCTTCTATCTGTTTGCAAGTTGCTGAAACATCCACTCCGCTTTCTTCGCCTACAATAGCGCATTTTTCATATTGTTCCATCAACTCTTTTATCGGTTGTTCAAAATCCAAGTATTCCATATTTTTAATTTTGAATAATATTTGAGTTTTCAAAAATACTAATAAATTTAAAAATCAAATATGAATTTATTTTTTTTGAGTTCCTATCAATTTCTTGATTCGTTCTATCGTTTTTTCTTTTCCTATAATATTCATAATATCAGGAACATCCGGCCCTTTCAGTTCTCCCACAAAAGCCAAACGCAGCGGCATCATCACTTTACCCATTCCTAATTCCTTTTCGGCTGCGAAATCATGAATAAGATTTTTGAGAATTTCTGATTGGAAATCCACATTTTCTAATTTCTGAGCAAACTCCGCAAGGAGTTCTCCTGTGGTATCTGCCCACACTTTTTTGATGGCTTTTTCATCATAATCCGCTGGTGCAGAGAAGAAAAACTGTCCCTGCTCATAGATATCTTTCACGAAAACCGCTCTCTCTTTCATCAACCCAATAATCGTAATCAGCTTATCATCGCTGACTCCAGAGTTTTTCACCGCTTCTATCTCTTTAAGTAAAGCTAACAGCTCATTATCTGTTTTCATTTTAAGATACTGGCCGTTAAACCATTCTGCTTTTTCTTTGCTAAATCTTGCTCCAGATTTATGAACTTTATGCAGATTAAATTCTTGAACCATTTCTTCTAATGACAAGATTTCTTTATCATCAGACGGCGACCAGCCCAAAAGTGCCAAGAAATTAACAAACGCTTCTGGGAAATACCCTTCCTCGCGATATCCTTTGGATACAGCTCCTGTTTCTTTATCGGTAAAATTCAATGGAAATACAGGAAACCCGAATTTATCTCCATCTCTTTTGCTGAGTTTTCCTTTTCCTTCTGGTTTTAGTATCAGTGGTAAATGCGCAAATTCTGGTGCTTTCCATCCCATGGCTTCGTATAACAATACATGCAGAGCCATTGACGGCAGCCACTCTTCTCCACGGATCACATTGGTAATCTGCATCTCGTGGTCATCAATGATATTTGCGAAATGATAAGTCGGCATTCCATCTTGTTTCACCAAAACCTTATCATCCAGAGTATCAGTATTTACATTGAAATTCCCACGAATAATATCGCTAAGCTCCATCACTCGATTTTCTGGCATCTTAAACCGAACCACGAAAGGAACTTTTTCAGCCAAAAGCTTTTCCACCTCATCTTTTGGAAGTGCAAGGCTGTTTCTCAGGCTGTTTCTAGTAACATTATTATAAGAAAAAACTTCTCCTTTAGCCTCGTATTCCAGCCTGATTTTATCTAGTTCCTCTGGAGTATCAAACGCCAAGTAGGCATAATCCGTTTTTAGAATTTCTTCTGTATATTTATCATAGATTTCTCTCCTTTCAGACTGTCTGTATGGCGCATATGGCCCTCCTTTTTTCGGGCTTTCCACAGGCTGTATTCCCAGCCAATCCAGCGCCTCCATAATGTAGTCTTCTGCTCCATCCACATAGCGGGCAGTATCCGTATCTTCTATTCTTAAAATAAAATCTCCTCCTTGGCTTTTAGCAAAAAGGTAATTGTATAATGCTGTTCTCACTCCACCAAGATGCAGAGGGCCCGTAGGACTCGGGGCAAAACGAACGCGAATTTTACTCATCTTTTATAACTTTGGGCGCAAAGATAAGAATTTACACATAAAAAATAACCACTTCTTTTTCAGAAGTGGCTATCTATGATAAACAATAAAATCTATTTCTGTGGATTTACAGGATGTTCCTCCTTTTTATCCTCTGATTCCTTTTGTTTCGGTTGCTCTTTATCCACTGAAGGATGACTTACATTTTCAGGAACGGCAGGAACAGCATGTTCTGCTTCACCAGGCTGAGCTGATTTTTTAGGCGATTGTTTAGCCGCTTTCTTAGAAGGCTCTGCTTTCTTTTTTGATGGAGTAGACTGTGCATTTACTGCGAATGTTCCTAACGCAAGGAATAAACTTGCAAAAACTAACTTTTTCATGATACTTAAAAATTTAATTGGTTACTAATATCAAAAACGAGCATTTATTAATGATATTGTATCAAATTTGTATTTTAACTAAATTTTTATACAATTTAACACCATTTAACTAATTAAATTTGATTTTTATTGAAGAAAGTTGAATTTAAAGTTTTTATTCAAAAAGTATACTTGTATCCTGCAAAACAGATACCGTTCCATCTTCACAACGGATCGCCTGCCCTGGGAAATTTTGTATCAAATGATAATCATGCGTAGCCATCAGCACAGCACAATTTCTCTCCTCGGACACTTGCCTTAGCAAAGTCATGATATCATTAGAAGTCTCTGGGTCTAGGTTTCCCGTAGGCTCGTCCGCTAGAATAAGTTCGGGATGATTCAGCAAAGCTCTTGCTATAGCCACACGCTGCTGCTCTCCACCAGACAATTCGTGAGGCAATTTGTGTTTTTTGGTTTTCATTCCTACACTGCTGAGAACATCATCTATTATTTCCTCCATCAGGTTTTTATCCTTCCAGCCCGTAGCTTCTAAAACGAACAGAAGATTTTTCTCTACCGTTCTATCCATAAGCAACTGGAAATCTTGGAAAATAATTCCCAGTTTTCTTCTCAAATCAGGAATGCGGGATACTTTTAGTTTTGTCAAATCAAATCCAACCACCTCTCCTTCTCCCTCGCGGAGTGGAAGATGCCCATAAAGAACCTTGAGAAGGCTACTTTTTCCAGAACCTGTTTTCCCAATGAGATAATTAAACTTACCTTTTTTTATGGTCAGATTAACATTAGAAAGAACTGTGAAATTCTTCTGAACTATTTTTACATCTCTCAGAGAGATGACATTGTCTCCGTATGTGTTTTTTTGTGACATAATATTTTAAGAAAATTCAATCCACTAAAATAAAAAAACTTCCTCCATTGTAATGACAATAGAGGTTAAACTTTTGTTAAAAATTCCTCAAAAGAACTAGAAACCACTACATTTCCTTCCTTTGAAATTTTTTCTAATTTCACTCTTTCTACTTTATTCACGGACTTTTCGTCATATGGTTTTTGAACTCTGACATAGTTATCCGTAAAGCCAAACATCATTCCGTTTTTCTCTTCATGCTCCCAAAGAACAGGCAGAACTTTGCCTAATTGTGTCTGGTAGAAAGCCATTTTTTTCTTCTCAGAAAGAATTCTGAGCATTTTATTCCTTCTCTTTCTTTCCGAAATAGGAACCACACCCTCCATGCTAACCGCCTCCGTATTGTCCCTCTCAGAATATGTAAATACATGCAGGTAGCTGATTGGCAACTCTGCTAAAAAGTTATAAGTTTCCAAGAATTTCTCCTCAGTCTCACCTGGGAAACCTACGATTACATCCACACCGATAGCTGCATCAGGCAGAATTTCCCTTATCTTATTCACTCTGCTCGTATAAAGAGCCGTGAGATAACGGCGTTTCATTTTTTTCAAAATCTCATCTGAACCCGACTGCAATGGAATATGAAAATGCGGCACAAAACTCTTGCTCTTCGCTACAAGTTCTATGGTTTCATCTTTTAGCAAATTAGGCTCTATAGAAGAAATTCGGATTCGTTCGATGCCATCCACTTCATTCAGCGCTGTCACTAAATCCAAAAATGTATGTTCGTGTTTTTTATTCCCAAATTCGCCCTTTCCGTAATCACCAATATTCACTCCCGTCAGGACAATTTCCTTAATATCCTGCTGAGCGATCTGCTGGGCATTTTTAACAATATTTTCTATCGTATCAGAACGGGAAATTCCTCTCGCCATCGGAATTGTACAATAAGTACATTTGTAATCACATCCATCCTGAACTTTCAGAAAGGCACGAGTCCTGTCCCCAATAGAATAAGAACCTATGAAGAAATCCGCATCTTCTATTTCACAAGAGTGAACCTGTGCAGAACTTTCGGATTTCCTCAAATCATCAAGGAAATTAAGCAAATTAAATTTCTCCTTCGCTCCTAAAACCAAATCCACACCTTCTATTGCGGAAATTTCTTCTGGTTTCAGCTGCGCATAGCATCCCAAAACTACCACCAGCCCATCTGGATTGGCTTTCACTGCTCTTTTCACATGAAACTTGCACTCTTTGTCGGCATTATCTGTTACCGAGCATGTATTGATTACATAGACTTGCGCAGGGTCATCAAACTCCACTTTCTCATATCCAGCCCCTATAAGCTGGCGCGCAATAGTAGATGTTTCTGCAAAATTAAGCTTACACCCGAGTGTATGAAATGCTACTGTTTTCGGACTTGTATTTGTCATAAATAATCTGAAAACCGCAAAGGTATGAAATTTATCTAATATTGTAGGAGAGCTTCATGGTGATGTTGGCTGTCTTCTTTTTAGAAGAAGTATTGAACGAGCCTCCCCAAGAATAGTCCTCTGAAGAATTCTGCGCAATAATCTGGAAAACACCCATTTCAGATTTTTTCAAATCACCGAGTTTTGCTCCTGCGTTTTCTGCGATTTTTTCGGCACGAAGTTTTGCGTCTTTGGTGGCTTCAGCTATCATTTTTAGTTTTAGCTCGGCTAATTTAGTATAGTAATATTCTGGCTGATCAGAATACAGCTCTACACCAGAATTGATAAGTTCGGTAACTTGGCGAGAGATATTTTCTATTTTTTCCACTTCTTTGCTCTCCACCTGTACATTTTGTTTCAGTGTGTATCCTGTAAACACTTCTGAGCGAACATTCTGATACTCATCATAAGTTCTATCAAAATCCTTAGAAATTCCCACCGAAGAAAACACGATTTCTTTTTCTTTCACACCTTTAGACAATAGATAATTTTTAAGTGCCTCTCTGTCTTTCTCTAATGAAGCATAGGCAGTTTTCAAATCCGTGCTTTTCTTCGTAAAAGAACTATTCCACACGATAAGGTCAGACTCAAAATCCTTGCTCCCAAGCCCTGTAACATTGATAGTGTCATTATTTGAATTTCTATTTTTAAAAGCATTAGCCGCCAAAAAAGTAGAAAAAACTATTGCTGCTGAAACGACAATCAGCCCAATGTGATTTTTTATTTTGTCCATAATTATAAAGTCTATTTTTTTTACATTTTATAAAGTTATTAAATATTATTTTAATGTAAAATATTTTTCTATCTAAAAAATATGCATATCTTTGTCTCTGTTTTAAAAATTTAAATTTTATTTTATGAAAAAGATTTTAGCATGTGCATCTTTATTTTTTGCTGTAGCTACAGCATCTGCACAAGGAGCTTTGGAACAAAACAAAGTACAAATTAATGGAGGCGTAGGGCTATCTGGATTTGGAGTACCTGTGTACTTAGGATTAGATTATGGAGTAGCTAGAGACTTTACTATTGGAGCAGAGGCTTCTTATAGTTCTAAAAAAATGAGTGGTGGTTATTTTGATGACAAGTATTCCTTTTTTGGATTTGGTGTTAATGGAAACTATCATTTTGATAGATTACTAAAACTTCCAAATGAATTTAATCTATATGCAGGAGCTACATTAGGTTATTATAATGTTAGCAATTCAAAGACATATACTGGTCCTACTGGTCTTGAATCATATTATGAAAATCTCCATACAAGTTTTGCTGTTTCAGGTTTTGACTTAGGATTACAAATCGGGGGAAGATATTTCTTTACTAAAAACCTTGGCTTGAACCTTCAATTTGGTGGTGGAATTAATACTTTTGGAGGAAGAATTGGTCTTACTTATAAACTATAAGAAAATAAAAACCAACATAAAGGAGATAGAAATTTCTATCTCCTTTTTTAGTTATTTTATAAATTCTTTTTTATTTTTAGACCCTAAAATCATAAATAATGTCAAAAAAGGAAAAATTTATAGCAGAAACTACGCCTCGCTACACTACAAAAGGGCATTTCTTTACTCTAGGAAAAGGTATTTTGGATGGAGAAGTCATCCCTGAAGTAGATGTAAATATCCCTCTGCGAACCATCAACAGACATGGTCTCATCGCTGGAGCAACAGGAACAGGTAAAACTAAAACACTACAAGCCTTCGTAGAGCAGCTCTCCCACCATGGCATATCTTCTTTGGTAATGGATATCAAGGGAGACCTTTCTGGAATAGCGGCCTCAGGAGAAATGAACAGCCGTATCCAAGAAAGATACGATAAAACCAAATTACCATACCAGCCGCAGGCTTTCCCTGTGGAGCTAATGTCTCTCTCTGCCGAGAAAGGAGTAAAACTTAGAGCTACTGTTACTGAATTTGGACCTGTGCTTTTGAGTAAAATTTTAGGACTAAACGATACACAGACCAGCATCATGTCTATTGTTTTCAAATATTGTGATGATAAAGGTCTTCCTCTGATAGACTTAGAAGACTTGAAAAAAGTATTACAATATGTAACTGATAATGAACAAGGTAAAAAAGAACTTGCCGACGGCTATGGCTCTATCGCTCCTGCATCATTAGGTGCTATTTTAAGGAGCATCGTGGCGCTAGAACAACAGGGAGCATCACAAATTTTCGGAGAACCTAGTTTCGATGTTTTAGACTTACTAAAAACCAGAAACGAAAAAGGTGTGGTAAACATCCTTCGTGTGGTGGATATACAGAACAAGCCTGCTCTGTTCTCTACTTTTATTCTGTCGCTTTTTGCTGAAATATATTTAACCCTTCCAGAAGCAGGTGACTTGGATAAACCTAAATTGGCTGTTTTTATAGATGAAGCTCATTTAATCTTTAAAGATGCTCCAAAAGTACTTTTAGAACAAATAGAAACGATGGTAAAACTTATTCGTTCCAAAGGTGTGGGAATTTATTTCATCACGCAGGTGCCTGGCGATATTCCAGAATCTGTTTTGAGCCAGCTGGGACTAAAAATACAGCACGCCCTAAGAGGATTCACCGCAAAAGACAAAAAAGAAATCTCCAAAGCCGTAGAAAACTACCCTATGAGTGAGTTTTATAAAGCGAGTGAACTCATCCAGTCTCTTGGTATCGGAGAGGCTTTCGTGACAGCACTAGACGAAAAAGGAATCCCTACTCCGCTGGTTCACACTTATCTAATTTCACCAGAAAGTAGAATGGATATCCTATCTCCAGAGGAAATTGACAATCTCGTAAATCAATCGGAATTGGTAAGAAAATACAACCAAACTGTTGATAAAGAGTCTGCCTACGAAATCTTATTACGAAGAATGAACGAAGAGCAGGGAGATTCCGCAAATACAGAAACCAGCAAACCTCAGCAGAGCAAATCTGCCAAGGAAGAGCCTTCTATGTTTGAAAGCATCCTAGGAAGCCCTATGATACAGACTTTTGGGAAAACCCTAATGAGAGAAGGCGCAAAAGCCATCATGGGAATGATAGGACTGAAAAAGACCACTAAAGGTTCAAAAAAATAATTTTTTTATTTAATAATTCCCTTCGAAAACGAAGGGAATTTATTTTTAATAAATAAAAAGAACCTGCCAAAATAAAGCAAGGACATTGACCATTTAGCATTAAAACTTTATCTTTGCAGCTTTAATTGATGGTAAAATGTATTCGGTAATAGACATAGAAAGTAACGGCGCAGGATTCAGAGAAGAATGCATCATAGAACTCGCTATTTTTGTTTATGATGGGCATGAGGTGGTAGACCAGTTCATCACGCTCATCAATCCCGAAGCCGAAATTACTCAATATGTCCAAAAACTCACTGGGATAACACCTAAAATGGTCAAAAGAGCACCAAAATTCCACGAGATAGCGAAACGAGTGATAGAAATGACCGAAAACACCACTCTCGTGGGACACAATGTAGAGTTTGACTATCGTATGCTGCGCCAGTCTTTCCGAAGATTGGGATTTGATTTTAAAATCAATACCATAGACACCCTTCCATTAGCCAAAAAACTGATTCCCGATGTAGAAAGCTACTCGCTTGGGAAACTTTGTAAATCTGTGGGCATCCCGCTTTCAGATGCTCATCGTGCTGGCGGCGACGCCAGAGCAACATTGGATTTGTTTAAACTTCTAATTTCAAAAGATACTGAAAACCAGATTATTCAGCAACATCAGGAAGAAACTCAATCCAAACTCTACATCAATAAAATCAATGAACTCACCGAAAATCTACCTTCCGAAAAAGGAATTTTCTACCTACAAGACAAAGCAGGAAAAATTATTTTCTGCGATTTCAGCGACAATATATACAAGTCTGCCAAGGGAATTCTAAATTCTAAATCAAAAAGAAACATTCAGTTTCAGAAACATGTGGAGCAAATCTACTACGAGTTCACGGGCACGGACATCATTGCCCAGTTGATGCTGAAAGAAAAAAAAGGAAAAAGAAATACTTCTAAACCTTTCGCTATAAGATACAGCCCGCAGCCAGGCTCTTTCTTTGTTTCTTCATCTAAAAAGAATGAAAATGAAACGGATTTATTTAATTTCAAATATCCTTCTCAGGCAGAAAAAGTATTGGCTTTTCTACAAAAAGAAAATTTAGATTATAAAACCTTGAAAAAGAATATTTCTTTCGCTGGAAGGAACGAGCTATGGATAGGGCAAGGGAGAAAACTCGGCGAGCATTCTTTTCTGGCTTTCAAAGGCGGGAAATTCATCGGTTATGGTTTCTACGAGCTCTATCATCAGACGCTCTCTTGGGAAAAAATCCTAAAACTTACGATTCCCGTTACCACACTTCCCAAAAAAATAAAAAACGAGATGCAGATAGCCTATCTCAAAGGAGAGTTTAAGGTTATCAAAATCAATTCGTAGGCTTACGGAGAATATCCAAAAACTCTATTTTAGGGATTTCCCTCGCTCCAAGGCTTTCCAAATGCTCTGTATAGACCTGACAATCTATGAGTTGGTATCTATCAGTATTTTTTTCTACAAACTGAATAAATCCTGCTTTGCTGGCATTACTCACCTTGCTAAACATACTCTCTCCACAGAAAACATGCTCCATTTCCACGCCATAAAAACCTCCTACCAATTCCCCATTTTCCCAGACTTCTATGCTTTTGGCCTTTCCCTGCTGATTTAGTTCCGTGTATGCTTTTATCATTTCCTCCGAAATCCAAGTTCCATCCTGCCCTCTTCGTGAAATACTCGCACAATTTCTCATCACTTCCTCAAAACATTTATTTTCTGTGAAAATAAATTTGCCGTCTCTTAGGATTTTTCGCATGGATTTAGAAATTTTTATCTCTTCTGGAAAAAGCACAAACCGAGGATCAGGACTCCACCAAAAAATTTCATCACCTTCATTAAACCACGGAAAAATCCCCAAAGAATAAGACAAAATCAACCGCCGAGGAGACAAATCTCCTCCTACGGCAACAATCTCACTTTCGGGATGATATTTATATGGATCTGGAAACCAAATTTCCGAATCTAATTGATACATTTATTAAAATTTAAAAAATCCTACTAAACAGCAGGATTTATTTTATAATAAGATTTTATTTAAAATGGTAAATCATCATCTGACTCTTCGTCAAACGGATTGTCATTCACTACAGAAGATTGTGGTGTTGCAGGCGCTGTGTATGCAGGCTCATCAAAGCTGCTTCCGTCCGTTTTTTCCAATCTCCATGCTGTGATAGAGTTAAAATACTTTACCTGTCCTTCTGGATTTGTCCATTCTCTTCCTCTGATATTGATTCCTACCTTTACTTTATCTCCTTCTGACACTTGGTCCAAAAGTGATATTTTTTCAGATAAAAACTCTATACTGATGGGCTGCGGATATTGTTCCTCTGTAAGTAGCACCATCTCTCTTTTCTGAAAACCGCTTGGAAAAGTTTGAGTTTCAAATACTTTCTTCACTGTTCCTTGTAATTCCATAGAAATATAAATTTTAGCTGGTAAAGTTAAAAAACTCTTTTAAAAGGAAAAAATAAAAAAATATATATTTATACTTGCAGATTAAAAATAAGTTTGTATATTTGCAATCACAAAAGAACAAAGTAGTTCATTTTTTCCGCGGATGTGGTGTAATTGGTAGCCACGCCAGACTTAGGATCTGGTGCCGAGAGGCGTGGGGGTTCGAGTCCCTTCATCCGCACAGTTGCGAAAATAGCTCAGTTGGTAGAGCACAACCTTGCCAAGGTTGGGGTCGCGGGTTCGAATCCCGTTTTTCGCTCCATTCCATGCCCTGGTGGTGGAACTGGTAGACACGCAGGACTTAAAATCCTGTGCCTCCTTTGGCGTGCGGGTTCAAGTCCCGCCTGGGGTACAACCACTCATATTAGCGACTTTTCAAAGGTCGCTTTTTTTGTGCGCTTTTCCCTTATTTTCACCTATACACCACTGAATATCAACAATATACAAATAAACAGGTAAAGTTCTATGAATATCCATCAAGTTCCATGATGTGTCATATCGGTGGTGTCTAACATGGTATCTAGTTTGGAAATTGACACCACATTTTATAAATTTGTAATGTTCATTAATCATTTTAGACATGGCAGGAATTAATTTATTTTTAAAAGGTACTAGAGAACCTAAAACAATCTATTACAGATATAGACCAAGCAAACAAATTGATCTCAATGGAGCGACCCCTTTTAAAATACATTCTCAACATTGGGACAAAGAAAAACAGTGCTGGAATGAAGCAGAAATCGTAAAAGGAGCAAAATTAGCAGAGGTCAAGAAGAAAAACTTAGAAATAACAAACTTTAATGATGAGCTTAAAAAATTTAAGATAAATCTATCAAAACACATATCTGATAATCTTAGTCTAAAAAGCGAATCTATAAAGGAGTCTATAAACGACTATGTTAATCACAATTATTTCGGGCATAAAATAAAAGAAGAAAAACACTATTCCAGAAAATTTTGTCAAACTCATAGACCACTATATAAGTATTAGAAGCACCCCAGACCCTACGCAAGGTTTAGATGCATTAGCAGAGAACACCAAGGAAAGTTTCATTACTTTAAAAAATAAAATATCAGAATATAATAAAAACCTGAAAGTTACTGAAATCAACAATAATTTTAGGACAATGTTTATCCAATGGCTTAATAATAAGCAATATTCAGCAAGTATCCAAAGTAAGTTTATCAAACAGATAAAGCTACTATGTAAATTTGCAGAGAGTGAATATGAAATAAAAAAAGATGTGGCTCATTGGAAAATTATAAATAACCCTCCTTTAGTCATAGAAAAAATTTCTTTTACTAAGGAACAGGTGAATGTCTTAGAAAAACTAGACCTAACTGATAATGAAAGGCTCGATAATGCAAGAGATTGGTTAATTATCTCTTGTTATTCTGCATTAAGAATTTCGGATTTATTTAAACTTGATGTTGATAATATTGTATGTCAAGAAGATTTATATTTCTATCCTTTTACAGAAACCAAAACTAAAAAACAACATAGTATTTGGCTCTTTCCTTCTATCATTAAAATTTTAAAGAAAAGAAAGTGGCAATTTCCTAAAATAATAAGCTCTCAAAAGTATAATAATTACATTAAGGAGGTTTGTAAAATTGCAGGTTTCACTGAAGAAACAGAAGGAGCTAAAAGAATCAAAATTTCGATAGGAAAAACAGAGAAAACAAGAATGGTAAAAGGCGTTTATCCATTCTATGAATTAGTAACCTCTCATATTGGTAGGAGAACATTTGCAACTATGTTTTCAAATGAATTTGAGCTCCATTTATTACGAAAGCAGACAGGACACAGTGATGATAAGACGCTTGAAAACTATATCACGACACCTATAAAAGAAAAAACAACAAAAGAAAGCTTTGTACTTGCAAAGACTTTTCAAAAGTCAGGAATACTTAACAAATAATAAATGTTATGGAAGAAAAAAATCAAATTTATCATGAACATTTTATAAGTACAGACATAGAGACTATGCAATATGAGGTGCCATACTATACTTATAAAGACTATGAGGAAAAATATGAAGATGATTTAAATTCTTTTTTAAAAAAATATCCAAATGCTGAAGAAAGCGATTATCTAAAAGAAATAGAGAAATGCTATAAAAGCTGGGTAGATGGAAACCAAAATATTTGGGATTATACTATAATGGAACAATTATGTCCAATAGAGGGGGGAGGATATACTGAACAACGAATTTCATTGAATTATTTTGAAAATGTTGTAAACTCTTATTTCAAGGTTTTTGCAAAAAAGTCTGAATTTAATTTGGAAACTTTTAGCGAAATGATAGAGGAGAGAGATAACTTCTTTACAGAAAACTCCGCGCGAAACTCATCAGAACTTACATGTAAAAGATATTCCCTTTCAAAAAAATATCATCTGAAATTTTATAAATTTCTCTCTCAAGAAAATGGACAGATAATATTTGACTTAAAAAAATATGAAGATTTTGGATTTACTATTAGGCATATACTAAACGACATTAAAATAAAATTAGAAAAATCTAATAATGCTCCTGTTTATCATGAAGATGAGGTATTATATGATGATGATACAAGTCTTTCCATTAAACAAAAACTTATTGTTTTACAGCGATTAGGAATTATAGACTATATTAAGTCGATACAAACAACTCCTGAAAATATTACACATACATCCCAAATTATAGCTTATATAATGGAAGGAAAAGAAAAAACTATAAAAAGCTACCTCAACCCAATGCTTACAGAAGCTGAGGGGAATTTTTCAAATAATAATCCTTATAATGTACCACAAAATAAAATAGAAGCAAACAAAGCGCTTAGCAAAATGAAAATAGAACCTTCAAAACTTAAATAAAAGCATAGATAGAATAGCATAGAGCCAACTTATAATGAGTTGGCTTTTTTCTTTATAGTAAAAAAATAGTTTTACTACAGAATTACTACACGGAGGTTTGCCCCATAAAACATAAAACTTTAAAACTATGGAGCAAAATATGCTAGCCAAACAGAGTGAACTAATCAAAGAGAAAGTAGAAACATTACTACTCACATTATTAGAAAATATACAACCTAAAGATTTTCTGACAGAAAAAAGAGATGTGTAAATATCTTGATGTTAGTAAATCCACTTTACATCGTTGGAAAGAAAGAAAATCCATAAGGGTTTATGGGTTAGAAGGGAGGATATATTACTCACGCGAAGAAGTAAAAAAATTAATCCTTAGTAATCCTCTAAATTAATTTCTGATGTTAGACCATATAAAAATGCTGATTGATAATCCAGAAATTATCAAAAGACTAGCGGAACACCCCGCGATTTTGAAAAGAAATATTATAGAGGAAGAACCGCAAAATATGAATATCTTAAAATCCACAAAAAATATAATGGGAAAATAAAATTAATATTTAATGCTATTTTTGGGAGTGATCATGATATTATTGGCTACAATTATGTGAAAATAAGCATATTTCCTCATTTTCATTACAACCATTACAAGCATAATGGTAATGATTTGAATAAAACAAATTGTATACATTCCCTTTATGAGATATTGGATATTTTAGGAATAAATGAAAGTGAATATATTGATTTCAAGATTGTCAATTTAGAAGTAGGGCTTAATTTTTATCTAGAAACAGATGTAAGGGATTTCATAGAAAACATTAAACTGTATAAAACAACCCCTTTCAAAGAAAATAAAGATTATAAATACTATAAAATTTCTGATACAACGAGTTATAAAAATATAAAAATCTATGCTAAAGGATTGCAGCATGAAAAGAATCCCGAATATAAAATTCCTATTAACACGGTAAGATTTGAGATAAGAAGCAATCAAAGAAAATATATCAAAAAGGTGCTAAAAATATATTCTCTCAATGATTTATTAGATGAAAAAAAATATTCAATTTTCTCAGATCAACTGCTAAAAGAATGGGATAATGTACTAAAGTTAAACAATGACAAAGATTTAAATGGGTTACCCTTAACTCCTGCCAAAGCAAAATTTATCACTGATGCACAAAAAATAGAGTTTTGGGAACAATTATCCAAGAAACGATATATCAATAATAATAGAAAAAAATATTATAATTATACTAAGGATGCTTTATACAGCCACACAAAAATAAAAGAAAACATAAAAGAGAAACTGCAATCTTTACTTCTATGATAAAGGTGGAAAAATACTTAATTTATAATCATTACTTAAATGGGTAATTAATCTACCTAATTTTTTATCAATATAATAGCTGGGGGATACCAAAAAGATTGGTCTGGTTTTGGGGGCATTTGGGGATAGTAGATAGCCCCCTACACCTATCCCCTTTTAACTCCATAGATTTTATCTTTATTAGTATCTATATAATACTTCTACCTATTATATCTAATAAAATGTGTAAGTTAAAATTTTATAATAATAAAAGTATCTTTTCAAAGATGAAACATAAATGAGCATCTAAATAACCCATGGAATTACCATTATTTATAACACCCATACTCCATAATAACTTTAATCAAGTTTGTAAATATAAAGAATGATTTATTAAGATTAAGACCGTCGAAATATTTCTGCTTTCACTTTGTCTAAATTATTAAAATCATTTTCTCCATTATCTATAAGTTTTTGAATACGATAAAAACCACCATTCGCATATTCATTTATAAGAGCGATTGCTTTCTGAGGTTCTTTTAAAATATCCAAACTTCCTGCTTTGGAAATACACATACACAGTAGTGCTTTAGCTATTTTTTCACCATCATTATTACGCATTGTATTCAGACTAAAAACCTTATCGGCTATGGGCGACCCCAATTCTTTTCGTTCATCGTAATAAAAACCAATGACTGCAGCCCATGCAAAACACTGCCAATGGTAGGAAAATACATTATAACCTGTTCCTTGTTTACCAGAGAATTTTTCTATGATATTTTCTTTTGCCTGTTTTTCAAAAGCAAATTTTATGTCAAAAACATCTTCCATTTTATTTTAATCTATTTATTATTGTGGATACTTCATTTAATTTAGGATTTTGCATATCATTTCCAGACACCTTACTTTCAAGGGCATAAATACGAGAAACTTTTGACTCACGGAGTAGCTGTTGATAAGCCTCTCCTTCCAATTCTACATCTTTGGTCATAATAATAGATTGTCCAAAAATATCTTTGATCCCAAGTAAATATTTATGTGTGGTAGGGATATCAAAACTTGATGTAGGAGCATCACTAATGAACGGATAAAATATCCCTAATGCCTCCTGATTGAGTGATAGCATAGCATTAATAATGCTCATTTTCTTTCTATCTTCATGGCTGGTATTTAGTCCTGCATCGTACTCAATAGAATAGTCTTCATTTATTTTTACTTCCCCTTTGTAACCTTTATCATGCTCTGTAAATTTTTGATAATATTCATTAGCGCGGGTTTCTATTTTGTATAGTAGTTCTTTTCTAGCATTTTCTTGAACTTTTTTACATATTTTTTCTAAAAATTCAGAAATATTTTTCCATTCTGTTTCTGGCACAGAAGTAATATCACCTTTTTTAGAAATAAGTTTTTCTATTTCTCGTTCTGCATCTTTAAGTTTATTTTTATATTCATTAATTGTTTCTTGTAATGCTTGTAACTTTCTTTGTTCTTTTTCTAAATTAGTTCGAGAGGCTTTTATTCCATCAGAAATTATTGTGCCTTGTCCTGCTTCTTTTATTGGATCTATACCATTTTTTCTTTTAATTTCTTCTATCTCTTTATCTAATGTTTCTTTTTTTTCTTGAATAATTTTTCTTTGACGCAAAAGTCTATCAATCTCGTTTTCAGACACTTCATACTGTTTGTCAATTTGTTCTAAAGAGGTCAATAAAACATCTGGATAATCTTGAATTTTACCTACAAAACGCTCGAATTGTTTACTAAATTCTAAATTTATATTATATTCTTCTAATTCTTTTAAATATTGTTCTTGCTCCCTTAATCGTCTTTTAATCCAATCTGATGCTTTTGTACCTTCTGTAGCATCAGAACCACACACAAAACATTGTCCTTGTTCTAAAATTTCCTCCAATTTGGCTCTTCCTGGATTATCCAAATATTTTTTCTCAGGCACTGTATCTTGAAACGCAGTATACTCTTTTATAATTTGTTTACTTTGCTTAATCATTGGTTCAATCCCCCTAAGCACCCAAAAATTAGGAACAAGTTTCCTTTGCTCTTCATCTAGTCTACTTAATTCATTTTGAACCTTTTGGAAATCTAGGTTATACCTATTATATTCTTGATTCAGCTTAGTATAGTCTACAACACCTTTCAATTTACCCTCATAGTCAACTAGTTTTATATTAATAATATTAATATTTTCTTGGATAGCTTTTTTATTTTCTTCTTCTTTCAAAATAAGATTATTGTAATAATCTCTTTCCTTCAACGCTTTGTCAAGGCTTGCATTTCCTTTATTATATTCTCTTAATTTTTTAGCTTCATCTTTTTCGATGATACCCTTGGATTGAGTAATAATTGCTGAAAGCTTTTCATAAAAAGGATAATACGAAATATGTTTAACTGCTGATTTCAAAGTGTCTTTATTTCTAAAATTAATAAGGTTATCCAAAGATTCCCCTTGAAACCAAATATAATTTCGGATACCTTCTGGAAAAATATCACTAATTGTTTGTTCTGCAATTATACCTTGTTCTATTTGTGTTCCCATTCTATTTTCATAGCTCACAGATAATTCACTTTTATGAACTTGCCATGCATGAGTATCATTCCAATCTTCATTATCTAATCTCTCCGCTATTACACTTCTTTCTATTCTATATTCTATACCTTTATCATCTTCTATTTCTATATAAACTTTAGAAACCACTTTACTACCCACACTAGCTTCCGACAAGGATTTTGCATTAATAAATTCATAATCTTGCATTGTAAATTTAGCAGATTGTGGTAATCCGTCAGTAGAACACCAGCCTGTGCCTGTGATGTATATTTTACCAAATAACACCCAATAAAATGCATTAAACAATTTGGATTTTCCTTTTCCACCATGCCCTACAACCAAATTCAAACCTTCTGAAAACTCCAAAGTTTGAGCTGAATAATAAGACTGAAAATTTTCAATCGTAATACTTTTAATTATCATATTGTAGAAGTTTTTAATGTTATTTATTTGCAAATATTTTTAATATTCACAATATATTGTTTCACTAATTGTTCTGCCTCAGCCTTATCAGTGGAAAGCCCAGTAAGCATTTTTGCAACTTGTTTTACTTTTTCTGTGTCTAATTTTTGTACTTTATTATCAGACACCATCTGATTGATTTCCTTTTCAATCATCTTGTACATTTCATCTTGTATAGCCATATTTTAATCGTATTTTTGTTGTTCCTGTTCTAAAATTTCAAATAAGTTAATGCGTAAAGTATCACATAAATCACTCAATTCTCCGTATATTATTGATATTTCATTATCTGCTAAAGCAGCAAAATTGACTACTCTTTTTATTTCACTAAGGGAAATATTTCGTTCAGCAGAAGACATATCTTCCGAAATATTAGGTGGAATAACCACCAAATCCCATATGGTTGCTTTATCCTTATCCTTATGTTTTCTCAAAACACGCCCACGCCTTTGAACAAATTGTCTTGGATTTCCCGTACTAGAACAAAATATTGCATATTCAGCTCTAGGAATATCCACCCCTTCATCCAAACATTTCATAGAAAGTAATACTTGTATATCTCCATTCTCAAAGTTTTTAAGTACTTGTTCACTATCTTTCAAACCTCCAATATACTTATAGTATTTATACCCCCGCTCTTTGAACATTTGTGCATATTCATCAATAATATGAACATCTTCCTCCTGAATTTGATAATCATCTATTTCAGTATAGTTAGGCTCATAGCCTTCTGGAACAAAAACAAAAGTATAGTTAAGCGAATGCTTCTGTTTCAAATACTCTAAAAGTGCTGCTATTTTCTTTTTCTTGTTTTTGGCTTTATGTATAATTCTCTTTCTTTGAAGCAATAGCATTTCAGCATCTTTTTTATATTTTCCTGTTTCAGCATCTATAAACTTTTGCAGCTTTACTGTGATTTCTTTATATTCTTCTATCTCATCTTGTGTTAGTTCTACGAAAATGGGATGATAATCATAATGACAAAGAATATCCTGCTCTATAGCTTGTTTCATTGTAAAACGATAAGTATAGTTAGGAGCAGTTGAATTAAAAAAATCGTATAATTCCTTTGATCCTCCCTCATCATAAATTCTTTCAGGAGTAGCTGATAATCCTATTCTTTGCTCTATGTTTTTAGGGAGATATTTTAAAGTATTTTTTGCACCTATATTATGAGCTTCATCAGCGATATAGATAAAAGATTCAATACCTTTAGTATTTAAAACAAGACTTTGAAAATCACCACGATTAAAGGTTGCATAAGTAGTAATAATCACTATATTTCTATTAGGATTCACATTACTTATTGTACTATATCTTAATAGGTCTTCTTTCCAGTTTTTATTAGTATGAGTAGAAATAATATTTTGGAAATTAAAATTTTTTGCTTCTTGCTCCCATTGCAAAGCAAGGGCTTGGGTAGGCACTACAATAATTGTTTTATAATATCCCTCTTCTTGATAAGATTTTAAAACACAATTCAAAGCTGTAATAGTTTTACCAGAACCTGTTGCCATCGCAAAAATTCCTTTTTTATCATTTTTTACCCATGCTGCATAAGCTTCCTTTTGTATATTTCTCTCTTCTGGAAATGGAAATCTTGGTTCTTGCTCCTTTTGATGGATTTTTTTTAATAGGTCTTCAGAAATCGGTTTATTACCAATAAAATTATCATTTTCTCGTAAATGATTTCCAAATTCTATCAGATCATTAAGTGAAGTTATTGGATACTTTTCTGTAATTTTGGTTTTTACTCTATCAAATGGGATATGGATAAGTCGAGAATCATTACCCTGCCAAGAATTGTCAAATAAATTTTGATACTCTTCTACACGATAAGGTTCTCGCCATGAAGAAAACACTGTGATAGTTTCACTATTAAATTCTAATGCAGTTTTTGAGAAATTAGTAGAACCAATAAAAGCAACCTTATTACCCCTTTCATCAGTAAAAATTCCATATTTATCGTGAGCCAACCCTCCTTTTGCGGAGATAGCGGCTACAAATTCTATGCGATTTGTAGAAATAAGATATGAAAAACATCTGTAAAATTGTTCATCTTCTTTAGATAGTGTTTCAGTCAATCCATTGATGTTATTGAGTAATTTTTCCTCAAAATCATTGACTTTATTACTTAATCCATTTTCAATAGCATTTTTATCTGATGAACTTAAAATATCATTGATAATCACTCTCATTTTTCCATTATTAGCAATGAATAATGCAAATCCATAAGAAAGACTACGAATGCCACTAGAACTGAAATAACCTAATCCAAGGTCGAATTTTTTGCTTTCTATCAAAGCTTCGATGAAGAACTCTCTAGGTTCATCAAGCCCTGATGAATAAGTATTTTTTAAATCAATATTAGTTAACATTATTTTATATTATTGAGCCCTAATTCTATTTTATCAAACAAATAATCATATCCTATAAGATTAGGGTTATTTTTTACATCATCATATATTAACTGTAACCCATGATCAAGATGTATCTTGAAGTACCTATATAAATCTCTATCAGTATCAGATATATTATAATAAGTACACATCATAGCTTTATAAATTTGATAATTATTACCAAAAAGGACATTTCTACTATATTCTTTACCACCAGAATCTTGAGTATCAATAGGTGAAAATTTTTCTTTCGTCTGAAGAGAATAAGCAATTGCTATTCTAGCGATAATATTTTCTGCGCCTAGTTTAAATTTTTGTGTAAGTTCACTTACAATCTCCCTATTTTTTGTACTTGTTTTTATTTGTGAAAACATAGAATTATGATATTAAATTATTTATGTCGCTCAATTTCTCTATATAAGAAAAATCAGTCTGATTTTTTATTTTATATACAGAATTGATACATGGTTTCATTATTTCAAACTCTTTTTTAGACAATTCCTTTCCCAATAAGGGGAATAAAATAACTTGCTCAGAAATAACAGGATAAAACTCTGTAATGATTTTATTAGCATGTATTTTATCAAATTTCTGTAAGGGGCTATCTATAAAAATTGGAAATTTCATTTGAGATTCCTCTATAAACGCCTGTAACAAAGAAGATGCATACAATTGTTGTTCGCCTTTTGATAATTTTCCTTTATTGATAATACTTTCTTCTTTATCGTAAAGATTGATATCCAACATGTCTTCATTCACAATGATTTCCACCTTATTAACGAAATCATCTTTATGCATTAAGTTATTGATTATTATCTTTATTTTTTCCTCTAATGATATTTTCTTTTCTACTTTTAAGGCTATTAAAAAATCATTAATACTTTCTATCAATTCAGAAGCAAGTATATCTTTTTTACTATCACTCTCATCAACACTTACTATTTTACTTAATTTAGAAACATTCTCATTAATACTAGATAATTCTTTACTAATTTGCCCTTTTTGTAAAAATAATTCTTTTACATTTTGTTCTTCTTGCTCTATTTCCTTCTCTATCTTATTTTTCTGTTTTCGAATGGTTTTAATATTTACATCATTTTCTTTCAACTTTAGATTGGCTATATTTCTCTGGGTTCTCTCTATTAATTGTTTATTTTTTCTATAGTCATCCACCACATATTGAAATTCTAATTTATATGTCCCTATTATATTGGCATAAATAGAATTAAATTCATCATAAAATTCTTTAGAAACATTAATTAAAGAATTAGTATTTTTACTATCATTTTGATATTTAGAAACAATATCACTTATAGAGTTATCTAAATATAATTTGACATTTTGGTCTGAAATATTTTGAATTATGTTTTGTAAATCTTCTTTTATTTTACTCAATAAAAAATTTTGATTTTGTGTATTATTTTGTATTTCTAAAATCTTAAAATCTTGCTCTATTTTATTCTTAGTATCTGTAAATAAATCTCCTGAAATTGCAAAAGGTGCAAAATCTAAAAAATCCTTTATCTTAGATTTATATTCAATATCTTTTTTGCGGGCTGTTTCTAATAATAACTCTTGTTTTTGCAAGTCTTTAATAGTAGTTGTATTCCCATCAATTAGTAATTTTACCTGCAAAGCTTCATTTTCTTCGCGGAGTATAGATAAAGTCCTTTCATTTTCTTCTATTTTGACATCAATTTCATTTATTAAATTTTGTTTAGTAATTAATGTTTTTAGCAAAGAATTTAATTGGTTTCTACTCTCCACATCTGCATTTCTCTTTCTAAATTTTAAGCGTAAATTTTCAAGATTCCTTTTTAAATCCTCATATTTTTTTACACCTAAAATACTATTATAAGCAGAGCAAAGCCTTTTCTTTTCTTCTGTAGTATTTATATCTGCAAGGGACACTATTTTTTCAGAGTCAAAAAAGAAAAACCTAGCTATATCCTTACTGATTAAAAAATCATTGATAAATACATCTTGCCCCATTTCTATGGCAAGTTCATTAGGTACTCCATCTATCAATATTTCTACTTTTTCGCTTTCTCTCAAAAAATCAAATAAACGAATTACCTTCAAAGAATCGCAAGGAATAGAAGGTATGGAAACATTACAAAACTCTATAGCAACAAAATATTGTGAGTATTCCTTTATATATTCATTGTGTACATTATATCCTTTCTTTTTAATTTCTTGTATTTCATCTTTTGAAAGTTGTGACAAAACACTCTGTTTTAATGAATTATTAAGATTGCCCAATAAAAATGCTCCATATGAATTAGATAATATTTCCTTACGAAAACCATCATCTATATCCGTGATCATTTTACCATATAAGCACCATAATAAAGAAGTAAGAAATGTAGTCTTTCCAAATCCATTCTCCCCCGAAATTAAATATATATTTTTATCCTTTTCTTCTTCAAAAACAATTTCATTATACCCTTTGTAAAGCCTATAATTACAAAGTTCAATACTCTTTATTTTCATAATTAAGCTTTTACAAATTTTTCTAACCTTTCTTCTAAATCTGTTTGTAATCCTACTTTTTTGATTAATAGATTTTTATTCTTCTGAAGAGCAAGTAATTCCTGTATTAGTTGATAGTGGGAATTATTTTTACAAAATTTCTCCAATAAAACTCTTTCTTGTAATTGTATATCATCATTTGGTAAATCATAACCATAGACTTCATTATACAGAGAATTTACTGTTGTTGAAAAATTACCATCCCTATACCAAATCAATTGGATAGCAGCTAGCTCTTGACTTGTAATCAATTGAATACTTGGACGCTCTTTTTGTATTTCTTTCTGTACAATAAAAAGCTCACGCAAAAGATTTATTCTGTATTCTAAAGTATAATTCCCCATCTTATGTCCATTTTCATCTATCGCTAGTTGTCCATTTCTTCTTGTTTCACTTCTATTATCTGATATATTTCTATCTTTAACTAACTTATTTCTAAAATCTAATAGAGGTTGCATCCAAGTCATACCATTCTGTATAAGAGCAGACATAGACTTATCTTCTTTTACTACAGTACAAGTCCAACATCCAAATCTACTTTGCCCACAAGATTTATGTGAATCATTAGTAACAACTGTTGGACACTCATAATCATCAGCAGAAGCATCTAAATAAATATTAAACAATATTTTATTATCAAACCCCCATGGTGAAGGTATTACATTGATAATCCACCAAACTTCTTCTAGCATAAGTTCCTTTATTGGTGCATAGGTATATGTGTTAGGGTTTAATGGATGCTTAGATAACCTCCGTCCCTTTATATTATGTTTCTTTATTGATTTAGCTCTTTGTTGACTTTCAGATATTCTTGTGCCAATTAATACTATCGCTTCTCCATCTTCCATCACTTGTTCTGTAATAAATTGTGAGGTAGGCTTTATTTTCATTCTTTCTGTACAAAATCTAAAACTATTATTTGGTACAGGATAACCTTTCCCAATCACACAACTCCAAAAAGTGTCTTCTATTTTAGGTGTTGTTGTTTTTACCTTGATTGGAAGATTTTGATGTTTTGCGGCATTTTGTATAGTTTGTAACACATCTTTAGTATACTCTTCTATAATTGGATTTTCTACCATTGTGTCATTACACACCACATATATAGACCTAGTTAATTTAGAATTTCCTAATTCATTTTGTATTTTTTGAATAGCTAACCAAACCAATGTAAGCAAAACTGTGGAGTCTTTTCCTCCACTAAATCCTATTATCCAAGGCCTATTGTAGCGATCTTGCTCCATATATTGATCTACTAACTCTTCTATTATTGTAGATATTTTGCTAGGTATTTTTACCATTTATCTATTGTTATTTTTATTGTTAAAAACAAAAAAAGCGAGGGGCTTTTCCACGCTTTTGTTCAGTAAGGTCGACCAAAACCTAAGAGTATAAAAACAATGGAAAGCCACTCACTATAGGATATAGTAAGTGTGCCAACTTGTTTTGCCTTTACTCTTCTAATAAAATTGGTCGTTCTACTTGAACAAAGCAAAAAAGTTTACACTTTTTATGTCGTTGATGTCCTTGCAAATATATACAAATTTTTATCAAAACATAAAAAGACTTTCCATTTTATTTTTACAAAAATAAGTAATCATTGAATAAATTATAGCTTATATTACATAAGATTATAAAATGATTTATGGACTGTTTATATATAAATAGCTTAGTATTCAAAAATTGTAATCAAATCCATTTGTGAACAATTTATAACAAAATCCTGTAAACAAATAACTTTGTATTCAAAAATTGTAAACAAATCCATTTGTGAACAATTTATAACAAAATCCTGTAAACAAATATCCGTTTTTGTATATTATTTTATACTTTTGCAAGTATATAAGTAAAAATGGATTATAATTTAAGTAACGCAGTACAATATCATTACGATAAGTTTCCTCCTAATTCTATTGATTATGGTTCTTTTATCAAAGAATTATTAGAGGCTACAGAAGTGTTGGCAAGATTCGACCAAATGCTGAAAAACTTACATAACAACGAAATACTACTTGCCCCTCTTAGGAATCAAGAAGCCGTAATTTCATCTCGTATTGAAGGGACTATTAGTACAATAGATGAAATCTTGCAATATGAAGCAGACAGCGAAAATAATACTGATCTAAAAACGCGTTCCGAAGTTATAGAAACTATACTTTACCAAAGAACCCTTAAAAGCACGCAAGGTGCTTTAGATGATGGGTATATGTTTTCTACTAGTTTAATAAAACAAATGCATCAGCAATTACTTTATTATGGCAGAGGAGCAGATAAAACACCTGGGGAATTTAAAAAAGAGCAAAATTACCTTGCCGATAGAATTAAGAAAGAAATACAATTTATACCCATCAGCCCAGAAAAACTATCTGAGGGATTAGACAAATTGTTTGATTTCTTAGAAAAAAGCGATATTCCAACACTTATTAAAACTGCTCTAATGCACCTTGAATTTGAAGCGTTACATCCTTTCAAAGATGGAAATGGAAGAATAGGAAGAATGTTAATAACTTTATATTTATGGAAAGCAGGGATTATTTCTCAACCTCATTTCTATATCAGTAAGTACTTTGAAATACACAAAGAAGAATATATAGATTTAATGAGGGAGGTGTCTGAAAAGAATATATGGAATAATTGGATTAAATTCTTCTTAAGAGCAGTAAAAGAACAAGCTGAAGATAATTTAAAAATAGCTGAGGAAATCAAAACGCTTTATGAAAAACTTAAAAATGACTTTTCAGAATTATTGGCCTCAAAATGGAGCATGGAAGTTCTTGATTTTATTTTTACTTATCCCGTTTTTAGAAATAATAAATTTATCTCCAACACTAAGATGCCTCCCGCCACTGCTGGAAATATTATCAAAAAGTTGATAAAAGAAGGATATATTATTGTGAAAGAACCAGCATCAGGCAGAACCCCTGCTTTATATTCTTTTGAAACATTATTAAAACTTGTAAGGGTATAAAAACTTTTAATCTCTTTTTAGTGGTGTCCAATGTGGTGTCAAAAATAAAATATTAAATATAAGTTATTGATAATCAATTATTATATGTAGTCCCGCCTGGGGTACTCTAAAACCTTGATAATCCACTGATTGCCAAGGTTTTTTCTTTTTATAATATTTACATTTTATTAAATTTTATATCCATTTAAAATAGTTTTAAAAATAATTTTCTCATAAAAATAAATAAAGCCAATCTTTGTAATTAAAGATTGGCTTTATTCTTTTTCTAAAAAGTATTTTAGCAGAACTCTTCATAAGCTGCTTGCAAATTAGCAGCGATAGCTCCTGCTGGATGTCCTTCTATATGATGTCTTTCTATCATATGAACAAGCTCGCCATCTTTGAACAAAGCAATAGATGGAGAAGACGGCGGGAATGGTGCCATGTGCTTTCTCGCTTCTGCTACAGCTTCCGTATCAAATCCTGCAAAAGCAGTCACTAAATGATCTGGTTTCTTATCTCCTGTAAGGGAATAAAGCACCCCTGGTCTCGCTGCTCCAGCAGAGCAACCACACACGGAGTTGATAACCAATAGCGTTGTCCCTTTCTGCCCAAGTGCTTCTACAACCTGCTCTGGCGTTGTAAGATCTTTGAAACCATTTTCTGTAAGTTCTTCCTTCATAGGAATTACCAATTCTTCTGGATACATAATTTTATTTTATCAATTTTAGATTAAACAATATTTTAAATAGTTGAAAGTCTCAGTGTGTTAGTTTTTCCGCTTTCATACACTGGCATCGCATTTAGATTTACCACGAAATCTCCTTGCTTCACAAAGCCGTAATTACTTGCCAACATATTCACTTGGATAACCGTTTCATCGGTAGATTTCTGCATGTCATAGTAGAACGCTCTAACTCCCCAAAGAAGATTAAGCTTCGCTAAAACCCTTCTGTCTGAACAGAATACAATGATGTGAGCATGAGGTCTATGAGCCGAAATCTGGAACGCTGTATAGCCTGAATTGGTAAGCGTGATGATACCTTTCGCATTGGCTTTTTTAGCGATTCTCACCGCTGAATAGCAGACCATATCTGTGATGTAGCGGTCTTCGTCCTCGGTTTGGATTTTTTCAATAGGCTTATTGCTGCTCATATAGAGTTTATCTTTTTCGATATTGCTCACGATTTTAGCCATGTTTTTAATCACATCCACAGGATATTTCCCCACAGAAGTTTCACCAGAAAGCATCACAGCATCCGCACCATCCAGCACGGAATTAGCCACATCATTCACCTCGGCACGAGTCGGTGTCAGACTGTTGATCATCGTTTCCATCATCTGTGTAGCGATGATTACAGGTCTAGCGTGATTTCTTGCGGCTTCTACTAATTTTTTCTGAACCACAGGAACTTCCTCCATTGGGATTTCTACTCCTAAATCTCCTCTGGCTACCATGATTCCATCACATTCCCTTAGGATTTCATCCATGTTTTCGACACCTTCGGGTTTTTCTATTTTGGCAATAATAGGAGTATTAAGCTTTCCATTGGTATGACTTTGAATCAAATCTTTCAAATCTTTGATATCTTGTGCGTGTCTCACAAAGGAAAGCGCAATCCAGTCAAACTCATTATCCAGCATAAATTTAGCATCCTCTATATCCTTTTCTGTAAGGGCAGGAAGCGAAATCGCTGTATTAGGAAGGTTTACTCCTTTTTTAGAGCTAAGCGGACCGCCTTGTATCGCTTTTGCTTTTACAATATCTTTTTGATTGGTTTCTATAACTTCAAAAACCAATTTACCATCATCTATCAAAATTCTCTCACCTACTTTTACATCTTTCGCAAATCTTTCGTAGGTCATATACACTCTAGAAGCATCACCCTCTACATTTTCATTCGTAAAAGTAAGAATGTCCCCAGGGTTGATAAAAGAACCTTCTTTCACAACACCCACACGGAGTTTAGGTCCTTGCAAATCCCCAAGAATAGCCGTATTAAAGCCATACTCTTGGTTGATAGAACGGATAAGTTCCACATTTTTCTTTACCAAATCATAGTCGGCGTGAGAAAAATTGATCCTAAACACATCCACTCCTTCTTTTATCATTTCTATCATGGTTTCTCTGCTAGAAGAAGCAGGGCCCAATGTCGCTATTATCTTTGTTTTTTTCAAATCTCTATTTATCATAAATTATTATTTGGTATAGTTCGTGTTCTGAAGACAGCTGGAATTCTTCTACAGAATCCACCCAATCCTGAGGAAAATTTATATTAGAAAAATCCTCCCAACCGTCTTTTGAAAAGATTATATAATCTACTTCTTTATCTATAAAATATTTTTCTTCGTCTCCTTGCTGGAAAAGTTCATTTGGACTTGTTTGTTTTGTTTCAGACCAAAAAGACTTGTTAGCAAAGATAGTAAATTTAGCCTGTGTAATTTCATCATAAGTTTCAAACTTTGGAAACTTATAATGTCTAAAATAATCCTCCGCTATTAAGTCATTGGCTCTATAAAAATTAAACAAATTGAGTTGATTTACCTTGAAAAACAGCTCGTGATGAGATATTTGTTGTTTCAATTTTATCAACCCTATTAGAATTTCTTCTTCTTCAAAATCAAGGAAAATTTTATTATTTTTCAAGGATATTTTCTCTTTTATTTAATGCATAAAACGCTCTTTTAGCCGCTTTTTCTTCAGCTTTTTTCTTTGAAGACTCAGAGGCGCAGCCTACTTTTTCTTCATTAAGCAAGACCGAACATCTGAAGCAAATACTCTTATTAGGCAGGAGCTCCTCAGCAGTTTCATATTGTATCTTCACTTTCTTTTTCTGTCCCCATTCCAGAAGAAGGCTCTTGTAACTTACTATTTTGTTTTCTATTCTAGTAATCTCACTTGGGTTAAGGAGCCATCTTTCGACAACGGACTGGCACATTTCATAATTAGCATCCAAATATACCGCTCCCACCAAAGCTTCTAACAAATTCCCCGAAATATTTTCTCCTAAAACTTGTAATTTAGAATTCTGAATATAACTGGTCAAACACAACTGTTCACCCAAGCGATTAAGATTTTGTCTATTGACAATCTTTGATTTCATCTGTGTGAGATAGCCTTCATTGTGATTAGGATAGTTCTCGTACAGATAATAAGAAATGATACTTCCTATCATAGCATCCCCCAAAAACTCGAGTCTCTCATAGTTCTTGGAACAGCCACCATCTTTAGAATTTTTTTTTAAGGAAAAAGCCTCTCTGTATAGCTCTATATCTTGGATTTTAAATCCAACGAGTTTACTAATCTCGGCAATAAATTTCAGATCCCTATCGGGGTATTTTGTATCTCTTCTTTTCTTTAATAGAAAGTCTGAAATATACCTCCTAATCTTATTCATTAGATTTTCTTAAATAGAACACAGGCATTATGTCCTCCGAAACCGAAAGTATTACTCATTGCTACTTTCACATCTCTCTGAACAGCTTTATTGAATGTAAAATTAAGACGAGAGTCTATCTGTTCATCATCAGTAAAATGATTGATAGTAGGAGGCACCACACCATGAACAATGGTTCCTAATGCTGCTATAGCTTCTATAACACCTGCCGCACCTAGGAGATGCCCTGTCATAGATTTTGTAGAGTTGATTTGAATATTATAAGCATGTTCTCCGAACAGTTTAGCGATAGCACTAGATTCTGCTACATCCCCAAGAGGTGTAGATGTACCATGCATATTGATATGATCCACCTCATTAGGCTGAACACCAGCATCTTCTAAACAGTTTTTCATCACAAGATATGCTCCCAATCCTTCTGGATGTGGAGCTGTCATGTGGTAAGCATCAGCACTTAGACCTGCTCCTTTTAGCTCTGCATAGATAGTTGCTCCTCGCTTTACGGCGTGCTCATATTCTTCAAGAATAATACAACCTGCCCCTTCTCCAAGAACAAAACCATCACGATCTTTGTCAAATGGTCTAGATGCTGTTTTCGGATCATCATTTCTTGTAGAAAGTGCCATCAAGGCATTAAAGCCTCCCACACCACTGGCTGTAACAGCAGCTTCTGACCCTCCACATACGATAACATCTGCTTTTCCTAATTGGATAAGCATTTTAGCATCTATCAGAGCATTGGTTGATGATGCACACGCAGAAACAGTAGTATAATTCGGCCCGTGGAATCCATATTCTATAGATATATTCCCTGGCGTGATATCAGCTATCATCTTAGGAATAAAGAACGGATTAAACCTTGGAACATCTGTATTTGCCCAGCCTAAAACTTCGGCTTCAAAAGTTCCTAATCCTCCAATTCCAGAACCCCAAACTACACCTACTCTATCCTTGTTTACCTCATCTTCTATTATTCTACTATGTGCCACAGCTTCTCTTGCTGCAACAATCCCCAACTGTGTGTTTCTGTCCATTTTCTTGGCCTCTTTCTTATCAAAATGAGCAAGAGGATCAAAATTTTTGACTTCACAAGCAAATTGAGTTTTAAAATTAGTAGAATCAAAAAGAGTAATAGGTGCAGCACCACTTACACCCTTAGTGAGATTTTCCCAATATTCCTGTGCATTACTGCCCAGTGGCGTAATGGCTCCAAAACCTGTAACTACTACTCTCTTTAATTCCATAATTTTTTTAGTTTTTCAGTAAAACAATTACTACTTAATCACTTCCTCGATGTAAGCGATTGCATGACCTACAGTCTGAATTTTTTCAGCTTGGTCATCTGGGATTTGAATGTTAAATTCTTTTTCAAATTCCATGATCAATTCTACTGTATCCAAAGAATCAGCTCCTAAATCATTAGTGAAGCTAGCTTCTGGAGTTACTTCTGTTTCTTCAACATCAAGCTTATCAGCAATGATAGCTTTTACTCTAGATGTAATGTCTGACATAACAATATAATTTTTAAATTTATTTTTGTGCAAATATATGAATTTTGAATACAATTCAACTTTTTTATAGGTTAAAATTAAAATTATTTTTTCATTCCCGCAAATCTAATACTCCATTTCCCTCAGTTTTGGAGAGGTAAGTCTCACCACCACAGCGATAAGCATCGTGATAGAACCGCCTATAACCACGGCATTTACCGCCCCGAAAAGCCTTGCTGCCACTCCGCTTTCAAACTGCCCCAGCTCATTACTAGACATCACGAACATACTATTGACACTCATCACTCTTCCTCTCATATGGTCAGGTGTTTTCAGCTGAACTATCGTTCCTCTAATAACCCCACTTACGCCATCCAAAATACCACTCATCAGCAATGCTAAAAATGATAAAATAAAATATTCTGAAATTCCAAAGAGCAAAATGCATGCCCCAAATCCAAAAACACTGAAAAGCAGAAGCTTACCTTGATTTCTTCTCAAAGGAAAGAAAGTCAGTGTAAAAATTGAAATCCCTGCCCCAATGTCCGATGCCGCATTCAGAAAGCCGTAGCCCACCGCGCCCAGCTGCAAAATATCCTTTGCAAAAACAGGAATAAGAGCCACAGCGCCACCAAAAAGCACGGCAAACAAATCCAATGTCAAAGCGCCTACAATTTCTTTTGTCTTAAATATATAATTCAGCCCTTCCTTTATACTCTCGTAAACATTGACTTCTTGGTCTTTAAATTCCGAATGCTGTGGTTTTGTTTTAAAATAAAAAAAGAAAGCCACAAATAAGGAAGAAACGATCACTACTAATGTTCCCTTAATTTGTAATAAAGAAACCAAAAATCCACACATCGCATGTCCCATGACCGATGCCGCCAAAAATGTAGTCTGATTGATCGTAATGGCTCTTGGGAGAAGTTCTTTGCTAACGATTTTAGGTATCATCGCAGGGACAATAGGCCCAAGAAAAGATCGTGCAATCCCTGTAAGAAAAACAACGAAATAAATAAAATAAGTGACCTCATCATTAGTAAATTCTAAATTTCCCTGAAACCAAGCAGGAATAAGCAACGACCCGAGAAGAATAACATAAGCAAAATTGCAAACGAGCAAAAGCCTTCTCTTTTCGTTCATATCAATGAAATGCCCAGCGTACAAGGCGCATCCTACCGCAGGAATCACCTCAGACAGACCAATCAGCCCAATAGAAAACGGGTCGCCTGTCAGCTCATAAACCCACCAGCCCAAAAGCGTGGAGGTCATCTTAAAGGCGAGAATAATAAAAAACCGCCCTGTAATAAGGTTTCTAAACTCCTGATTCTTTAAGGCTTTCAGAGCGTCAAGTGATATTTTTAGGTTCATCGTTTATTTTAGATCTTTTAGTGAAATTCCTTCTTTTGTTTTCCATTCTTTCAAACCGTTTGCAGAACGACCTGTAACTACACATGCTGCTGCTGAAGGGCTAGGAAAAATATAGTTTTCTGTAAAGACAAAATCTTTGATTATTCCATTAGAAATAAGATTCTCTATTTTCTGTTGGATAGATTTTTGAAGGGAAAATGTTGTTTCTTCTGCAATTTTTGAGCCTTCTGAGACTAAAAAACCTTCTATCGTCTGCATTCCAACGGCTTTACATGCTCTATCTCCATTACCTGTTTCCAGATATAAAATTTCTTCTTTTTCTATAGAATTTATTTCTGGTTTATCATCAAAAACTCTGTGCCCTAAAGTATTCACTAAAAGTTTTACATTATCAATAAATTCCTCCATTTCTGCTTGGTCTAATTCCGAGATAGAAGATTGAGTCGGTGTATTTCCATTAAGGATTTTATATCTTTGAGCCGCTTTTGCAATCTCAAATAAACGATATTCTAAATATTTGATATGAGCTTTATTAAGGTTTTCATCTTTACTAATAAAAGCAATGGTTTCCGTCCAAAAGTCTTTCTGAGAGACATGCTGATTAAGTCTTACCAAAATATCTTCAGCTTCGCCAATGTAGACCAAATCATCATCTTCCTCATCTTTACCAAAAAGAAAATATACACCAGGATTTTTTAAATCTTGCCTGTCTGCACAATTTTTGATTTCGACTTTTGGGATTTTATAAGCTTTCCCTGTCCAATTGGATTGTTCACAAGTCATTCTCCCATTAGGTTTTCCATCTATCAAAAATATTCTTATTGCTTTTCCAAAATTCTTTTTCATCTTATCTTAATTTGTTTTATACCTCTCCAAAATCTCCGCTATTTTCCTATCGTTGGCAAGTCGTGGGATTTTATTCTGTCCGCCCAGTTTTCCTTCTGTTTTGGCATATTCTTGAAAAGCGTTTTTTGCCAAACAACTAATTTTCAATGATTGAAGAATATTCCCTGAAATCAAATCATCATAATAAACATTCCGCTCCCTCATCTCCAAATCCAGTGTTTTCCTAAATTCCTCCAAATCCTCTGGCTGTTTCTCAAATTCTATAAACCATTCGTGATAAGGAAGTTCCTTGTTTTCAGGCGTTACCTGCGGCGCAAGGTGAAACTCGGTAATTTGCGTTGGGTGCTTTGTCACAGTGGCTTTCATGGCTTCCTCCACCTCAAAAGCAATCACATGTTCTCCAAAAGCAGAGGTAAAATGTTTCGTTCGCCCGCTCACCAAAACTCGGTGAGGATTTTTAGAAATAAAACGAACCACATCTCCGATGGAATACGCCCAAAGCCCAGAATTAGTACTGATAACCAAAGCATAATCTTTATTTAGTTCAACTTCTGATAAAGTCAATCTCCTTGCATTAGGTTTTCCAAACTCTTCTAATGGAACGAATTCATAGAAAATCCCATGATTAGTCAAAAGCAAAAGTCCTTCCTGTGTGTAGTCATCTTGAAAAGCGAAAAAACCCTCACTCGCTGGAAAGGTCTGAATAATATCCACCTTACCGCCTAAAAGATGCTCCATTTTTTCTCGGTAAGGTTCATAGTTCACTCCGCCTGTGATGATGAGCTGAAGATTTGGGAAAATTTCCTTGATTTTTTTGCCTTTTTTATCAATCAGTTTTTCAAAATACATAATGAGCCACGGCGGAATACCAGAAATCAAAGTCATGTTCTGGTTTTCAGTTTCTTCCACGATTTTATCCACCTTGGTTTCCCAGTCTTCTATGCAGTTGGTTTCGTAGGAAGGCAGTCTGTTTTTCTGAAGGTAATTTGGGATGTGATGCGCCACAATTCCTGACAGTCTGCCTGTTTTGATGCCGTTGATTTCTTCCAGCTCTGGAGAACCTTGCAGGAAAATCATTTTCCCTGCCACAAAATCTGCATTGTCTTTTTGGGCAATGTAGTGGAATATCGCCGATTGTGCAGCTGCTATTTGGAAAGGCATTCCTTCCTTTGAAATGGGAATGTACTTCGCGCCTGATGTCGTCCCAGATGTTTTAGCGAAATATTCTGGTAGGGAAGTCCATAGAATATCTTTTTCTCCGTTTTTTATTCGCTCTATATAGGGTTTTAAATCCTCGTAATCACTGATAGGAACATTCTCCTGAAAATCCCTGATAGATTGGATGTCTCCAAAATGATGTTCTTTTCCAAAAAGCGTATTTTTAGCTGTTTTTAATAAAGAAAACAAAAGTTTTTCTTGGTCAGCCGCTGCATTTTGTTTATAAATTCCAGCATTTTGGGTATGTTTTTTCGCCCATAAAAGGGCTATTTTAGTTTTTAAAAAATTTATCATAAGGCAAAAATAAAGATTTTAATGAAAACTACTTTTTACAATGGGAAATTTAATTATATTTGGGAAAAAATCTTTAGTTATGATTAACAAAACATTATGCTGCGCAGTGGGTTTAGCTGCCATTTCATTTATGAACGCTCAACACAATTATCCTAAAACAGAAAAAATAAGCCACACCAATGAGTATTTCGGTACGAAGGTGGAAGACCCTTACCGTTGGCTGGAAGATGACATGTCCCAAAACACCAAAAACTGGGTAAAAAGCGAAGTGGATTTTACTAATAATTATTTGGCTAAAATCCCTTTCAGAAAAGACATAGCGAAACAGCTGAAAGACATCTGGAATTATGAAAAAATTTCTGCTCCATTCAAAGAGGGAGATTACACTTATTTCTATAAAAACGATGGGCTTCAGGCGCAGTATGTTCTATACAGAAAGGACAAAAACGGAAAAACAGAAGTATTCCTTGACCCTAATAAATTCTCAGCTGACGGGACTACTTCCTTGGCAGGAATCAGCTTTAATAAAAAAGGAAACCTCGTTGCTTACAAAATCTCCGAAGGAGGCAGCGACTGGAATAAAATCATCATCCTAGATGCCATTACCAAAAAGCAAATCGATGAAACTCTTGTAGATGTGAAATTCAGCGGAATTGTATGGCTTGGCGATGAAGGTTTCTACTATTCCAGCTATGACAGACCTGATGGAAGCGTACTCTCTGCAAAGACAGACACACACAAAATCTATTTCCACAAACTGGGAACTAAGCAGTCCGAAGACCAGCTCATCATCGGTGGAGAGAACTTTAAGCGAAGATATCTTTCTGCCAGCGTTTCCGATGACCAGAGATTTCTAATCATTTCTGCAGCGAATGCTACGAATGGAAATGAACTTTACATCAAAGATTTAAAGAAAAAAACGGACTTCGTCCCTGTGCAGACTGGGTATGATTTTAATACAAATGTAGTCGATACCAAAGGCGATTTCATCTATGCGATCACGGACAAAAATGCTCCAAACAAAAAGATAGTGAAATTTAACATTAACAATCCTAACAGCTGGACAGAAGTAGTCCCAGAAAAAGAAAATGTACTGTCTATCTCTACTGGCGGCGGATACCTATTTGCTAAGTATATGAAAGATGCTATTTCTTTCGTGCAGCAGCTGGACTACAACGGGAAACTTATCCGCGACATCAAACTTCCTGGAGCTGGGAAGGCAGATGGTTTCGAAGGGAAAACAGGAGAAAAAGAACTGTATTTTTCATTTACAAATTACATCACGCCTAGCACAATTTATAAATATAATTTGACTACAGGGAAATACCAAATTCACCAAAAACCTAAAGTGAAATTTAATCCTGATGACTATGTATCTGAACAAGTATTTTATACCTCAGCAGATGGGACTAAAATACCGATGATGATCAACTACAAAAAAGGATTAAAAAGAGATGGTAAAAACCCTACTATCCTGTATTCTTATGGAGGGTTTAATGTAAGCCTTACGCCTTCTTTCTCGCCTGTAAATGCTATCTGGATGGAAAACGGAGGAATCTATGCCGTTCCAAACATCCGTGGTGGTGGCGAGTATGGTAAAAAATGGCACGATGCAGGAACCAAAATGCAGAAGAAAAATGTATTCAATGACTTCATCGCAGCAGGAGAATACCTACAAAAAAACGGATACACTTCGCCTAAATATATGGCGCTTTCTGGGCGTTCCAATGGCGGTCTTCTTGTAGGAGCTACAATGACCATGAGACCTGACCTTGCTAAAGTGGCTTTCCCAGGAGTGGGAGTACTGGATATGCTTCGTTATAACAAGTTTACTGCTGGTGCTGGCTGGGCTTATGACTACGGAACAGCTGAGGACAGCAAAGAGATGTTTGAATACCTGAAATCCTACTCGCCTGTTCATAATGTAAAAAAAGGTGTGTGCTACCCTTCTACAATGATTATCACCAGCGACCATGATGACCGTGTAGTTCCCGCACACTCCTTCAAATTCGGAGCTGAACTACAAGAGAAACAAAGCTGTCCAAATCCTATTCTTATCCGAATAGAGATGAATGCTGGACATGGTGCTGGGCGTTCTACAGACCAAGTTATCAATGAAAATGCTGATTTGCTAAGTTTCGGGTTCTATGAAATGGGCATCCGACAACTGAAATAAAATCAGTTCTTTACTAAATATCCTATCCCGTTCATTCTGAAATGAGCGGGATTTTGTTTAATTTTATATTAGAAAATACGGCTCAGTATTCAAAAACAACCGCTCAGTTTATTTTTTTAGTTTTCATCAGAAATCTGTTATACCTTTGAATCATCAAAAAAAGATAAAAACCATGAAAAAGTTTTTCTTCATCTGTCTTTTTATTTCCTTTGGCGTAGCTGTTTTAGGAGTGTTCTGGGTGCAGAATCCCACTTTGGAGAAGTTCTTTTTGGATTTCTGTATTTCAGCCCTTTACATTTATACCATCGGATTCAGCCAGATGCTGCTCAATAATTTTCTCAGCCAAAAATGGGACTGGATATCCCAGACCTATGAGCGTGTGACTTTTGGAATTATTTTCACTATTTTGGTGAGTATAGCGAGTGTACTTTTGTGCAACTACATCAATTTAATTTTGATACAAAAAACACCCATTGAAGTTTTTTGGACAGAAAAAATGTGGTGGATTCATATTTTTAACATCCTTATTTCTCTGGGAGTTTCTGCCTTCCTTCATGCGAGGAGTTTCATGATAGAATGGAAAAAATCTACAATGACGCAGGTGGTGGAGCAGAAAATCATCGCTACTTCTGCCAATGTCCGTTTTGAAAGCCTCAAAAACCAGCTCGACCCGCATTTTCTTTTCAATTCGCTGAATGTGCTGTGTTCCCTGATTGATGAAAACCCGCACAAAGCGCAGGAATTTACCGCATCAATGTCCAAAATCTACCGATATATTTTGGATAAAAAAGACAAGGAATTAGTAAGTGTAGAGGAAGAATTGGACTTTGCGGAGACCTACTGCGAGATGCTCACCGCTCGTTTTGAAGACAGCGTTTCTTTTCATTTTGAAATAGAACCAGAGGTCAAAAAAACCTTGATTGTGCCGCTTTCGTTACAGCTTCTTTTGGAAAACTGCATCAAACATAATTTCGCTACAGAACAAAAACCTCTGAAAATCAGAGTATATTCAGAAAAACAATATTTAATCGTAGAAAACAACCTGCAGCCACGAAAATCCATCCACCAGTCCTCTGGAATTGGTTTAAATAATATTTCGGTTCGTTATAATTTAATTACAAACAAAAAAGTATTTATAGAAAAAACAGAAAATCATTTCAGTGTAAAAATCCCTATTTTATTAACTTCAAAAATCAAAATTATGCAAACAACTAACGAAAATTCCGCTTATGACAGAGCTTACAAAAGAATGAAAGAAATCAAATCTTTCTACATGCACCTCATCACCTACTTGGTTATGAACACTTTCTTTATCTGTCTTAATCTGTATCACAATCCTGACCATCTTTGGTTCTGGTGGCCGCTTTTAGGCTGGGGCTTCGGGGTGGTGATGAATGGACTGAGCGTATTCTCTCCTTTTGGGAATTCTTGGGAAAAAAGAAAAGTTCGTGAAATCATGGAGAAAGAAGACAAAGAAATTTAATAACGATTACTTTCCAAACGAATGCCTACTCGTTTTAAACGAATAAGCATTCGTTTTAAATCTATAAGCATAAAATTAATTTTAAAAACAAAAAGATGAAAGTCATCATTATAGAAGATGAAAAACCAGCGGCGAGACAGCTCCAGAGAGTGCTTTCGCAGTTTCCTGATTTAGAAATCGCAGCGGTCATTCACTCAGTGGAGGAAGGCGTAGAATGGTTCAAAACGCATGAGCATCCACAGCTTATTTTTTCTGATATCGTCCTTGGCGACGGGCTTTCTTTTGATATTTTTGAGCAGGTTCCCACTCAAAGTTTCATCATTTTCACCACAGCTTTTGACCAATATACGCTGCGGGCTTTTAAACTAAATTCTATTGATTACTTACTGAAACCCATCACTTTAGAAGATTTAACTAAAGCGATTGATAAATTTAAAAATTTCCTTCCAAAGGAGCAGTTTTATAACAATCTGAATTTCAAGGAGCTTATCCAAAAAGAAAAACCTTCTTTAAAACGAGTTTTGGTCAAAATCGGGTATAATTTAAAGATAATCCCAGTGGAAGAAATCTCCTGCTTCTACACTGAAAATAAGATTGTTTATGCTCAGACTTCTGAAAGGGCTTTCCCTACGGATTTCAATTTAGAAGAACTGGAAAGCGTTTTGGATTCTTCATCGTTTTTCCGTGCAAACAGGCAGTTTATTATCAACATCAATTACATCAAAAACATCCACACTTCGCCACATTATAAAGTAGAACTCCGCTTCCAGCCAACGGAAGAAATCAGTATCAGCCGAGAACGAGTGAAAGATTTTAAAAATTGGTTGAATTAAATTACATTAAATATTATAAATCAACCACTTTTAATCAAAAAATAAAACACGGATAATTAAATTTATATTTTTAATCTTGAAAATAACTTTATCCTTTTGTTAGATTGGCTTAACTTTGTATAATGCAATCAAAATAAAGTTATATTCATATGATAAAAAAATTATTCATTTCCGTATTTCTGTGTTTTTTAGTTTTTATCTCGGGACAAAATTTAAAGGTATCTGAGGTTAAAAAGATTTTTTCTCAGCCCAATCTTTCAGAATGGAGCATGCCCATTCCTAAAGAAAACAGCATACCTTTGAAATGGTATCCACGAAATAGTTCTTTGAAAAAAGACGGCATCCAGAGTTTTGTCGGCTATTACCAAAATACCCTTGTTGCCAGCCTGTCCATTAGTAAAAACTCAGTTTCAGGAAGTTACACTTATAACGGTTCTTCTTTTAGCATCAGCTCAAAAGGAAATAATGTTCTTTTTCGTAAAAACGAAGAAGATGAAGTATGCAGTGCAGAAGACCCTTTTCATAGACATGGAAAAAATTCCGAATTAAGCATTTTAGAAGATGGCAATAATGCTCCTAAAATAGCCAATACTAATGTGTTTAGGGTTTATCGTCTGGCGATGCCTATTACCCATAATGTATTTAGCAGCTGGTTTTTTAATAATGATATAGAAAAAGTAAAAACTTTTTGGGCGGATATAGAAATTTTCCTTAATGAAATCTATATGCGAGATATAGGCGTGCGATTTGAAATAATCAATAATGAAAAACTTATCGCCAAAAACGCAAGTGAAGAGTTTTTTTCTAGCTCCCAAAACGCATCATACATCATAAACAACTCTACTCAGCTTATTAACAATCTTATTGGTGAAAAGAATTATGAAACGGGGATTGTTATTTCTCATACTTCCTCCAAAGGAATCCGAGGACTTGCCTACATCTACGGCGTTTATGAAAACTATAAAGGCGCTGCACTAGCACGCCCTACGAATAATGTAATTGCTCACGAGATAGGGCATTTATTCGGTGGAAGACATACATTCAGCAGTCCTTCGTTTGATTATGCTAGTGAAAAAACTGAGCATTTCCGAGGACAATCAGTAATGTCTTATGGCAGTCCTAGAGATTTCTTCTCTTTGTCAAGTATTCATCGTATCCGCGAGCGATTAGCTTCTGTTCCTTACTATACAGATTCTCAGCGTACGCAAGTCGTAGGTGACAAATCTTTCCCTAATATTCCTCTGGGAATACCTTTCAATAGTGCGCCTCCACAGATTGATGCCAATCAAATCAAAAATCACTACACTATCCCTGAAAATACTTTTTTCCAATTCTATATTCCTGCCACAGACTCTGACAGCTCCGAGCTTCTATACGCAGCCCATCAAAGAGATGTGCGCCTTGGCGATATTGAGTCTATCGCCCAATATACAGCATATAAACCTACAACGACCAATCCTGTTAGCTTCAAAAGAGAATATAGTGAACAAACAGGGAATGAAGTTGCAAACAGCTGGATTCCCACACAAAAAACTGGTACTTTTACTTTTTGGTTAGGAGTAAGCGATGCACAGCCTCAGCTCTCTTCGGACTATATCACTCAATACGACCTTGTAGAAACCAAAGTAACCGTAAAAGAAGGACTTCCTTTTGTTTTAAACAATACCATGAAAAACAAATACAAAGGAGGCGAAAAACTCACTCTTACTTGGCAAGTGGACAATGATATTTTCAAAAACACAAAAGTGAGAATTCTTCTTTCTGATGATTTTGGAAAGACATACAAATATACTTTGGCTAATAATATTGACAACAATGGAAGCTATGAAGTCACACTGCCTAATATCAACATTGGAAACATAAATTTTGGAAATACTGCCATTTCTATTCCAGCTGGAATTATCAAAATAGAGGTCATCGATGGATTAGCTTTTGCCTTAACAAATTACAATCCAAAAAACGGCGGTGGCTTCATCATTGAGAAAAATGAAACTCTTCCTGCTTCTTTATCTTTTACTTCTGTTCCAAAGGATATTACGCTTTCTTGTGAAGATACTATCCCTGCTGTCACTATGCCTACCGTGACAGGAGGATGTAATCCTAAAATCACCTACAAAGAAGAAAAAACAAACGGAGGTTGTTCCAGCAAACACATTATCAAGAGAGTCTTCACTGTTACAGATGATTGTAATCAATCTCTTATCCATACACAATTGATAAAGGTGGTAGATAATACAGCGCCTGTTTTTACCCGGCCACTTCCTCAAAATATCACAATAGAAGAAGGTGACACTGTCCCTGCACAGGTGACACTTACTGCTACCGATAACTGCGGAACTGCAACAGTGACTTCATCTAGAAACGAAGAAAAAACTAATGGAAAGATTTCTAAAATTATTTACAAATGGACTGCAAAAGACAGCTGTGGAAATGAAACAACCCACACGCAGAAAATTACCATAAAACTAAAAAACACCCCTGAAAAAGAATCTAAACCAGAGCTTCTTTATCCTAATCCTGTCGCTGATGTGTTTTATCTGCAAGGTTTTTATCACATTCAGGAAGTAAGAGTTTTTGATGCTTCGGGAAGACTTATTAAAATATTCCCTGAACAAAAAATTTACAACATTTCTGAGTTGAAAACCGGAGTTTATGTTATATTTGTCAAAGGTGAAATCTATACCAGAAAACTCAAACTAATTAAAAAATAAAACCCTATGAACAAGAGAACACTTCATGCCTTGGCTTTCCTTGCGTCTTTGCAAGGTTTTTGTCAAGAAAATACGGTGAAAGACAGCATTTCTAATGTCAAAGAAATCCAAGAAGTCATCATAAAATCTCAGAAAAGAAAAGTATTTTCTGACCATGTTTCTTATTCTTTTGATGAAAAAGCAATAGAGTCTGCACGATACGCAAAAGACTTGGTGATGAGTGTTCCTCAGCTACAATTAGACCCTGTTTCTAATAATGTGAGCAGTATCCGCGGCGGGAAAATTCTTATCCTTATCAATGGGAGAGAATCTACCAATCTGCAGCTTCAAGGGATAAAACCTGAAGCCGTTGTCAGAATTGATTATTACGATGTTCCGCCTACAAGATGGGCAAACAAGGCAGATTTGGTGGTTAATGTCATTACAAGAAATCCCGAAAATGGCTATACTGGAGGAGCCAGTGTACAAAATGCCACACTTACTGGGTTTGTGAATGGTTCAGCGTATTTCACCTACACGAGAGGCAGAAATACTTTTGGGCTGGATTACAATCTGGGTTTCAGAGACTATGATAACCGAAACTATCACAGCACTTATGAATATCTTTTGAATAGTCAGAAATATCGTTCTGATGAATTTCAAACGGATCATTTCGGATACACAATCCAAGAAATTTCCGCAACATATTCAAATTCAAAGGAAAACAGCTATGCATTTCAAACTAAATTAAACTTGAATATGAACCATTATTTTTCGAGAGCTAATGGAGAGAGTGAATTTATCCAAGGAGCAGTCACTACACAAAACTCAACTATAAACTCTGATAATGAGAAATATATCAATCCTGTTTTAGACCTTTACTTTAATAAAAATATTGGTAAAAAAGATGAGATTGTCCTAAATGTAATCGGTTCTTTTTTCCGAACCCAAAAATCCAAACTGGCCAAAGAATGGGTAACGAACACTGGCGCGAGTGTCTTTGAAAA